>JAWXUR010000098.1:0-6927 GCA_044426265.1 Clostridia bacterium
GCAAGCCATGTCCCTACAGTGAAATTCTTAAGTTCCCGAGTATGGGGTAGAACCCTTGCCCTACACTGTGAATATATACACGAAACGTAGGGTCGATTCGTGAATCGACCCTACGGAGTTGGTTTTTATTTATTGACATAGCAAAAGGGAGAGCTTACGCCCTCCCTCAGTTACGTATTAATTACCTATGAAACCGCCGCCAATAAATCAATCTAGCAATGCAGAAAACGAGAGCGACAGCGAACTTTTTCGACCCAGTTCATCAAACCTATCTCAAAACCACCCAAACTCGAGCAATCTAACTGCTCGGCGTATCTATTCCCAAATAGATTAAACCTAATCCGGCGTGCGTGTCGAGGCAGCTCGACCCCAATTAATAGTTTTCTTGTTTTATTTCGAAATATGCTTTTGGGTGGGCGCATACTGGGCAAACTTCTGGTGCATCGTTTCCGATGTGAACGTGGCCACAGTTGCGGCAGATCCAGAGTTTACTTTCACTGCGTTTGAAAACTTCGTCATTTTCAATGTTAGCTAAGAGTTTGAGATATCTTTCTTCGTGTTCTTTTTCGATTTTTGCAACACCTCTAAATTTTGCTGCTAATGCTAAGAAGCCTTCTTCTTCAGCTTCTTTTGCAAAAGTTTCATACATGTCTGTCCACTCGTAATTTTCGCCAGCGGCTGCGTCTTTGAGATTATCGATTGTTGAGCCGATGCCTGAGAGTTCTTTGAACCAGAGTTCAGCGTGTTCTTTTTCGTTTCCAGCTGTGAGTGTGAAAACTTCTGAAATTTGCTCATAACCTTCTTTTTTTGCTTTTGATGCGTAATAAGTATATTTGTTGCGTGCTTGGCTTTCACCTGCAAAAGCTGCAAGTAAGTTTCTTTCTGTTTTGCTACCTTTAAGTTCCATGTTGTTATCTCCTTAATAGTTTTTTGTTTTTGTTTTTTTGTAATCATTAAATATCAACGATTGCACAATAATATTATACTACTAATTTCTTCCAATATACAACAATTTTTCAAAAGTTTTCAAAAAAAATCATTTCTATTTATAGTTTTTTAAAGTTTGTACGCTGGAAAGTACCGCAAAACATCAAAAAAGCCGATAGCAAAAAACTATCGGCTTAAATTATTTAATTTTAAAGACGCTACTTAAATTAATAAGTGAATGTCCAAGTTTGATCCATTGAGCCTTCAAATTCTGCTGAACCTGAGAAGACTGAGATTGAAGCAGTACCGCTGCCGTCCATTGGGAAAGCAACATCAAAGATTGTTACTCTGCCTTGTGAGTCAACAGTGATTGTCATTGTTGAGCCGTGGTAATTGAGAGTTGCATCATCAATTGAAACTGTTGATGGTAAGCCGATGTCTGTGAGATCTAAATAACCAACTGTTGATTGGTGATATGGAGCAACTGGAGAATCATAAGTTGCAGTTTCTTCAATGAGAGTGACTGTGTAAACAACGCTATCACCATCTTGAACTGCTGAAGCTGATGCAATGCCAGCTGGGTCTAAGTTAAATGCACTAGCTGATGGAATAACAAATTCTGTTGTACTTTGACCGCTTGCTTGTTCAACACCGTCAACGAAAGTGTAAGTGTTATCTGTTTCACCCACAAACATTTGAACAACACTGTTAACTAAGCTTGTTGCCATTGCGATGCTGCAATCAACAACTGTTACTTGAATATCATCAATAACGTGAGCTGTGAAATCTGGTGTTGATTCTAAAGTTGCCATTGCCTCGTTGAGGTTTGCAACGATTTGATCTGTTGTGTAGCTTGATGGGTCTGCGCTTGCTACTGCTGTTGTTTCAGTTGTGTCTGTCACAACTTCTTGACTTGTTGTGTCGGTTGATTCTGTTGTACCAGCTGCTTCAGTTGTTAAAACTTGAGTTGTTGACTCGACTGTTGTTGTTTCAGCTGCTGCTGTTGTTGTTTCAGTTGATGCTATTGATTCAGCAACAGTAACGTCCCCAGAACTTTTACCTACTTCCATACCCATGAAAAAGATCCATAAACTAAGCGCGATACTAATAATAACTTTGTGATTTTTCTTAATTTTCATTTGACATTTCTCCTTATTTTCTTAAATATTTTCATTTAATACTTTAAATAGTTACATATCAAGAAAATCGTCACTTTTCGAGTTAGTGTGTACTTACTGGCGTTTTTTCTTGAATTTCTATATAATATAAGAATACAAGATTAAAACAAGTTTGTCAATAGAAAAACTTATTTTAATCTTGTTTTTTAACATTTTTTTGTTTGTTTTTATATAATTACGTATCAACTAAAAATTCAAGCTGTGAAAGCACCAACGATTGCGGTTAAACCTGAAACCAAAATCACGAAGTTTATGAGAATATTAAACTTTTCCATGCTGATTTTTTTGTGCAAAGCATAGCCAAGGGCGAAGCCCAGTACAACAAAAACCGCACTAATTAGCATATAGTTTAAAACTTCGGCAGTGTACGTGCCACCAGCGATGAGATTTTCGATTAAAACGAAGCTATTGAGGATAATCCAAACGCTGCACATTGTGGCACGAAATTCGGCTTTGGTTTTGAGCTGTCTGCTCGTGTAAAGCACGATGAAAGGGCCACCAGTTGCAAACGCACCTTGAAAAATGCCACCAATAAATAAAATGAGCGGTATAAAAATTGGATTTTGCTTTTTTGCAGCGAGGTCAAGCTCCATTTGAGCGAGCTCAGCGGCTGATTTTTTGTTTTTTTTGAAGATTTTGAAAATCGAAATCAGAGCGTACCCAGTCACGAAAAGACCGAAACCGAGTTTGAGCGGCTGTTCAGGGAAGTTGTTGATGGCGAAAATTCCAAGCGGCATTCCAAGGCTCACAAGCACGATCACACGACCTAAAACCTTGAAATTGATGTGTTTGAAATTCATTGAAACCACAACTAAACCGAGCAGCATTGAAAAAACACGCATGATTGCCACACTCGATTTTAGTGAAATAATCATCGATAAAAACGGCACAGCGATAACAGTTGAACCAAAGCCGGTCATGGCTTCGATAGCGATTGAGAAAAAGATAATTATGCAAATTAATATGTATTGAATCATTTATATTTCCTTTTTGAGTTTATTTGTCACTTCAATTATAGCACCATTATTTCATTATAACAAGATAATTTTTCCACTATAAATTTATATTTAATTGGTTTAATTTGTATGATTTTTATAAAAAGTTAGTTTTATCTAACTGTGGTTTTAAAAAAATCAATTTCATTCTTTTCCAGCGGTACACTTTTTGGCGGTTTCCCGCCAAAAAGAAAACGCCACCGCAGTCATTGCACATGGCATTGGTGCGGTTTTCGTTATCGATTAAAACATGATGTGATGAGAAACTCGCCGCCGTTCTCGAACCCTCCGGCACGGACATTGTCCGTGCCACCTCCCTCGAGAGGGAGGCATTCAAGGCTCCCTTTCAAGGGAGCTGTCAGCGTAGCTGACTGAGGGTTCAAGAACGGCGACAAAATTCCCCATTACATCAACATAAAATCGATAACATAAATTTAAAATTGTAGGGGTCGGCATCCTTGACGTCCCAGGGTTTAACGTATATTTTAATGAAAACGGCAAATTTCGTTTGGTTTTTTGTTATCGTTTTTGTGTTGATGTGATTTATGGGTTTGCCGCCGTTCTTGGGAGCGGTAGAACCACTCCCCTACGAAGATGGTGCACGAACTTTGTTCGTGGTTTTCGAGAACTTTTGTGTTATCGATTGTAAAATGATGTAATTTATAGTTTTGTTCTCGTTCCCTGGGACGTCTGGGAAGCCGTCCCCTACGTGCGAAAAATTGAGATTTTTCTCTAATCAACACGCTTGGGGAAACCCCTCTCCTACGCAAAAATTTTAAAACACCGCCAAAAACCCCAAAAAAACAAAAAGAAAAACAACAAACCCAAAATCCACCACCAAACCCAAATAAATCCACCGCAGTGCGAGAGGATTTTCAAGGACACTTCCTTGAATGCTTTTTTTGTTTTTCTTTTTTTTCAGAAAAAAAGAAAATGCCATTTTTTTGGTTACTTTTTTTGGGCAAGCAAAAAAATGTAACGCCCCTGCGGCAGCAGAAACGTGACTAAAAACATCAACAAAAGTAAATATAAACCGAAAATTTCCAACAACCACAAATTATAATCGATAACCAAAACAGCCTCCCTCTCGAGGGAGGTGGCACGAACTTGTTCGTGACGGAGGGTTCAAGAACGGCGGCAAAATTCCCCATTATATCAATGTAAAATCGATAACATAAATTTAAAATTGTACGCATGAAAAATCGAAAATTCATCAACCAGTCCGTAAAAATCGCTGTCGCTCTTTTACTACTAACGCAAATGCGATATCGTTTTCCTTTAGATTGCTCTTTAGGTAACGATATCGCATTTTGTTAGTTTGTTTTATTTTTTTGATCGCATTTGCTTTACTTTAATTCTCCATTCTCAATTCTCAATTCTCAATTTACTTGGGGTGTTTCGCTCGTTGCTACGAGCGCCTTAAGGCTCTGCCTTAAGAATCTGCAATTTTTCGTGAAAAATTGAGTAAAGCTTTGCTTGCTTTATTTTCTTTTCTTCTTCTTTTTTCTTTTATTCTTCTTTTTTCTTTTATTCTTCTTCTTTTTTCTATTTCACGCTCTTCACAAATCTCTCAAACCCATTCATGCCAGCTTCATCATTTTTATAAACCCCAGCATGCTCAAGCACAATCTCAAAAACCTTACCAACTTCTTGTTTAACCGTTTCATCAACATCAACTTCATTCCAATTGTAATCACTGATAAACGTATCAACCCAAGCCGCATGGTGCTTGATTTTATCATCACTAAAAATGTCAGCTTTACTAACTATCGCCTCACCAACAAGCTTAAGTTCTTCCTTAAGTCTTGACGGAAGTACAGCCAAGCCCATAACCTCAATCAAGCCGATGTTTTCTTTTTTAATGTTATGCAATTCACTATGTGGGTGATAAACGCCCATTGGGTGCTCGTCGGTCGTGATGTTGTTGCGAAGTACAAGGTCAAGTTCAAAATTGCCGTCCCTCATTCTTGCAATTGGTGTGATCGTGTTGTGCGGCGCACCTTCGGTTTCACTGAAGATGAAGCTTGCTTCATCGCTGTACGCACGCCACGCAGTTAAAATCTTGTCTGCAAGTTCAACTAACTCCACTTTGTCGCTCGAATTAAGGCGAATGACTGACATCGCCCAATCAACTATGCCAGCTTCAACATTTTCGAAGCCCTCAAAACTGCAAACTTTTTTGATCGGTGCTTTTGCCATTGCGAACTCGTAATTGCCGCCTTGGAAATGCTCGTGAGTTAAGATTGAGCCGCCAACAATTGGCAAATCTGCGTTCGAACCGATGAAATAATGTGGAAAAATCTCCACGAAATCAAACAGTTTTCTAAACACACTGCGATCAATTTTCATTGGTGTGTGGCTTGTGTTAAACACGATACAGTGCTCATTATAATAGACATATGGCGAATATTGCAAACCCCATTGACCGCCGTCGATAGTGAGCGGAATTATTCTGTGGTTTTGTCTTGCTGGGTGGTTCATTCTTCCTGCGTACCCCTCGTTTTCAACGCAAAGCAGACATTTTGGGTAACCTGATTGCTTAGCATTTTTTGCCGCTGCGATAGCCTTAGGGTCTTTTTCAGGTTTTGAGAGGTTAACTGTGATGTCAAGCTCACCATATTTTGTGTCGGTTTTCCATTTTAAATCTTTTTTAATTCGATAGCGCCTAATATAGTCGGTGTCACAGCTGAATTTATAGTAAAACTCGGTTGCCGCCTTAGGTGAAATCGCATAAAGCTCTTCAAATTTTGCGATAACTTCGCTTGGTTTTGAAACAAAAACTGACATTAATTTTGTGTCAAACAAGTCACGGCTTGTGATGTCATCTGCCAAAATTCCAGCTTCAACCGCCCAATTCATGATGCTTGCAAGAATGTTTTCAAGCTCAAATTCTCCGCTGCCCTCATTTTCCTCGTACTCATCAAGCTTGAGGATTTCCAAAACTGCATTTGTACAATAAATTTCATCTTGCTTTGTGATAAGTTCGCTATTAATTGCATAGTTTACTAAATCTTTAATGTTTTGATTAATCATAAAATCTTCTCCGTATCATTTAGCTTTTAAATGTTTTCTAACACTTTTATTGTACATCAAAAATCACCAAAAAACAATATATATCTATGAATTTTTATTTGCGATTGTTGCTTTTTTCTTTTATTTTCCATTCATTTGCTTTTTAGTTTATTTAAGCGTCATTTTTTGTTTATTTATACTTCATTATAATTGACATAAGTTTGATTTTTTGATATAATTATTATTAACTAACTTTGTTTATTGGTGAAAAAAAGGAGATGTTGAAATGAAATGCAGTTTTGAAGCGTACGAGGGTAAAGAGAAATATATTTTTGTTAGCTATGCGCATAAAGATAGCAAGATAATTATGCCTATTATTGAGGCTTTGCATGATAATGGTTATCGTATTTGGTATGATGACGGGATACACGCTGGTGATGAATGGCCAGAAGTTATTGCTGACAGGTTAGTTAATAGTTCTTTAGTTTTAGCTTTTTTCTCTAAAAACTCACTTAAATCAAGGAACTGCAAAAACGAAATCAATTACACAATAAGCGAAAATATTGATATGATTTGCATTCATTTGGAAGAATTACAAATGAGCAGAGGCATGATTATGCAATTATCTTCTTTTCAAGGCATTTTTTATTTTGCTTTTGCTAGTACGTCTGACTTTTTAAAAAAACTTGAAAAGTCAGATAAGTTAAATTCGGGATTAATGGAAGTAAAAGAGGAAGTAGTAGTTGAAGTAAAAGCCGATGATGTCGAAGTTTCAGTTGATGAAAAAACCGATGATGTCGAAGTTGCAGTTGATG
>JAWXUR010000099.1:0-6790 GCA_044426265.1 Clostridia bacterium
CTCACCAAATTTAAAGAGTACACAAAAATATGTGCCTATTTAATTTTGTTGGCGATTTTGATTTGTCAATTCGCTTTTTACACTAAGTTTACCCCTAGTTTTTGTGCAATATTTTAGTGTTTTCTTAAGTTCCCAAGTATGAGGTCGCCCCTACGCTTATAATGCGTGCAACGCACGCCACCACAATTTTTCATTCTTCATTTTTCATTCTTCATTGTGAGCGATAGCGAACTTTCCCCATCACCATAATTTTTAATTATCAATATATTTTTCCTTAAGTTGCCTGCATTGAGCTCACCCCTACGCTAGTGGCAGATTTGCTAGATTTTATGTGTTTTGAGCTAATCAACTAACATTGATTTTTTTCTAACATCAAGCTATCCATTAAATTAAACCTAAACCACAACCAAAAACAACCCAATCAAGCTAATCATGAATGTAAAACCTCACAAACAAACCACAACAAATTCTAGCAATTTGCATAAACATAAAGAATAAACTTAAAAATAGTAGAAAAAATGCATTAGTTATGTTATACTATTTATAATTGAAAACAACAGCGAATTTTGAGGAGGATACTGTATTTATGATTGAAAATCTATTAAAAAAAATGACACTCGAAGAAAAAGCCTCACTATGTTCTGGTCGTTCATTTTGGACAACTGAACCAATTGAACGTTTTGGCATTCCATCAGTAATGATGACAGATGGACCTCATGGAATGAGAAAAGAAATAACATCTGCTGGCACAAATATAATGCAAAAATCAGAAATCGCAACTTGCTTTCCAACAGCCGTGACAACGGCAAGCAGTTGGGATGTTGACGTGGTGAAATCTGTTGCAAAAGCAATTGCAAAAGAAGCAAGAGCAATGAATGTTAGCACAGTTTTAGGCCCTGGTGTAAACATTAAAAGAAGCCCACTTTGTGGCAGAAACTTTGAATATTTCAGTGAAGACCCTTATCAAGCAGCAATCATGGGTGCAGCTTATGTTGAAGCTGTTCAAAATGAAGATGTTGGCGTTAGTCTTAAGCATTTTTGCGCAAACAATCAAGAGCATTTGAGAATGCATATCGATGCAAAAATCGATGAAAGAGCTCTTCGTGAAATCTATCTTTATGCCTTTGAGCATATTGTTAAAACTCAACAACCAGCCACAGTGATGTGCAGTTATAACCGCCTTAATGGCTCATATCTTAGCGAAAATAAACGTCTATTAAACGATATTTTGCGTGGAGAATGGGGATTTAAAGGCATTGTTGTTAGTGACTGGGGCGCTGTTAACGACAGAGTTGAAGGCATTAAAGCGGGTCTGGATTTAGAAATGCCAGCTAATGGCGGTCTTAATGATAAGAAAATTGTTGAGGCTGTTCGCAGTGGTGAGCTTGATGAAAGCGAGCTTGATTTAGTTGCTTCTCGCATGATTGAGTTTGCTAACGATAGAAAGAAAAAAGAAGTTCTCGGCGAAAAGATTGACTTTGAAAAACACAACCAAGTTGCCAAAGATGCGGCGACGAAGTCGGCTGTACTTCTCAAAAACATTGAAAACGCACTTCCTCTTAAAAAGACACAAAGTCTTGCAGTTATCGGTAAACTCGCAAGCCATTTGAGATATCAAGGCGCTGGCTCAAGCTTTATTAATACATATAAAACAACGTCATTTGTGCAAGCAATGAGAAACGCTGGCGAAAGTTTTTCTTACGCTGACGGCTATTCTCTCAAGGGTAACGGCTATAATAAAGCCATGATTGAATATGCAAAACAAGTCGCAAAAGGCAAAGATAAAGTCTTAGTTTTCATCGGCTTAACTGATGCTTACGAGTGCGAAGGCTTCGATAGATCACATCTCGAGCTTCCAAGTTCACACGTTGAATTAGTTAACGAAATCGCAAAAGTGAATGACAACATCGTTGTCGTAATTTCTTGCGGTTCACCTGTGAAAGTTGCTGAGTTTGATAGCAGCGTTAAAGCTATTTTAAATATGTATCTCGCTGGTCAAGCTGGCGGTGAGGCTGCTTATGATTTGATTTACGGCAATGCCAACCCAAGCGGCAAGCTCGCAGAAACTTTCCCACTTCATAATAATGATAACATCGTGTCGGCTTACTTCCCAATGGGGCCACGTACTGTTGAATATCGTGAGAGCATTTATGTTGGCTATCGCTATTTCGAAAAAGCTGAAAAACCAGTTCAATATCCGTTCGGTTTTGGCTTGTCTTACACTAATTTTGAATATAGCAACTTGAAACTGTCTAAGAAAAAAATCAAAGAGGGCGAAGAGCTCACAGTTAAATGCAAAATCAAAAACACTGGTGATGTTGCTGGCGCTGAAGTCGTACAACTTTATGTTAGCGATGTTGAAAGCACCATCTTTAAAGCAAAAAAAGAGCTTAAAGGCTTCGCTAAGGTTTACTTAGAAGTTGGCGAAACAAAAGAAGTTGAAATGAAACTTGATTCACGCAGTTTTGCGTACTATAACGTTTTAATCAGCGATTGGCACGTTGAAAGTGGTGATTTTGAAATCTTAGTTGGTGCTTCAAGTGATGATATAAAACTCACTGGCATGGTTAATGTGACATCAGCAATGAAAAATGTTCAAGTTCCAGATTACACTCATAAAGCGCCGTTTTACTATAATCCAAAAAATAAAACTGCAATCACTTCAGATCAATTCGCTGAGCTTTACGGCAAGGTTTGTGAGAGCAACTATCAATATCAAAAAGGCGAGTTAACCATCAACTCAAGCATTGAACAGCTCGCTTGTTCTGGCATTGGTAAAGTCATCTATGGTGGCGCATCACTCGGTGCAAAAATCATTTCTTTGACAGCTGAAAATCCTGACATGATCACAAAATCACTCAAAGATATGCCACTGAGAAGCCTTACTGGTTTCACTGGCGGCATTGCAGGTCATGAGGCAGTTGAAGGCATAGTCGATCTTTGCAATGGTGAAAAAGGTGCAGTGAAACGCATTGTTAATGGTTTGAAAAACAAATAAACTAATAAATAACATCAAAAACGTGTGAGGCTCAAGTCTTGCACGTTTTTTTATTTAGATGAAGTGAAAAAATCGAAAATAACACAATTTACATATTGAAAAAGCTTGATTTTTATGATACAATAGCTTAGATAACTATATTAAAAAAACAAAACATATGAAATATAATAAAGACAAAAGCAAAAACGAAACAAGGAGTAATCACAAATGTACGAAATCGTAAACAAGAAAGTTTTAAATCCAACAGTTACACTCATGGATATTAAAGCTCCGCTGATCGCAAAAAAAGCACAAGCTGGTCAATTCATCATCTTAAGAGTTGAAGAAAATGGCGAAAGAATTCCGCTCACAGTTGCAGGATTCAATGAAGAAGAGGGAACTGTACGCATCATTTTCCAAATTGTTGGTGCAACAACTAAAAAATTAAACGATAAAGAGCAAGGCGATTTCATTCCAGACTTCGTTGGCCCTTTAGGTGTGGCAACTAACACTGAGCACATGAAAAAAGTTTGCATTGTTGGCGGCGGTGTAGGCTGCGCAATTGCTCTTCCAGTTGCTCAAAAACTTAAAAGTCAAGGCTGTGATGTAACTTCAATCATCGGCTTTAGAAATAAAGATTTGCTCATTTTAGAAGATGAGTTCAACGCTGCATCAAGCAAAACTTTTGTTATGACTGATGACGGCTCATATGGTCGTGAGGGCAATGTTTGCATTCCTCTTAAAGAAATGCTTGATAGTGGCGAAACTTTCGATCACGTTATCGCAATTGGTCCACTCATCATGATGAAATTCGTGACACTCACAACTAAACCTTTTGACATTCCATGCTCAGTTTCAATGAATCCAATCATGATTGATGGCACTGGTATGTGCGGCGGTTGTCGCTTGAGCCTCAATGTTGACGGCAAAAAAGTTATGAAGTTCGCTTGCGTTGATGGCCCAGACTTCAACGGCTATGAAGTTGACTTTGACGAAGCAATGATGCGTGGTAGTATGTATCACGATTTTGAAAAACACGCTTATGAAAGCGCTTGTAATTTACTCAATAAGGAGGTTAAATAAGATGGCAGTTAAACCAAATATGAGCTTAATTAAAAATGAAATGCCAACTCAACTTCCTGGCGAAAGAATCAAAAATTTCAGCGAGGTTGCAACGGGGTACACCAAGGAAATGGCTCTCGACGAAGCAACTCGTTGTTTAAATTGCAAGCACAAACCATGTGTGAGCGCTTGCCCAGTTAACATCGATATTCCTGCGTTCATCTCAAGAATCAAAGAAGAAGATTTCGAGGGTGCGTACCAATCTATTCAAGAATTTTCATCACTTCCAGCAGTTTGCGGCCGTGTTTGCCCACAAGAATCACAATGCGAGAGCAAGTGTGTGCGTGCAATCAAGGGCGACAGCGTTGGAATCGGCAGACTCGAACGTTTTGTTGCTGACTATCATAATGAACACGCAACAGTAACACCAGAAAAACCTGAGCAAAACGGACATAAAGTCGCTGTTGTTGGCTCTGGCCCTGCTGGTTTGGCTTGCGCTGGTGAGCTTGCAAAAAAAGGCTATGAAGTGAGCATTTTCGAAGCACTTCACACAGCTGGTGGCGTTTTGGTTTATGGTATTCCAGAATTTAGACTTCCAAAAAGCATCGTGCAAAAAGAAGTTGACAACCTCATCGCAATGGGCGTTAAGGTTGAAACAAACATGGTTATCGGCAAGATTTTAACTATTGATGAGCTTTTCGAAATGGACTTCGAGGCTGTTTTCGTAGGCTCTGGTGCTGGTCTTCCAAACTTCATGGGCATCAAAGGTGAGAGCTTCAAGGGTGTGTACTCGGCTAATGAGTTCCTCACTCGTGCGAACCTCATGAAGGCTTATAAAGACGAAACAAACACGCCAATCATGAAAGATGGCAAGGTAGCTGTTGTTGGTGGCGGAAACGTTGCAATGGACGCTGCAAGAACTGCTCTTAGACTCGGTGCAAGCAAAGTTTACATCGTATATCGCCGTTCAATGGACGAAGTTCCAGCAAGAGCGGAAGAAGTTGAGCACGCAATCGAAGAGGGCGTTGAGTTTATGATCTTAACCGCTCCAACTGAGATTTTGGGGTACAAAAATGAGGAAAACCCTCGTGACTTCAAAAATGGCTGCGTAACTGGCATGACTTGCATCAAAATGGAACTCGGCGAGCCTGACGCTCGTGGCAGAAGACGTCCAGTTGAGCTTAAAGATAGCGAGTTTACCCTCGATATTGACACTGTTATCATGTCAATTGGTACATCACCAAACCCACTTATTAAAGACACAACTAAGGGTCTTGAGGTTAATAATCGTGGCGGAATTATTGTGCATGAAGAAACTAATGAAACTTCAAAAGATGCTGTTTTTGCTGGCGGTGATGTTGTAACTGGTGCAGCGACTGTTATTTCGGCTATGGGAGCTGGTAAAAAAGCAGCTAAGGCTATTGATGAGAAAATCATGAGCAAATAAATATGTGAGATTTATCTAGTAAAGTTTATTTGAAAGTATCATATTCATAAATGGAGATAAAGAGGAGATATTCATGGCAGATATAAAAACACATTTAAGGGAACTTAGTGTGGCTGTAGCAATAGGCTGTTTGAATACTAAAAAATCATTTGCAGCTGCATACACACCAATAGGATTTATGGAAATTGCAAAGTGTACAGTTTTAAACGACATAGGATCAGCTGACAATATATTATCTTTGATTGAATTTAACAACGAACACATATCTATTATTGATAATGGACTTTTATTGGGTACACATATTTATGATAAATTTAAAATCACTAGTAATGATCAAATTATTTGGCTAGGTAACGATACGCAAAAGGGAGATCCTGTTGATTTGATTATCGGCAATTATAGTTTTTCTTTGAAAGAAAGTAGTTTTATATTAGAAAATATGGGGTTATATAAATTTCTTTCATTACTTACAAATAAAGAGTATAAAAGAGGTCTTCATGTGTTTGAAGAATTTGCTTCTAATGAATATGATGCTTGGTTTGAATATGTATGGCTAAAATTAATCAACGCTGGAAATTGGAATAACTCTTATTTTAAATATAGTTGTTCATTTAGTGTTGAAAAAAATAATGTCATATTTAATTTTAATGATGAGCTTGAATGTCAAGTGCCTATATCAATTTCTACGGCAGCTCAGTTTATGCAAAATACTAACACTAAAGTGCGTGAAAAAGTTTTTTCAAAATGGATATCTGAAAATCTAAAAAAAGATGAAGTGTATATAAGATTAAAAAAGCTTTGTTCTGAAACTGCTGGAAAAAATATATGTCAATTAATAAAACATAATATAGATATTAGTAATTTAGCTAGATTACTACAATTTAGAGAGCATGAATATTTTTATGCAAAATCAACTGATAATGAATTAAAAGTTTTTAAAGTGCCTTGTATTCACGATTACAACAAGGAAATAATAGTTGATAATATAAGTTACAGTGTTCCTTATTCTCAGCTTAATATAATCACTACTATAAAAAACACTATCACTGGAAATATATTTGAGATTAGAAATGAATGTCGATTCAGTCATGGTCAGTTTAACGGAACACCCGAAGCAAAAATGTATTATGGTCGAAAAGGAGATCTATCAATTATTTACACAGCAATATAAAAAAATAACCTTGCCATTTTTTTGGCAAGGTTATTTCAGCTTGTAGAAAAAGCCAGCGAAAGCTGGCTTTTTTGTCGTGAATATGGTATAATATAATAGGGTGATAAAGATGTTAGTAAAGAACAAAAAAGAC
>JAWXUR010000100.1:0-6633 GCA_044426265.1 Clostridia bacterium
ATATACACATTGTAGGGGCGACCTGTGGTCGCCAGTAGGTTTGATGAATTTTTTTGGCGACCACAGGTCGCCCCTACACTAACAAAAAAATTTAAAAATCTTTAAGTTCCCAGCTATGGGGGTTTCCCCTCCCAAGAACGGCGGAAACACCCCCACCACATCAATTTACAATCGATAACACAAAATCGTAGGGATAACCCTTGCGGTTGTCCGAAATTGGATATACACATTGTAGGGGCGACCTGTGGTCGCCAGTAGGTTTGATGAATTTTTTGGCGACCACAGTCGCCCCAACGTGATAGGTAAATTTGTTTCGCTAAAAAACATCAACCCATGAAATCACATAAATAAACCAAAAACTCAATTAAAAACGAAAACACTAGGGGTTTTGCGGCGAGGGCAGCGAGCCTGTACCACCTAAAGGTGAAAATCATTGCAAGATTAACTCAAAAAATGGTGTATATATATAATAGAAACCAAGTTAAGCTACATTTAATGTTGATTTGAGGTACAACTAAGTTTCACCTTGTGCAATGTGCACAATTTTAATCAACGCTATTTGTTAAAATGATACAAGAGGCAGAAATGTGCTTTACCCCCTTGATTTTTCTGAAATAAAGGTGTAAGATACGTGTATAGAAGATGACACAGACAATTTGGTTGCATCGAGAAGATGCAGAGGGAGTGCAATTGTGGCTCAAAAAATTAAACAAGAAATCACCGGTTATATCAAGGATATGTTCACTCATGATAACTTTTCAAAACGATTGATTATGAATCTTATAAGTTGCTTCGTTATTCCAGTGGGAATTTCAACCTTGTATCTTTCAGGTTTCGGCGTTGATCCTTTCACATCATTAATGGTTAACTGCAGTGAAACATTCGCAATTGAATATGCAATTTTGCAATTGTTGGTTTATTCAGTAATCCTTACTTTCGTAATCTTGATTGCTAAGCGTGGCTTGGTTGGTGTTGGAACTTTAACCAACGCTGTGATCACCGGCTTCGTGTTTGACTTTTGCAACGAGCTTTACACTCACATTCCAACAGCTACCACTGAATTTCTAATTTTCAAAATCTCTTGCCTTGTTGTGGGCTTAATCATTCTAAGCTTCGGCTGCAGTTTGTTTTTCACAGCTGGTCTTGGTGTCGGTGCATATGACACTATCGGTTTTATGATTGTTAGAAAATTCAAACTCCATTATAAATTCTCAAGAATGATAACGGACTTTTGCTCAGTTATCTTGGGTCTTGCAGTGGCAGGTGCTTTAGGAGCAATCCTTACAGGTAACTTCTCATATATTCCAAACGTTGGTGTTGGCACAATCATAACAGCATTTTTTATGGGACCTCTTATCACATTTTTTAATGATAAAGTATCGGCAAAAATCCTCGCTTATGATTATTGTTCAAATAAATCCAAGCAAATCACCGCTTAATTCGTAGCGTCACTTCTAAGATTCCAAAAACAAGGAAATAAAACACGGCAAAAAATCAAAAGAGCTTGATAATCAAGCGCCCAAGGAAGTCGGCTCAAGGTTAAAACGAGTCGCAGCACTCAATTCTCCGACGTCTAGGTCAAACAGTGCTAAACAAAAAAAATGGCGAAAAGCCAACATTTAAATGGTTGAACTAACAAATATCAGCCAAGAAAGATTTATGAGGTATCATCATGAAAAACAGTCAACACAATCACTTCAACAAAGCAAACGTACTTGCAGCAGTTATCAGAGCTTCTCTTATTAGCACATCAAACGGCTCATCAATCGAAGAGTTCGCAATTGACGAAGTTGTGGAATCAGTTTTCCCAGCAAAAGCAAGCAAATAAGATTCGCACACAAAAAAAACAGACTGAAAATCAGTCAATTAAATTGAAAACAACTATATGAGGTAATATATTATGAAAAATTCAAGAAACGCATTTAAAACAATAGGTTTAAGTTTTGTTAAAGCAGCAATGGTGTCATCAGCTCTCAACGATTCATATCGTCCAGCAGATTTCAGCCGTTACAGCGATCTTTCATTAGATGAAATCAGCGAAGCAATCAAAATTAGATAACCTAAAAACAAAATAATCAAAAAGGCTCACATCGATGCACAGATGTGAGCCTTTTTTGTCGTTTGGGGTACATTTTTTGCTTTTTTCGACATCTGTAGGGACAACCCTTGCGGTTGTCCGAAAGGTAGTGGAAATTTTCGGACAACCGCAAGGGTTGTCCCTACGATTTTATGTTATCGATTGTAAATTGCTGTGGTGAGGGAACTTCGCCGCCGTACTAGGGAGGGGAAACCCCTCCCCTACGTGGTTTCGAGGAAATTCGGTGTAATTTTGTAGGGTCGACCCTGTGTGGTCGACCGATGCTGGTGTTTCATGATACACAAACCAAAAAACCATAAATTTAAAAATATTGCGTAGGGGAGGGGTTTCCCCCAAGCGTGTTGATTAGAGATGTTTTTAATTAAAAATCTTTTTTTCATCTCGTAGGGTCGACCCTGCGTGGTCGACCGTTGCTGGTGTTTCGTGGTTCACGAAACAAAAAACAACGAATTAAATGAAAACGAATGCAGAAAACAACCTCATTTTCAATAAATTAGCAATAACGGCAACATCGGTCGACCACATAGGGTCGACCCTACGTGGTCAGTTAATTTGTTTTTTCATGCTATTTTTTCCTAATCAACACGCTTGGGTTTCCCCTCCCGAAGAACGGCGGTGAATTTTCCGCTTTTGCCTTGTTAAAGCGATAACACTCACATAAATCAAACCAAAACCGCATAAACTTAAAAGCAGACAACAAAAAGCATAAATATACAAAAATAATGCATAAACTTACAAACGTACAAAATCACAAAACAAAAAAATCGGTCGAAACGCTCATAAAACCACAAGTCAAAACAAATAAAAAGCAGACGTAAAAATCTCGTAACACAAAAAACATGAGCTTATATATGTTTAACTAGGCTAAAAAGGACGGATTTATTCATCAAATTAAACAAAATAACAGATAAGATTGAATAAAAAATCGATATAATACAAAAATATGAAAGTTTATGCAAGAATTATGCAAAAATCTATTGACAATTACAATTGTTAGTGATAAAATGTATACACGATAAAAAAACAAAATTTTAGGAGGAACAAACCCATGAAAAAAATCTTAGCTATCGCACTTGTATTAGTTCTTGCATTAGGCGTTTTCGCTGCTTGCAGTTCTAGTGCAGACACAGACACAGAAGCAGAAACAACAGAAGCAGAAACAACAGAAGCAGAAACAACAGAAGTTGTAAAAGTAATCGACATCAAACTCACAGAAGAAGAATATGCTTTCGGTGTTGATAAAGATCAAGAAGACCTTCTTGAAAGCGTTAACACAATTATCGCTGACATTAAAGCAGACGGCACATTCGACGAAATTTGTAACAAATATTTCGGTGACGGCGAACCAACAGCAGTTTATTCAGCAGAAGAAGATTCTTCAGTAGATCAACTCTTAGTTGCAACAAACGCAGCTTTCGAGCCTTTTGAATACACTGAAGGCGATGCTTATTATGGTATCGACATGGAAATCGCTCAAATCATCGCTGACGAACTCGGTCTTGAGCTCGTTATCAAAAACATGGAATTTTCAGCAGTTTGCCTTTCAGTTGGTAATGGTACAGCTGACATCGCAATGGCTGGCTTAACAGTTAACGAAGAAAGAACTGAATATGTAACATTCTCAGATTCTTACTATGAAGCATCACAAAAACTCGTTGTTGCAGCAGACGACACAACATTTGACGAATGCACAACAGCTGATGAAGTTATCGCTATCTTAAACACTTACGGCACAGAAGTTTCTATCGGTTACCAAAATGGTACAACAGGTAACTTCTTCGTTGAAGGTGATGCAGATTGGGGCTTTGATGGCTTCGCAACAACAAACTCAGGTTATTCAAACGGCTCACTTGCAATCTCTGACCTCATCAATGGCAACATCGATTATGTTATCATCGACGAAGCTCCAGCAGAAGCAATTGTTGCATCATTAAATGAACTTGCATAAGTTTATTGAACATTAACAATTAACACATTAAATTTTCCCCACTGGTTTTCGGTGGGGAAAATTCTCTTATTTAAAGGAATTTATGAAATGACAATGATAGAAAAATGTTTCACATGGTTGTTTTCGCAACCATGGTTTATTAATTACTTAGACGTGTTTAAAGCGAGCTTGACTAGTGATTTTGGAAAAAAAGTTAGAAGATTTATTGAGGTTTTCGTTGATTCTGCGGGGTACAAAAAAGTGCTCACTGGTCTTGAAAACACATTGACTATTGCAACTTGTGGTTTGGTTATCGGTATTATTATCGGCACATTGATCGCAGCTGTTAAAGTTTTGCCTAAGTACAAAACATCAGTAAAGGTTGCAGACGCTTTTTGCAGCTTTTATGTTGGTGTGTTTAGAGGTACACCAATGGTTGTGCAATTGCTGCTATTTTATTATGTTGCACTTCCACTCATGGGAATCAATATGCAATCGGTTAATGTTGCAATCATGGTTTTTGGCTGCAATGCCGGTGCGTACATCTCAGAAATCATGAGAAGTGGCATTCAATCTGTTGACCCTGGACAAATGGAGGGCGGCCGCTCTGTGGGCATGAGCTATGCAACAACAATGATGAAAGTTGTTATACCTCAAGCGATTAAAAACATCTTGCCAACTCTGGGCAATGAGTTTATCGTGCTTATTAAAGAAACATCAGTTGTAAGCTTTATCGGCGCAATGGACTTGTATGTTGCGTTTAACTATATCGGCAGTAACTCATATGAATTTATGGTGCCTTACCTCGTAATGGCTGGAATTTATATAGTTCTCGTTTTAATTATTTCAGGATTTATAAAACTTATGGAAAGGAGACTTAGAAGAAGTGACAGATAACAAAGTTATGAATGATGAAGATTTGATTGTTGTTAATCATCTCGATAAATCATTCGGAAAAGTGAATGTACTTAAAGATATTAGTACTACAATCAAAAGAGGCGAAAAAGTTGTTGTTATCGGTCCATCAGGTTCTGGTAAGTCTACTTTTTTACGCTGTTTAAACTGTATGGAAGATCCAACAGGCGGAGAAATAATCTTCGGTGGTGAAAACATTGCCGACCCTAAGGTAAATATCAACGTACATCGTCAAAAAATGGGCATGGTGTTCCAACACTTCAACCTTTTTGCGAACAAAACTGTACTTGATAACATCACAGCTGCTCCAATTTATGTTGCTAATAAGAAGTTGGGTTTAGTTGGCGGTCTTGTGAATTTTGCTGCGAAGAAAAAAATTAAGCAAGAGGCAGAAGCTCACGCTATGGAACTACTTGAGAGAATTGGTTTAGCGGAGAAAGCTAAGGCATATCCATCACAATTATCAGGCGGTCAAAAGCAACGTGTGGCGATTGTACGCTCACTTGCGATGAATCCGGAAGTTATCCTTTTTGATGAGCCTACATCTGCGCTTGACCCTGAGATGGTTGGCGAGGTTTTGGATTTGATTAAGAGTTTGGCTGATCAAGGCATGACAATGGTTATTGTTACACATGAGATGGGATTTGCTCGTGAGGTTGGAACTCGTCTTATGTTTATGGATCAAGGTAATTTCATGGAAGAGAATACACCGGTTGAGTTTTTCAATAATCCTCAATGTGATAGAGCAAAAGAATTCTTGTCAAAGGTATTATAGGTCGAGTACCTCGACACGAACGCCGTGTTAGATTGATGTTAATTGAAAGTTTTTTTGCCGAGCAGTTAGCAAAGCAAGCAAAGCAAGCAAAGCTTTACTCAATTTTTCACGAAAAATTGCGGATTCTTAAGGCAGAGCCTTAAGTCGCTTGTCGCAACAAGCGAAACATCCCCAAGTAAATGGAGAATTGAGAATGGAAAATTAAAGCAAAGCAAATGCGACAAAAAATAGAATAAAGCAAAAAAATGCGATATCGTTTCCTAAAGAGTAATCTAAAGGAAACCGATATCGCATTTGCGTTAGTAGTAAAAGAGCGAAGCGATTTTTACGGACTGATTGAGCAATTTCAATGAAAACATTTTTTGCAACCAGGGGAGGGGCTCTACTCAAGCGTGTTGATTAGAGAAAAATCTCAATTTTTCCTGCGTAGGGGGTGGCTTCCCAGACGTCCCAGGGAACGAGAACAAAACCATAAATTATATCAATTTACAATCGATAACACAAAAACCAAACGAAATTTGCTGTTTTCATTAAAATATGCGTTAAACCCTGGGACGTCAAGGATGCCGTCCCCTACAAATTAACGCTCAAAAACCCCTAATCAACACGCTTGGGTTCTACTCCTCCTTGTTTCCTATTTTTGTAATTTCATTGATTATGTAATGGTTTGGGTTTTGTGTTATCGTTTTTGCATTTGAGTAGCGGTTGATTTTTCTGCCGTTCTTGAACCCTCCGGCACGAACAAGTTCGTGCCACCTCCCTCGAGAGGGAGGCTGTTTTGGTTATAGATTATAATCTGTTGTTGTGGATAAATTTCCGTTTTATATTTACTTTTGTTGATGCGGTTAGTGCAGTTTCTGCTGCCGCAGGGGCGTTACGTTTTTTTGCTTGCCCAAAAAAAGTAACCAAAAAAATGGC
>JAWXUR010000101.1:0-6630 GCA_044426265.1 Clostridia bacterium
ATGGAAAACATATGCAACACTTTATGAAGGTGATGTATTAACCTATCGCATGAGTGGTTTCGATTCTAACACAACTTATAAATTTAAAGTTTGTGCTTTCTCAAAAGAAACTGGTTCAACTGTTTGGGGCAGCGAAAGCAGCGTTTATAGTGTTACAACTGATAAATAATAGTTTAATCTAATGTGAAAATAAAACTCAAAAGCTCGACTTAGTCAATCGCTAAGTCGAGCTTTTTTGTTAGCAACTATCTTTTTTTGCGGTTAACCGCAAAAAATGTACGAAAAAGAAAAAACAAAGTGAATTTTTAGGTTCACTTTGTTTTTGTGTTTTAAATTTATTCGCTTAATTCAAAGCGTATTTCGGCTGCTCTTGCGTGAGCTTCTAAGCCTTCGCCGTGCGCCATTCTTGACACGAGTGGAGCGATTTCACGCATTGCACTGCGATTATATGTTTGATGAGTGCAAACTTTTGTGAAAGTTCCAACCCAAACACCGCCTGTGTATCTCGCTGCTTTGAGCGTTGGCAAGGTATGGTTTGTGCCTGAAGCGTAATCACCAAAAACTTCGCCGGTGTCTTGACCTATGAAAAGTGAGCCGTAGTTGTACACGAAAGTTTTGAGCTCATCATTGTTTTTTGTTGCGAGTTCGAGATGTTCCGGAGCGTACTCATTGCAAATTTCAGCAGCTTCTTCAATTGACTCAACGACGATAACTTCCCCGCCGTTGTCCCAAGCAATTTGAGCAATTTCGTTAGTTGAGAGGGTTTTGAGTTGTTTTTGTACGCATGAAATGGTGTCTAAACCAACTTTTTCATCTATTGTGATTAAAATTCCTTTTGCCATTTTATCGTGTTCAGATTGAGCGAGAATATCTGCTGCCAAAATCTCTGGGTTTGCTGTTTCGTCAGCAATAATCAACACCTCACTAGGTCCAGCAACAAAATCAATGCCCACTTGACCATAGCATTGACGTTTTGCCTCTGTGACAAACGCATTACCAGGGCCGACGATTATGTCAACTGGCTTGATTTGCTCTGTACCATAGCTAAAAGCTGCCACAGCGTGAGCTCCGCCCATTGTGTAGACTTCATCAGCACCTGCGATATCCATTGCTACTAGGGTCTTAGGGTTGATTTTGCCTGTGCTTTTATCTGCTGGAGAGCAAGCAACAACACGCTTAACACCAGCAACTTTCGCTGGAGTTACAAGCATCAATGCTGTTGAAAAAAGTGGATATCCGCCACCAGGTACGTAGCAAAGAGCGCTTGACATTGGGATAATTCTATGCCCTAAGTTTGAGCCATCTATTGTTTTAAAGCCGTCTAATTCGAGCATACAACCTTTTTGTGCCTTGGAAAAAGCTTTGATATTTTCATAAGCCTTTTTTAAATCTAAAATCTCTTGCTCACTCAGTTTAGTGTACGCTTGAGCAATTTCTTCTTTTGAAACTTGAAAGGTTTCGCTTGGGTTATTGTCAAATTTTGTGTTTAGCTCTGTTATGAATTTATCACCCTCAAGGCGAACTTTTGAAATGATTTGAGCCACATTTTGTGTTAATTCCAACTGCATTTGAGCAGTGCGTGGTTGTTCTTGTTTTAAATATTTCATTATTTATCCTCTATAAAAATTTATCTTATTTGTTTTTTGGTACATCGCTTCGCTTTCACTGGCGAAATTTTGAAGCTTTAATTTAGCAAGTTAATGCATTAAAATTATTATACTCTTTTTTAAAAATTAGTCAAGTGTATTTACATTAGTTTTTTGTTGTGTTATACTATTTGTAATGTTAATTTTTTAAAGGAGAAATAAAAAATGGCGATTGAAATTGTACGAAAATATTTTGAAGAGTTGGGTGTTGCTGAAAAAATTCAAGAGTTTGAAGTGTCATCTGCAACTGTTGAACTTGCGGCTCAAGCTTTAGGCTGTGAGGGTGCAAGAATTGCGAAATCACTTTCTTTTTTAGTTGGCGAGGGTAAGGCAATTTTGGTTGTGGCTGCTGGCGATGCTCGAATTGATAATGCTAAATATAAAAAGGAATTTTCAGCTAAAGCTAAAATGCTTAGCGCCGAGCAAGTTGTTAACTTAATTGGTCACGCCGTTGGAGGTGTTTGCCCTTTTGCAATTAACGAAGGTGTCGAAGTGTACCTCGATGAATCACTCAAGCGTTTTGAAACTGTTTTTCCTGCTTGCGGCAGCAGTAACAGTGCAATTGAGCTGACAATGAATGAGCTCGAATTATACGCTAAACCTGTTAAATGGGTTGATGTTTGCAAGAATTGGGAATGAGTTTTTTAAAAATTTTCAAATAAAGCTGATTAAACGCAGAATTTTTCTCGCCGAAGGTGTGAAAAATTAGTACGACACAACAAATGCATGGAAACTTTTGATGGTTTCCATGCATTTTCTTTATTTTGAATTAACAGCGTCGCAAATTCTCTTCATGCCTTTTTCGAGCATTGCTCGTGGGCACGCTAAATTTAAGCGAATGAAACAATCCGAGTTTTGCACAAACATATTGCCGCCTTCAAGCAGCACGCCAGAGTTGGCGAAAAACATTAAGATGTCTTCATCTTTTGTGAAATACGCATTTAAGTCCACCCATGCGAGGTAGGTTGCTTCTGGGATATCAAACTTTGCCTTAGGCAGATGCTCGCTTAAATATGAATTTACGAAAGCGAAATTATCATCGAGATAAACTTTGAGTTCATTTAGCCAAGGTTCGCCTTTTTCGTACGCCGCTTCGCTTGCCTCAAGACTTAGTGGGTTATCTGAATTATAATGCCTATCAAGCCAAATTGAGCGAAGTTCGTCGTTTCTGATGACTAAATTTGAAATGCGAAGTCCTGCAATATTGAAAGTTTTGCTCGTTGCCATTGCTGTGATTAATCTATCGTATTTTGGCATGATTTTGCCCATTGGCGTGTGAGTGATGCCAGTTCTAAGCAAATCACAATGGATTTCATCGGAAATAGTCCAAAGATTATTCTTTTCAATTATGCTTGAAATTTTCTCGAGTTCTTCACTGCTCCAAACTCTGCCACTTGGATTGTGCGGATTGCAAAAAATGAAAAGGGTTGTTTTTTCATCTTGTGCTTTTTTCTCTAAATCATCAAAATCAATGCTATATTTTCCATCTTCATATTTTAAATCGCAACAAACACTTTCGTTATTGTTAAAATCGGCTGCATATTTGAAATAAGCATATGAAGGAGTGAGAAAAAGCACTTTTTCATCAGATTTACAGATATACTCCACAAGCTCATATAGTGCTGGAATTATGCCGTTTGATGTAACAAGGTGTTTCTTATCAAATGACCAGCCATAACGGCGTTTACACCAATTATTGAAGCTTTGATAGTAGCTATCTTCAAAAACTTGAGTGTAGCCAAAAATTCTTTTATCTAATCTTTCTTTCATTGCATCTATAACAACATCTGGGGTTGCAAACTCCATGTCTGCCACCCACATACGCACGAAATCTTCATCTTCAAATGGGAATTTCATTGTTTCGTCAGCGTGAAAAATATAGCCACGAAAACCATCTGTGTTTAATGCATTTGTGTGTCTGCGATCTATTATTTCATCAAAGTTATACATTGTTTGTTTTACCGTCCTTTTTAATTATGCTCTTATTATACTACTTTTTATTAAAAAGTCAAAATATTCAATTTTCTTTTAAAGATAATTTTCATGATTATTTTTTCTTTATAATTGAATTTTACGCAAAAACATGCTATAATTCTTACTAGTAAATATAATTTTAAATTAATTGATTATTTTTCTATTTTAAAGAAAAAAGTTATAGAGGTGGTTTTATGTCAATCATTAGCAGCGAAATTGGAAGTCAAATTAGAACAATCAGAAAAAATCATGGCATGACACTTGCCGACTTATCAAAGCTCATTCATAAAAACGTGGCAACTGTTTCAAAGTATGAAAAAGGTGAAATCACCATTGATGTTGAAACTTTATATGAAATTGCTACCGCTTTAAATGTGCCAATCGAGCAGCTATTATATCATCTGCCAAAGCAGCAAATTGATAACTCAAGCGGAGGCATACCAAACTTTTTCAGTGAGGTTTCTAGTTTTTATTCTTATATTTTTGATGGAAGAAATAATAGTATCATTCGCTGTGTGTTTGATATTGTGTCTGGAAATAAAAATGGTAGCTATGAAATTAAAATGTATATGAACATCAAAGACTATGATAATTATCAGCTTTGCGAAAACACTTACACAGGCTACATCAAACATTATGATGCCATGACTTACATTTCACTCACCAATCAAGACACACCAATGGAAGAGGCGAGTGTTCAAATTTTGGCTTCTTATCTCGATTCAGACACTAAATGGGGGCTTTTCAATGGCTTCTCTTCTCGTCCAATGATGCCAGTTGCAATTAAGATGCTTTTTTCTAAAAATCGCCTTGAAGAAGATTTGGAGCTAAAAAAGCAGCTTAAAATTTCAAAAGATGACATTCGTATGCTTAAACTTTATAATATGCTTTGCGTGCTTTAAAAAATCAATCCCACTTTCGAACTAGAAACTCGAAAGTGGGATATTTTTATCCATTTGGAAAACATCTTGAGCATGGTGAATAGCCTTGGGATATAGCTTGCGAGTACGACAAAGAACTGCAACTGCTAGACAGATATGAGCAGGTTACATAGTGAAACTTTGAGCCACTCGCTGTCACATAAACTAAGGTGTCAGCTGATAGTGAAGTGCTGTACGCTGCAAAAGCTGTGGTTGTGGCAGTTGTTGTTTGAATTGATGTGGTTTCTGGAGCTGTTGTTTCCTCCACGGCTGTTTCAACTTCATTAGTTGTATCTTCTTGGGTCGATGTTTCTTCATTATTTTGCTCATCTTGAGTTGTTAATTCAGTTGTCATTTCTGTTTGCAGCTCCTGAATTGTTGTAGTTATAATTATCTCACTTGTGTCGCTATCTTCTTGTGTTACATCTGAAGAAAGCTCAGTTGTTGTTTCGTTATACCATTGATACGCTAAAGAATCAGTTAGGCTTGCAACTTCGTCAAGCGTATAAGGGTGCTGCTGTTGATAGTTAGTAAATAAAATCGAAAAGGTTAGTATTATTGCTATATTCAATATGCCTAAGCATAAAAACGAAGAAAACTTCACGTTTTTATGTTTTAAAATTTGCAGTTTATCTTGTGCAATTTCTTTCCAATTAAGTTTTTCTTTATAACCTTTACTCATATACATCACCAACTTTTTTTGTGTTATATTAATTTTAACATAAAAAGAGAATTTTCACAACACAGTAAACGCAAAAAACTGCCAAAATTCGCATTATTTTGGCAGTTTAATTTTTATTTCATTGTTTCTTGCTTTATTTTTTTATCGATAACATGGCGTGAACCGAGCTCATCTCTAATGTCATTAACACTAATATCCATTTCAGCCATGAGCACCATGATGTGATATGCAACATCTGCGATTTCGTAAACAGTTTCTTTTTTATCGTCTTTCATTGCACCAATAACCACTTCTGTGCATTCTTCGCCAACTTTTTTGAGGATTTTTTCTTTACCCTTTTCAAAAAGATATGTTGTGTATGAACCTTCTGGCATGGTTTGTTTTCTTTCAGCAATTAAATCAAAAAGAGCATCGATTGAAAATGCGTCTTTTTCACTTGAAACTTCTTTGAAAAAACATGAATTTGCCCCAGTATGGCATGATGGACCTGCTGGAATAACTTTGATTAAAAGAGTGTCAGTGTCGCAATCGAAAAACATTGACATGATTTTTTGTCTGTTTCCGCTTGTTTCGCCTTTTCTCCAAAGGCAGTTTCTTGATCTTGAATAAAAGCAAGTGTAGCCCTCTTTTTTTGTGATTTCATAGCTTTCTTCGTTCATATATGCGAGCATTAAAACTTCGCCAGTGTGAAAATCTTGCACGATTGCTGGAAAAAGTCCATCTGCATTATATTTAATTTGCATTTTATATCCTCATTTCTATGTTGTTTTGTGCTAGGTACGCTTTAAGCTCTTTGATTTTCACTGTTTGATAGTGAAAAATTGAAGCCGCTAAGCCTGCATCTACCTTTTCCACTGTGTCAAAAAGAGTTTTGAAGTCTTGCATATTTCCAGCGCCACCGCTTGCGATAACTGGAATGCTAACTGCATCGCACACCGCTTGAAGCATTTCAAGGTCAAAGCCATTTTTCACGCCGTCAGTGTCGATGCTATTAACCACTATTTCACCAGCGCCGAGTTTTTCGCCCTCGATTGCCCACTCAATAGCGTCAATATCTGTGAGTTCTCTGCCACCTAAACGGCACACTTTGAAACTATCACCAACACGTTTTGCATCAATTGAAAGCACAACGCATTGACTGCCATATTTTTGAGCAGCCTGTGTGATAAGTTTAGGATTTTTGATTGCTCCAGAGTTTACGGAAACTTTATCTGCGCCGCATTTGAGAACTCTGTCAAAATCTGAAATTTCATTTATTCCGCCACCAACTGTGAGCGGTATAAAAATCTCACTTGCAACTTGAGTTAAGATGTCTGTGAAAAGTCCACGTTTTTCAACGCTTGCAGTGATGTCGTAAAAAACTAACTCATCTGCGCCACTTTCGTTATAAAACTTTGCAAGTGTTATT
>JAWXUR010000102.1:0-6622 GCA_044426265.1 Clostridia bacterium
CTCACCAAATTTAAAGAGTACACAAAAATATGTGCCTATTTAATTTTGTTGGCGATTTTGATTTGTCAATTCGCTTTTTACACTAAGTTTACCCCTAGTTTTTGTGCAATATTTTAGTGTAATTCCTTAAGTTGCTTGCATTGGGGTCGTTCCTGTGTGGTCGACCGCTGTTGGCGTTTCGTGTGTGAAACCATGGTGTAGGGCACGACCCCTGTGTGGTCGACCGATGTTGCCGTTATTGCTAATTTATTGAAAATGAGGTTGTTTTCTGCATTCGTTTTCATTTAATACGTTGCTGGTGTTTCGTGAACCACGAAACACCAGCAACGGTCGACCACGCAGGGTCGACCCTACGAAATGAAATAAATGATTTTTAATTAAAAATATCTCTAATCAACACGCTTGAGGGAAACCCCTCCCCTCGTGGTTTATTTTTTGGTTTTTTGTTTATTTTTAATTTTTTGCCGTTGCTTTTGGTTTTTTGTTTATTTTTAATTTTTTTGCCGTTGCTTTTGGTTTTTTGGTTTTGGTGGTGTTTTAAAATTTTTTGCGTAGGGGAGGGGTTTCCCCCATAGTAGGGAACTTAAAAGATTTTCAACGTTGAGGAAATTGTAGGGCACGACCCCTGTGTCGTGCCGAAGTTGGGATTTATTCGTGTTTTCTTAAACATGGTGGTTTTTGTTTCGTGAAATCACGAAACCGAACAGCGGAACGACACAGGGGTCGTTCCCTACATTCCTTAAGTTCCCAACTATGGGGGTTTCCTCTCCCGAAGAACGGCGGTGTACTTGCCGTTACCACAATATAAAATCGATAACAAAAAACCTTAGGTCATCTGGTTTTTTGCAAAGCAAAAAACTGTACGCCGAAAGCAAAAAAATGATTTGGAAAAGTTTTATAAAATAACACAAAATTAAAACGATAAATTGTTAACAAAAAATATACATTTAATTTTTTTCGTTGTATTGGTGAAATATCTAAATTCGATATCGTCAATTTGTGCAATATTACCACTTTAAACCATGAAAGCATTGTTGATAAACGACATTAATGCGTGATAGTCGCTTAAGTATGCACACTTGCGTTTATAATCTAGTTGATTAGACCTTTACAGCGAGTAGTCACTCGCTATTGACAATGTAATTAAATTTTGGTAAAATAAACTTGCTATAAATATAACACACCATAGCATAATTCCTAATATTTTTAAGGGGGAACTGAAATGACTGATGCAAAAACCTTAGCGTATATCAATATGTACGCAATACTCGGCACTTTGGAAAATCTTTGCGAGCTTGACCCAAAGGCGAGTGAACTAGTAAAAACAAAAAAACCAGTTTCTGTTGGACTTGCTGTTAAAGGCGGCCCTAGTGCGACCTTATTTTTCCAAAATGGCCGTTGCAGAATGGAACAAGGCACAAAAAATTGTGACACACTCTTACCATTTTCTTCATGTGAGAAATTCAATGGCTTAATTGATGGTACTGTTACACCTATCCCAACAAAAGGCTTCACAAAAATTGGCTTCTTGTTGAAACAATTCACACCACTCACAGATTTATTAACTGTATATCTTCGTCCATCTAAAGAGGACTTAGCTGATGACACTTTCTTTGAAATCAGCACAAAAATGATGCTCGCTGTTATTTCTGTTGCTTTATCTCAAATTGGTAACAATGATAAAATTGGTAAATTCAGCGCTTCTCAAATTCCAGATGGTATCGTTTCAATTGGTATCAAAGATGTTATGTACTCAACAATTAGAGTTCAAGATTCTCACATGGTAACAATTAAACAAAAAACAGAAGATTTCCATGCTTCAATGGAATTTTCTGACATCAGACTTGCTCGTCAACTCTTTGATAACGAAATCAACTCAATTGCTGCAGTTGGTGAAGGTAAAATTGTTATGCGTGGCATGATCAATACAGTAGATAACGTAAACAGAATACTCGACAGAGTTGCTGTTTACTTAGCATAAGGAGGGTTTTAAGATGAGTTTTCCAATATATAACACAGAAAAAAGCCACGAGCTTTTTAAAAGAGCTACTCACGTAATCCCATCAGGCGTTTACGGTCACTTAGGCCCAGCTGAAGGTCTTTTCATTCCAGTTGATAAATGGCCAATGTTCAGCACAAAATCTCAAGGTACATACACATGGGACGTTGATGGCAACAAATACATCGACTATATGTGTGCTTACGGCCCTAATATTTTAGGTTACTGCGATCCTGACGTTGACGCAGCTGCTGCAAAACAAACTGAGCTTGGTAACTGTACAACAACTCCAAGTGAAGTTATGGTTGAATGTGCTGAAGTTCTTTGCGACACAGTTGCTTGCGCTGACTGGGCATTCTTTGCTAAAAATGGTAATGATGCAACACAAGGTGCTATGATGTGCGCTAGAGCTCACACAGGCAAAAAGAAAATCCTCTTCTTCAAAGCTTATTATCATGGTGTTTCACCATGGCAAGCAAAAGTTGACTATCCTGGTGTTACAGAAGAAGACGTTTGCAACAACATCATCATTCCTTGGAATGATATCCCAGCTCTTGAAAAAACAATTGCTGAAAATAAAGACGAAATCGCTGCACTTATCGCTCAACCATATGATCATGGTAACTTCCACGATAATGCTTTCCCTGTTGAAGGTTTCTGGCCACAAGTTCGTGAAATCTGCACAAAACATGGCATCGTTTTAATCGTTGATGACGTACGTGCTGGCTTCCGCCTTGACCTTGCAGGTTCTGACCACTTCTTCGGCTTCAAAGCAGATATGATCTGTTTCTGTAAAGCTCTTGCAAATGGTTATAACATGTCTGCAATTTGTGGACAAGAATTCCTCAAAGGTTCAATGTCTGCTCTTTCATACACTGGTTCATATTGGCTCAGTGCTGTTCCTTTTGCTGCTTGCATTGCAAACATGAAAAAGATGAAAGAACTCGACACACCAAAAATGTTTAAAGAAAAAGGCGAATACCTCACAAACGGTCTTAAAGAAGCTGCAAAAGCAGAAGGAATTGACCTCGTTGTTTCAGGTGCTCCATCACTTTTCTATTTAAGAATTGCTAATGATGATTCACTCTTGATGCATCAAGAATGGGTTGCTGAAATGGTTTCTCGTGGTATCTTTATCACTTCTCACCATAACCACTTCATCAATGCTGCAATGACTTATGAAGATTTTGATTACACAATTGAAGTTGCTAAAGAATGTTTCGCAATCGTTGCTAAAAACAATCCAACTAAATTAATCAAGTTTTAATTAAAACCATTGCCTCACGTAGGGGCGACCCTATGTGGTCGCCCGTAGCTGGTGTTTCGTGACTCACGAAACAAAAACCACCGCATTTATTGTGTACGAATAATGGGTTTAAATTCATTATTAATGCAAATTGCGGTAAAGGCAACATCGGTCGACCACACAGGGTCGACCCTACGTGGGTATAAAGGTTTAATGTGATTTTGAACGCATAAAATGTGCTCGAAACAAAAATCCACGCAGGAAACAGTCTTGACTGTTCCAAAAGTTATCAACAAACTCAAAATGGAACGGTCAAGACCGTTCCCTACATAAGCAAAAATATAATATTTAAATTATGGAGGAAACAAAAATGCCACTTTCTAAAAAAGAATGGCTTGCGCTTGAAGACAAGGCTCATGAGCTTAGACTCTTATGCCTCGAAACAACTCTCAACGCAGGTAGCGGTCATATCGGCGGCGGTATGAGCGTAATGGACATCATGACAGTACTTTATCATAAGTACATGAACTTTAAGGTTGAAGATCCAAAATGGGCTGATAGAGATAGATTTATCTTATCTAAAGGTCATGCTGGTATCGCTTATGCTCCAGTTCTTTGCGACCTCGGTTTCAATGATAAAGAGCAACTCAAAACATTTAACCTCACAGGTTCAAAAATGGGTATTCACCTTGATTCAAACAAAGTTATCGGTGCTGATGCTTCAACAGGCTCACTCGGTCACGGTCTTCCAATTGCTGCTGGTACAGCAATGGCTGCAAGAATCTTAGGTCAAGACTACATGACATATTGTGTTACTGGTGACGGTGAACTTGATGAAGGTTCAAACTGGGAAGCACTCATGACAATCAACCACTATAATCTTTCAAACGTTGTTACTATCGTTGATAGAAACCACTGCATGATCGATGGTCCAACAGAAGAAGTTATGAAACTTGAACCACTTGCAGACAAAATGACTGCTTTCGGTTTCAAAACTCTCGTTATTGATGGTCACAACTTTGCAGCTCTTTGCGAAGCTCTTGATTATGCAATTGCTCACAAAGAACAACCAACTTGCATCATCGCTGACACTGTTAAGGGTCAAGGTATCAAGCTCACAGCTGGTAACTACAAATGGCACTACGGCGCAATCGATGGCGGCATTTATGAAACAGCAGTTAAAGATCTCATAGAATATAAAGCAGCTCGTGTAGCTGTAGCTAAAAAGGAGGGCAAGTAAGATGGCAGGCGGATTTGTATATACAGCAGATGAAACACCTTCTCTCTCAACAGCAGAGATTTATGGTAAAAAATTAGCAGAGCTCGCAACTGAGCATAAAGAAATCGTTGCAATCACAGCTGACCTTGCAACTTCAACAAAACTTTCTGATTTCCAAGCAGCTTGTCCAGAAAGACTTATCAACGTTGGTATCGCAGAACAAAACATGATGGGCTTTGCAGCTGGTATGGCTCGTGCAGGTTGCACACCATTCGTTTCAGGCTTCTCAGTTTTCACATCACTTCGTGCAGCTGACCAAGTTCACACTGATATTTGCTATCAAAACGTTAACGCAAAAATCATTGCAACTCACTCAGGTACATCATTTGGTCAAGCTGGTTCAACTCACCATGCTATCACTGACCTCGCAGTTATTCGCTCAATGCCAAACATGACACTCATCGTGCCAGCAGATGGCGTTGAAACAGCTCTTGCAGTTCAAGCAGCTTATGATAACTTCGGCCCATATTACATCAGAATCAACCGTGGTTTCGATAGAGTTCTTTATGGCTCAGACGATTACGGCTTTGAAGTTGGTAAAGCAGTAGAAATTCACGAGGGTACAGATATCACTGTTATCGCTTGTGGTTCATGCGTATTCCAAGCTCTTCAAGCAGCTAAATTCCTTGAAAGCTCAGATGACGCTTTAAAAGTTAGAGTATTAAACATGCACACAATCAAACCTCTCGACGTTGAAGCTATTCAAAAAGCTGTTATGGATACAAGACGTATCATCACAGTTGAAGATCATTCAGTAATCGGCGGTTTAGGCAGTGCAGTTTCAACTGTAATTTCTGATCTTGGTAAAGGTTGCGCATTCAAAATGCTCGGTCACCAAGATGCATTCGCACCAATCGGTCTTCACGAAGACATCATGGCTCTCGTAGGCATCGACACTAACGGTATCGTAAGTGCAGTTCGTGAAGTTATGAATAAAGACTTTGAAGAAGATGATAACTGGGACGACGAATTTTAATTGAGAGGGAGAGATAAAAATGTCAACTACAGAAGCATTATATTCAAATAAAATCTTTCTCAACGCAGTTTTGCCACTTGTAAAAGTTATCGCTAATGACGTGCCATCACTTAAGAAAAAGTTTGAGCACGCACACGCAGTTATTCAAGTAAGCTGCAAAGCTGATGACGTACCAGAAGGCAAAGTGGGCATGCACTATGTTGTTAACTCAGGTGAATGGCTCGTACACACTTGCCTCACCAAAGATCCACACATCGAACTCACATTTAGAAACAGAGAAGCTCTCAATGATTTCTTCAAGGGCAAAATCTCACCAACAGCAATTGTTGGTCTTCGTGGAGTTAAAAAAGGCGCAACATTTGCAAGTTTCATCATGGTACTTCTCAAAATGTCTAGCCTTCTTCAAGCAACAAAAATCCCTGAAGACGAAGAAACAAAAGCTCTCATGGTTAAATGTTATTTCTATCTTTTGTCAAGCGGCATCAGCCAACTTAACAAAATGGGTCACGACGGCATCAAAGCATGGACACTCAAGAGCCCAGACCGTGTTTATGGTTGGGCAGTTGATGGTCACCCAGAGCTTAGCGCATTCTTACGCATCAAAGCAGGTAAAAGTAGAGCAGGTAGAGGCGAATACAAACGTGCAATGCCTTTCTTCACACTTCGTTTTGACAACTTAGACAGCGCATTAGGCATTCTCATGGGACTCGATGATATGTTAGAATCAACAAAAGCTGGCAAGCTCATCATGGACGGTGCACCTGAATTTGGCGCACAAGTCGGCGGCTTCATGCTTGAGATTCAAGACTTAGCTAAATAAGAGAAAAATTTTATAAAAACCAAAGCCAACTCACAAAATCGTGGGTTGGCTTTTTTGTCGCTCGTTTTTTGCTGGCGGTACAATTTTTTGCGGTTAACCGCAAAAAAGGAAACACCAAAACCCAACAAAAATCATATAATCACCCCTACAATTTAAATTATCGTTATCGATTAAACATTGCGGTAACTGAAAACCCACCGCCGTTCTTCGGGAGGGGAAACCCCCATAGTTGGGAACTTAAGGATTTTTCATGTTATTTATTATAGTGTAGGGGCGAGCTGTGCTCGCCAGAAAATTACATC
>JAWXUR010000010.1:0-33120 GCA_044426265.1 Clostridia bacterium
ATTTTTACGGACTGATTGATGCATTTTTAATATAATTCACCATTCTAGTAGCAACCATTATAGTTGGAAACTTAAGGAATATAGAGAGTAATTCCAGTATCGTTGCGTTGTTCGGTTTCGTGATTTCACGAAACAAAAACCACAAAATTATTAAAAACACCGTAGGGTCGATTCATGAATCGACCGAAATTGATAATTTGTGCTAACTTGCGGGCGATTCATGAATCGCCCCTACGAGATGTAAAAATGAATTTTTAGCAGTGAAATTTATTCTAATTATGTGATATCGATTATAATTTGATATAATAGAAAATTTATCGCCGTTCTCGCTCCCTCCGTCACGAACAAGTTCGTACCCACCTCCCTCATAGATGGAGGCTTTTCGTTATCGATTAATTTTGATGTTTTGAGAAATTTTTCTGGCGGATAATATCCGCCCATACGAAGATGTTGCATGAACTTCGTTTGTGTTGTTAAATTGCATAGAGTTAACCTAAACACGCTTAAACGAATCTATTCATACACTATTGGAAGCGTTATATTTGAAACTTTAATCATATGTGAATTAGTTCACATATACTCAATTATCAATTTTTTATCAATTTTTAATTACAAGCTAAAAACAACACCTTTTAACTAACAGTTGTTGTTTAAATGCCACTATTTACTATATCTTTAACTATTTTTGAAGATATATGCAACTTTCGTCGTTTAAGTTAAATCACTTTATTTTATCAATTTAAATTTAACTCATTAAAAACCAATTATGTTCATGTTTATATGTAAATTTGTTAATATAACAAACGTATCAACAAAATATAATACATAAAAATTTAAATTTAAGTATACAATAATTGGCTTTTATTTTCACTTTAACATGATAAAATAAATATACTTTTTCACATAAATTCAACAGTTCAATTAGAAAATGAGTTAATTATCACTAACTTTTATATCTTTTTAAATTGTTAAACTTGGGGCGAACCTTTTTGGCGAAGCCAAAAATTGTACGAAAGAAAAAGACAAAACAAAAACTAAATTAGAGGTGATATTATGAAGAAGAAAAAATATGTCACTTGGGATGTTCAAAAAAGAATTATCGCTTTTATGACCACCGAAGCTTGGAAAACTACTCCGCATAGCTCGTTTAATTATGAGGCGCAAGTCACTGATTTTTTTGCTGAATTTCGCAAGATTAATGCAACTCGCTCACCTGAAAACAAATTCACTTTCAACTCGCTTATGCTCAAAGTTGTTGTTGAGGGGCTAAAAGCTGCACCGCATATGAACGCTTTTATTCACTATAATAAACACACTGGAAAAGGCAGGCTCGATTTGATGGAGGATATCCACATTTCTATGCCAACTATTCTTTCAAATGGTCGCATGATGGCGCTTAAGGTTGCTAACTGTGAAAGCAAAAATGTTGATGAACTTTCTGATTATGTTAAGGCGCTGAAACTGCGCTGTGACAACACTAATATGCTGCAAGCTATGACCGAGCTATCACTTTATGACACTGTTAAAGATGGCTTTTGCGGCAAACCTTTGAAAAGTATACTTAAATTTTTTGGGTCACAAATTGGACAAGATAAGCTGCGTTTAGCCGCTCCTAAAGAGATGATTCGCCAATGGAAAGTTCCTAAAACTAAACGCCTTGTGATGGACGATTTGCAGCTGGGTACTATCTCAGTTTCAAACTTCGGCTCAACTTATGTTAAACTTAAAGGCTCATCTGGCGTGGTTGACCTTTGCCCTTTTTTCACAACTGCCTTAGTTATCGGTAGTGCTCAAGATAAACCTTGTTTAATTGACGGCGAGCTTGCTGTGGGCAAGGTAATGCCGATAGGCATTGTGTACGACTCGAGAGCCTTGGACTTGAACTTGATTTCACCTTTTATCGAAAAGTTAGATGAAATCTTCGCCAACCCTCAAATTATTTATTCTTGGCTTTCGCCTGAAAAGGATACTGTGGCACAAAAAGTGAGTGCTTAAAAGGAAACACTAAGGAGTTAAACGAAAATGAAAGTTAAATCAACACAATATTTTGATAATTATAAAAGAACCAACGCAACTATTTCAAGCAACTCATGGAAAGAAATCCCTCACGTTTCTTTTATGTACGAACCTGACGTGACCGAGCTTTGTGCCGTGCTTGAAAAAATTAACGAAGATCGTAAGCCTGAACGCAAAATTACATTCGACACTGTTATTGTGAAAATCATTGCCGAGGGGCTCAAAGCTGCACCAATCATGAATGCTCACATCGATTATAAACATCGCTTTGTTGATGGCAAAATTAAACTCATGAAAAATATCAACATCAGTGTTCCTATTCCTATTGACGATGGAAAAAGCATCAATGTCACACTCAAAAAGGTTAACACAAAAAGCCTTGATAAACTCATTGATGACGTGTTAGATATTAAAAGAAAAATTGCAAACACTAACATCGATCAATTCCTTTTTGATAGCTACGCTTCAACTGTTAACACTGTTAAAAAGAGAAAGAGTGCAAAATTCGTCACTCACTTCATGTCTAAACTAATTAACAAAAGTGAATCGGATTCGCTTCTTAAAGGGCAAGACTTGAAAGATTATCGCAAAATTCCAAAAACAGAAAGAATGTTAGGCAATCAAATCGAATCTGCAACAACTTCTGTAACTAGCACTTCTTCACTTTATCTTGGGCAACGTGGAAGCACTGCTTTAATGGCAATTACGCCACCTCAAGTCACAACTTTTTCAGTTGGCGGAGTGACGGAAAAACCTGGTGTTCTCACTAATGAGGACGGCTCAAAGTCTGTCGCTGTGAGAAAGATTGTGCCAATTTGCATCGCTTTTGATCACCGTGGTTTAGACTTTGGTGAAACTGTTCCATTTATGAAAAGAACAGACGAAATTTTCGAAAATCCAGAAATTATCAATTCTTGGTTAGGCTATGAAGATGAGTTAGCAAGCTCCATTGCTCAATAAATTATTGCTAAAAATCCAATTAAATTAAACACAAAACTGCAAGCTATCTTTTTGTTAGCTTGCAGTTTTTTTCTTCGTTTTGCAGTTTAGCAAAAAAAATAGAAAAAAATTTTATATTGAATGTTTCACGTAAAAATTACGAAACTTTTAACTTTAACAAAAAACCATCAATGATATTCACTGCATAACAAGCTTTAACAACTAAAACACAATGCTATTTTTGCCTTTGAAATTTTTTGACTATTTTATGAATATCGACTTGTTTTTTTATTGTTTTGTGTCTTAGTTAGAATTTAAGTTTAAATATATAATTAATTTAAGACTTGCAAGTCAATCTAAGTGAGAGATTGTCATAGAATAACATTAGTGAGTAACTGCTCACTATTTTAGTGATTTACACTAAATTATCAATTTATTTTAGTGTGAATTAACGATTATTTTGTTGACTTTGTTTTTAAATTAGTATATATTATTAACATAGGTGGAATAACTAAGTTAATCATAAATTAAATTTTGTTAGTATTTATACGAAATATCATTCGCTAATCAATGAGTCCCAGTATTTTAGGCTTAATTAATATATTATTAATAGTTATCAATTTTTCTTCGCTTATTCGGCTAATATTTATATAGCAATTTCTCGTTATGATTTTTGACGAGTGTGAAAATATGGAAAAATAATAGTTCCCTTTTTAAAACAACAACACAAACAAATTTAATATTTAAGGAGTAAAACAAAAATGAAAATCACAAAGACTGAATATTTAGATCAACAAAGAAGAATAGTTGCAGCAGTAACAAGCGATTCATGGAAAGAAATTCCTCACGTTTCTTATATCTACGAACCAGACGTAAGCGAGTTTTTTGAACAATATAAAAAACTTAACGCAACAAGAGAAAAGGCTGACAAAATAACTTTAAACACTCTCATGCTCAAAGTTATTTCAGAAGGGCTTAAAGCTTCACCAGAAATGAATGCGCATATCTCTTATAAACACAAATATATTTATGGTAAAATCGACACAATTGAAGATATCAACATCTCAATGCCTATCATCTTACCTAATAATAAAATGATGACAGTTTCAGTTAAGAAAGTTAACGAAAAAAATCTTGATGAAATATCTGCTGACATTGCTGATATTCAAAGAAGAGCAGAAAACTCAAACATCGAGCAAGCTCTTTTCGAAGGCAGTTTCGCTCAAACAATCAAGTATCTCAAACAAGGCAAGATTTCTCAAACAATCTTTCGCTTAATGGGCACTAAGTTTGGCAAGTGCAAGGTTGACACTCTTTTAACTGGCAAGGCTAAAAAAGAATATATGAGCATTCCTGAAACTGAAAGACTTAACAAAGACGACATCGCAGTGGGAACAACAACAATTTCAAACGTTGGCTCACTTTATCGTGAACAACGTGGAACAACAGCAATTTTGGAGATTATTCCTCCTCAAGTTTCAGCTTTTTCAGTTGGTGCGATCACTGATAAGCCAGTTGTTGTTAAAAATGCAAGCGGTGAAAAATCAATCGAAATTCGTCAAATTCTTCCAATTTGCATTGCGTTTGACCACAGAGCCCTCGATTTTGGTGAAACAATTCCTTTCATGAAAAGACTCGATAATATCTTCGAAAATCCTGAGCAAATCTGTGACTGGGTTAGTGATGAATTTAAAAACCATCTTGAATTTGAAGTTAAAAACGACGATAAAGAAGTTAAAATCGGCTAATTAATATTAAGACGATATAAGACAAAAGTAAAAAGCAAAGATTTTCTCGAAATGAGTTAATCTTTGCTTTATTTTTTTTATTCAACTAAACCATTAACAATTTCTTTTGAACGGTAAGCATAGCCATTATCAACCAATGAGTCGATATCTTTCAAGGCATAGCCTGCACCTTTTGCCGCAGCGTGTTCAGGATCGTCATATAAAATCAAATCCACACCAAACTTATCTTCAAAAGCTTTTTTAAAGCCGTACAGCTTGGCACTTCCGCCGCAAAGACGAATTCCCTCGTTAAAAATGTCTGTGCAAAGCTCTGGGTCAGCTTGCTCGAGTACGTCTTTAATCCGCTCAAAAATCATTTCAATTGATTCTTTCAAAGCATCATAAATTTCCGTTGAAGTGACTGTAAAAATCTTCGGCATCAAAGTAACCGCATCTTTGCCGTTGACGCTCATTTCAAATTCAACTTCCCTTTTATATGCACAGCCGATGGTCTTTTTGATTTTTTCAGCCGTTTGAAGACCGATTAAAATTCCACGCTCTCTTTTGAGATATTGCACTATTGCCGCATCGAAATCGTCACCAGCAATTTTCAGCGAATTGCTCACAACAACTTCACCCATTGAAATCACCGCAATGTCGCAAGTTCCGCTGCCGATATCGACAACCATAACTCCGTGTGGATAATCAATCGTTAAGCCCACACCCAAAGCAGAGGCAATAGGTTCATCAATCAAACTAACCTTGCCAGCTCCGCTTGAGCAAATAACTTCAACAATGGTTTTTTTCTCAAGCTCCGTGATTGAGCTTGGCGCTGTGATGATGATATTTGGGCGAAAAATGCTTTTTTTGCAAATATATTTCACAAAAAAGCTCAAAATTTGCTCCACAGACGAAAACTCCGAAATAACTCCGCTGTCTATTGGCAAAACGAGTTCGATTGTTTCCGGTGTTTTTTCGAGCATTTTTTTTGCTTCATTGCCGATGGCTAAAATTTGCTCGGTATATGAGTCATATGTGATCGCAGTCGCCTCGGATAACACAATACCCTTGCCACTGACGAATATTTTGATGTAACCTGTTCCAAGGTCGATTCCTATGTTGTGTTTTGGCATTGTTTCTCCTTTTTATTTTAGCTTTTTGGGGCGGTACAATTTTTGGCGGTTAACCGCCAAAAAGGTACGAAAACACCAAAAGCATCAAGTTTTGCGTTTCCATATTATATATAGCACTTCAAATTTTACTCAATTAATCGAGTTTTGTCAAGTGTTATTAGTTTAATTTTTAAAAATTCCAGTTAAAAAGCAGTAATTTTCTTGCAATTTCCAAAATTTATTTCAAAAAAATTTTAATGAGCATTCGAGAGCATTAAAGAGTAAATAAGAGTTATAAAGAGTAAATGTTATAATTGTTTGATTTTCCTGTAGATTTTTGCGAAAAATTGCAAAAAAACTGTTGACATTTGAGCGTTTTTGCTTTATATTGTTATTGTTATTCGAGCGAGCATAGACTATAGACTAACTTGACTTCGCAAATGAAAAAATAAGAGAAAATTAAGTGTCGAATTTTAAAATGTGTGCAAAGCACACCACCACAATTCTTCATTTTTCATTCTTCATTCTTCATTGCGAGCAAAGCGAGCCAGTCCATGCAGGGAAAGGGGTTTTTATCGAATGAAAGACAAGAACATTATCTGTCTGAAAAACATCAGCAAAAAATTTGACCAAGAGGTCATTCTTGATGACATCAGTTTAAACATCAAGGACAAAGAATTCATCACGTTTTTAGGCCCATCAGGTTGTGGTAAGACCACGACATTGAGGATTATCGCAGGCTTTTTAGAAGCTGATGAGGGACAAGTTATCTTTGAAGACAAAGACATTAACAATTTGCCACCACATAAAAGGCAAGTTAACACAATCTTTCAACGATACGCCTTGTTTCCCCACCTTAATGTTTTTGAAAACATTGCTTTTGGCTTAAGAATTAAGAAGATGAAAGAAGCCGATATCCGCAAAAAAGTTGAAAAAATGTTGCAGCTTGTTAACCTCAAGGGTTTCCAAAGACGTGACGTTTCTTCGCTTTCAGGTGGGCAGCAACAACGTGTTGCGATTGCTCGTGCGCTCGCTGTTGAGCCTCGAGTTCTTCTTTTAGACGAGCCACTCGGTGCGCTTGACCTTAAACTTAGAAAAGATATGCAAGTTGAGCTGAAAAACATTCAGCAAGAGCTTGGCATCACCTTTATCTATGTTACACACGACCAACAAGAAGCGCTTTCAATGAGCGACACCATCGTTGTTATGAACGGCGGTAAAATCCAACAAATTGGCGCACCTATTGACATTTATAACGAACCTAAAAACGCTTTCGTTGCTGATTTCATCGGCGAAAGTAATATCTTAGATGGCGTTATGCTCAGCGACTTTAAAGCAAAGTTTTCTGGGGCTACTTTCCAATGCCTTGATAAAGATTTTAGCGTTAATGAAAAGGTCGATATCGTTGTACGCCCTGAAGATGTTGACATTGTTGATGTTTCAAAAGGCATGATTAAAGGCGTTATCACTTCAAACACCTTTAAGGGAATTCACTTTGAAATGATCGTTGATATTGACGATTTCAAATGGATGATTCAAACCACAGACTACTTCCCTGTTGGCACTGAAATTGGCATCGACATTGAACCAGATGCTATTCATGTTATGAAAAAAAGTGAGTTTTCTGACCTTTATGGTGATTATAGCAGTTTCAGCGACGAGATAGATCAACTTTCTGATATTGATTTACAGGAGGAATGATATGAATAAAAATTCTCTTGGAAAAAAACTTCTCGCTGCGCCTTATTTAGTTTGGTCTGCGATTTTCATCATTGTTCCACTTCTTTATGTCACTTACTATGCGCTCACTGACAGTGCTGGTAATTTCTCACTTGATAATATTTGGGCGATTTCTGAGTACACTGATGTTATGCTCAACTCAATTTGGCTTGGCTTCATTGCAACAATTGTTTGCTTGATTTTAGCCTATCCGCTTGCGTACATCATGTCAAGAAGCAAGATGAACACTCAGCGCACCATCATGATGCTCGTTATGATTCCAATGTGGACTAACCTTCTCATTAGAACATATTCGCTCATGATTTTACTTCAAGACACTGGCATTATCAACTCATTTTTATCTGCGATTAATCTGCCAACAATTAGCATGATTAACACAGATGGTGCTGTTGTTTTGGGCATGGTTTATAACTATATTCCATATATGATTTTGCCGCTTTATTCAATCATGGCAAAACTTGATCATAGCTTAATCGAAGCTGCCGAAGATTTGGGTGCAAGCAAACTTTCTGTTATTCAAAAAGTTATTTTGCCACTCACAACTCCTGGCATCGTTTCAGGCTTAACAATGGTTTTCGTGCCTAGTGTTTCAACTTTTTATATCTCTAAAAAACTTGGTGGAACAACGTTTTCACTTATCGGCGATGTTATCGAAATGCAATTTAAATCACTTAATAATTACAGTTTAGGCTCATCACTTTCGCTTGTGCTTATGCTTATGATTTTTGTTTGCATGATGATCATGAATAAGTTCGCCAAAGACGAAGATGGAGGTGTGCTTATATGAGAAACAAGACACCACTTATCTCAAAACTTTATATTGTGTTTATCATGATATTTTTATATGCGCCAATTTTAACCATGGTTGTGTTTTCTTTTAATGCCTCTGAAAGCTCAAGCGTTTTCTCAGGTTTTTCACTTCAATGGTATCAATCATTATTGAACGATTCTTCAACAATGACTGCGCTGAAAAACACAATGATTTTAGCCTCAACTTCTGCAATTTGCGCCACAATTTTAGGCACAGCCGCAGCGGTGGGCATCAATGCGTACAAAAAAAACTGGACAAAAAATATGGTGATGAATGTCACTAACATTCCAATGATGAACCCTGAAATTGTAACTGGTATTTCGCTTATGCTCTTGTTTGTTTTCGTTGGCGGTATGCTCGGCTTTGTTAACACCTTAGGGTTTTGGACAATGCTAATCGCCCACATCACTTTCAACTTGCCTTACGTGATTTTATCCGTACTTCCAAAGCTTAGACAGCTCAATCCTGCCCTTAATGAAGCGGCACTGGATTTAGGCTGTACTCCAGTGCAATCATTTTTCAAGGTTGTTCTTCCATCAATTTCAACTGGTATTATCACTGGATTTTTGATGTCTTTCACCTTGTCTGTTGATGATTTTGTTATCAGCTATTTCACTCAAGGTGCTTCTTTTGAAACTCTTTCAATCAGAATTTTCTCAATGACTAAAAAAAGAGTTACACCAGATATGTACGCAATTTCAACTGTTATTTTTGTTGGCGTTTTGCTCGTTTTGGTGGGTATGAATATCTATCAAGCAAGAAGCGAAAAGAAAGCAAAAAATAAATTAGATTAATATTTAGGAGTTTTACTATAATGAAAAAAATTATTTACATTCTTTGTGTTATTGCACTTTTATGTTCAAGCGTTTTAACCTGTTTCGCAGCTGACGAAGAAACAACTTACAACTACGAAACTGATAGTTACTACACTGACCATGACCTCGCTGGCACTTCAATCAATGTTTTCAACTGGGGCGAATACATCAGCGATTCTTATGAAGATGATTGCATTGATGTTAACGCTGAATTTGAAAGAATAACTGGCATCACAGTTAACTATGTAACTTTTGAAAGCAATGAAGATATGTATGCTAAAATCGCTAATGGCGGTGTTAGCTATGACATCGTTATTCCATCAGATTACATGATTGAAAGAATGATTAGCGAAGATTTACTCTTAGAAGTTGATGTTGAATCACTTCCAAATTATGAAAACATCATGGACGATTATAAAAATGTTTACTTCGATCCTGATAACTCTTACACTGTACCTTACAGTGTTGGTATGGTTGGTCTTATTTACAACACAACAATGGTTGATGAAACTCCAACAAGCTGGGATATCCTTTGGGATGAAGATTATGCAGGTCAAATCCTCATGATTGATAACGTACGTGATGCGTTTGCTATTCCACTTAAAATGTTAGGTTACTCACTCAACACAACTGACGAAGCTGAACTTCAAGAAGCTGCTGATATGCTCATCGAGCAAAAATCGCTTCTTCAAAGCTACGTTATGGACGAAGTTTACAACAAAATGGAAAGCGGCGAAGCTGCAATGGTTCCATATTATGTTGGTGACTATGTTTCAATGAAAGAAGTTAATGATGATTTAGCTTTTGTTTATCCAGAAGAGGGCGTAAACATTTTCATCGATTCTGTTTGTATTCCAACTTGCGCACAAAACTATGATGCAGCTCTTATGTATATGAACTTCCTCATGGAGCCTGAAGTTGCTCTTAGCAATGCTCTTTACATCGGCTATGCAACTCCAAACGCAGCTGTTTTAGAGATGGACGAATATGCTGAAATGCTCGCAATTGAAGAGCTTTATCCAGCTGAAGGTGACGAACCTGATGTTGAATACTTTGAAAATCTTCCACAAGAAACACTTGATGTTCTTTCTACACTTTGGAGTGATATTAAGGTTTCAGGCAGTGACATGACATCAATTTATATTGGCTTAGGTGTCGTAGCAATCGCAGCAGCAGCATTCTTAGTTTATAAAAGCATCCAAAAGAAAAAACGAGACTATTAGTCGAGTACCTCGACACGAACGCCGGATTAGTTTTATACTATTTGGGAGCGGCTACACCGAGCAGTTGATTTGCTCGAGCTTTTGTGGTTGCGAATTGGATTGATAAACCGAGCCGAAAAAGTTCACTGTCGTTCTCGTTTTCTACGTGTGTATTAGTAAGTTTGGTGGTTTTTAAGATAGTTTCAGTTATCGGCACGCTTCGGCGAGCGTTTAATTTTGACTTTGTCAAAATTATTGTGTGCAAGCACACAATGTCTACGGCAAAGCCGTAGACAAACGCTCGCCGAAGCTAACTAACCGCCACCACAAAGCCACAAAAAAACAAAACCCCTTTAGATATCGAATAAATTAATAAAGCCGTATATACGTTGATGTTCGTATATACGGCTTTTTGTTATTCAATTTTTAAGCTTATGCTCTCTTAGCTTTAATCTTTTTGATAAGAGTTTTAATGAAACTTTTGCATAAAAGCACGGCAAAAATAGCAGCGATAACATAAAAATAAATTGGAGTTTCTTCGCTGTGAACATGGGTGAGTTCCCCACTAGCGATGCTATAGCTAAGTTTTTCACAAAGGAAGTCGAAAATCATGCCACAAGCGATTGAAGCGACAACCACACTCGAAACATATAAGGCGGTGATTTTTTTGCCCATAGTTTTAGCGATAATGGCTAATGAAGCCATGTTTGTGACTGGCCCAGTGAACAAGAACACGAAAGCTGCCCCTGGTGATAAGCCCTTTAAAACGAGCGATACGGCAATTGGGATTGACGAGGTTGAGCAAACGTACATTGGCAAGCCGATAACGACCATTAAGAGCATGGATAAAATTCCACTGTCGAGTCCAATTCCCACGAAGAAATCATCTGGAATAATGGTTGAAATAAGGGCAGATAAGAGTAAACCTAACACGAAATGAAAAGCGATTTCGTCGAGGAATGAACCAAAACCATAGGTGAAAACACGCTTGATTTTAGCGCCAAAACTCATTGTTGCCACAGAATCTTCACTTGAACAGCCACAACTTGAGTTTGCTTGTACAGGCTCTGACGAGCCGCAACAGCATGAAGTTTGCGCCTCTTTTTCAGTTTCACAGCCGCAGCCACAAGTTGATGCAGTGGTTTCGTCACAACAACATGAAATAGTTTCTTTAATTGGTGCTGATGAACTACAACTGCATGAGGGTTGCTCCGCATTTTCAGTTTCACAGCCACAACCACATGATGTTGCAGTGGTTTCAGCAGTACCGCCACAACAGCACGATTCATCTTCTGATGCTGATGAGCCACAGCAGCATGATGTTTGCTCCGCTTTTTCAGTTTCGCAGCCACAGCCACATGATGTTGGTACGTCAACATTTATTTCTTCATTTTTGCCGAAGATGTTTACCACAACACCGCCAAAAATGCCTGACACAAACGCTGCACACGCTCTAAAAATCGCCATGAAAGGCCCGAGCATTCCCCATGTGGCAACGATGTTATCGACACCAGTTTGAGGTGTTGAAATCAAAAACGAGATGACCGAACCATTCGAGCCACCATCTTTTTTTAGCTCAATTGCCGTTGGCACAACTCCGCACGAACACAGCGGCAGCGGTACGCCAAAAAGAGAGGCTTTAACCACAGACCAAAAGCTGTTTGAGCCAATTTGTGAGGTTATCCATTTTTTGTTTATAAAAGTATTGAGTAAGCCTACCATGAAAAGTCCGAGCATTATATAAAATGACATATCTACAAACAATTCAAAGAGGTTTTGAAAATAAGTTAACATTATGAAATCTCCTTTTTAGTTTTATTTTTGTTGTTTATGATTTAGGTGTTCCTTAGCTAGAAGCAACACATCATGTATATGATCATCGTCAAGCGAATAATAACATAATCTCCCCTGTCTTCTCGCCTTAACAACCTTGCTTTGTCGCAAAAATTTAAGTTGATGAGAAACCGAGGATTGACTCATGTTAACAAGCAAAGATATGTCATGCACACAAATTTCTTTTTCTAACATGGTGAAAAGAATTTTCAATCTTGATGAGTCTGAAAAAATCTTGTAAAAATCGGCGATGTCAAAACATAGATCGTCATCTGGCATTTCTTTTTGCAAAGCGCTTACGTGTGGGCAACAAAATTCTTCTTCTTTTATATTTGGCATAGGTGTTCTCCTTTGTGATTTAATATATTGATATATGAACATATATTCATGTGTTCATATATTTATGATAGCAGATTGATTTTAGTTTGTCAAGTAGTTTTTTAAAATTTTATGTGATAACAATTAGAAAAAAATAGTCAAAAGATTAAAACCATGTTAGTTTATAATCTTTTGACTAAAAAAGGGCATGAAAAAAGGACCTTCATGATGAAAGTCCATTATCACGTAAATTCAATTGTAAAATTAAACAGCACGCTCTACCTTACCTGAACGTAAGCAACGAGTACAAGCATATACTCTTTTTGGTGAACCGTTAACTACAGCTTTTACACGTTTAACATTTGGTTTCCAAGTTCTGTTTGAACGTCTGTGTGAGTGAGAAACTTGAATTCCGAAAGACACAGATTTATCGCAGTATTCACATTTAGCCATGTGTTAGCACCTCCTTGATTTTAGTTGACTTGATTTTAGTTGAGTCATGAACGATATTTATTTTAACAGAAAACGAAAGAAAAAGCAAGTGTTTTTTCAATATTTTAATGTTTTTATTGTAAAATATTTTTTATATCGCTATTTTTGAAGCTAGTTTTGCTTTTGCGGTACGTTTTTTAGCGTTTTCACGCTAAAAAAGTGAACCGTCATAAATTTTATGTGTTATCAATTGCAAAAGAAAACTTATAATTTACCAACTTTATGCAAGTAAGCCTTGATGCACTCAAAAGTTTCTGTGCTGATTATATGCTCAATTTTGCACGCATCGTGAGTTGCGATTTCTTCGTCAACTCCAATAGCGATCAAACCTTTTGAAATCACAACGTGACGCTCATACATTTTTTGGGCTATTTCCAAGCCTGCTGGCAATAACTCTATAATGTTATTTTTATCAACACTGATAAAGCCGTCCTCTCTTAAATGCTTCATTGCAACGCTTACACTTGCTTTTGAAAAGCCAAGTTCGTTAACAACATCGATAGCTCGCACATTTATGCCTTCATTTTTTAACATTAAGATGGTTTCTAAATAATTTTCAGATGATTCTAATATCTTCATTTTTTCCTCCAATGCTTTTCTTTTTTATATTATACTATAATTTTTATAGATAGTCAACAAGTAATTTATTTAGATCTTGAGCTTAATTTGTTTATTTTTATTGTTAGCCCTATTTTTAATTTTATTTTTGGATATAAACCATTTACACTAGTGAGTAAATATGTTATAATTACTATATATGTAATATATTGCAAAAGAGGAGGAAAAAATGGATAGGAAAATTAAAAACTATGTTGATACACTTTTTATAGATGTACCTAAAACAAAAAAATCTAATAAAATCAAAAACGATTTGATTAAAGATATGATGAGCCACTCAAAAGACCATTTGAGCGAAGGCCGCACTCATGCACAAGCTTATAGCTTAACTATAGCAAGTTTTGCTGATGTTGACGATATTATTGAAGAAGCGATGACACCTGACACAGATAGCGATGACAGCTTCGAGCATATTTACCCTAAAAATTACAAAAAGCGAACAAGGCAAATCGAGTTTATTTCCATTTTCCTTTTTGTGATTTCGCCAGTAATTTTTATAATTTCAGCTCTAAACGATTTAATTATCGTCGGATTTTTCATTGTGCCTGTCTTTGCAATAATCGGCTGTATACTTAGCATATATTTAGGCAGTTTAAAAATGCACTATGCAGATAATGATTTTGCAAACCTTATTAAAGAAGCAGAAAAGTCAATTAAATTTGCAACAATTTTTGTCACTTTTATTGTTGGCTTGCTTTATTGCGTTGTTGGAATGTTCACTGAAATTTGGCACCCAACGTGGATTATCTTTTTTTCAATTCCAATCACCAAAGAAATAATGCATACACTTTTAGAAATAACTAACTTAAAACGAGGTGAACTCGATGAAAAATAAAACGTTGCTTTACATAAAATTAATCACGTTAAATCTTTTATTGGTGCTTGTTATCTCAACCTTTGTTTTAACTCTTAACGGACGAAGCTTGACCACAATCACTGCGATTTTCACCAGTGCCGACCTTAGCAATTATTCTCAAGTTGACACTAGCGTTAACTTATCAACTGCTGATATTTCAGCAATTGATATTGATGTGGATTCGGCTAACATTGAAATTTGCGGCTATAATCAAGACGGAATCACAATAGAATATGACGATGAAAACACTGCGCAGTGTTTATATATCATTGAAAATTCAACTTTGAAAATCAAGATAAATTCCGACATCGCTAATCAAGGTGACTTAGATATTTTCATTCCTAACGGCTTACTTCACAGCCTTAGCATTGAAACTAGCTCTGGTGATGTGAAAGTTTATTCATCTGGCAGCAAGCTCGAAGTTGTGAGTGTTAGCGGTGAAATCAGCCTCACAGACGGCTATATCAACAACTACATTAAAACAGTTTCAAGCAACATTTATGTTTATCCTGAAATTGATTATATCGATTCGTTTAATGTCAGCACTGTTTCCGGTGACTGCTGGATTTTGAGTGACGATGTGAGCTGCAAAACAAACTTCTCAAGTGCAAGCGGCAACTGCGTTGATGAGTCAACTCCTGATGAACTTGCTCATGAATTCGCCATAAACTATAGCAGCATTTCAGGTGATTTATTTATTGGACAATAACAAATTCGATTAAATTTTGATTGTTGGGGGGTACAACATTTTTTTCGGTTAACCGAAAAAAATTGTACCGCAACGGCAAGTTAATTGTTTATCGACACAAAACTTATAAGAATTAGCATTGACAAATATCTAGTATTTGTTGTATAATATAATTAATAATGAAAAAGGAGCTATAAAACATGAATAAAACACTCAAAAAAGTCATTTCTCTTTGCCTTTCGCTCATGATGTTAATGACAATGACCGCAATTTCATTCACAGCTGACGCAACAGACATTTATCTTTCATACGCTGTTAACTACACAACTGGCTACGCTGAAGTTTCTGATTGCGAAACCTATGCCACTGGAGGAGTTACTGTTCCAGCATCAACAATTATCGACGGAGTTACATATTTAGTTAAATCAATCGGCAAAGATGCTTTTGCTGATTGCACTGAAATAACTGCAATCATCATCGAAGAAGGAATCACAACAATCGAAAGTGGTGCTTTCTCAAACTGCACTTCACTGATTTCAATCACAATGCCAACAACAATTGAAACTTGCGCTGCTGATGCTTTTGACGGCTGCAGTGGTTACACAATCAACTGCTATGACTCAAATATGCTCAACTTCCTTTTATTTGCATCAAATGGAGCAACTCTGAGCGTGAGTGAAGAAACTCCAATGGAGCAAGTTATGGGTATTTTTGAAACAATTAGTTCTTACTTAGAAACAATTGCTGCTTATATTTCAGAAATTTTCCAAATCGATTTCAGCTTTGATAGTTTTTTCGGTTTGGTATAAACCTCTAACACAATAAAAATTTAACATCCTATCGAAAAATACGATAGGATGTTTTTTTTGCGCTTATTTAATTTGTGATTACTTTTTTATTTGAAATATTTTTCTAAACCACGCTTTTCAACTGCTTTAACGAAAAGCAAACCGAGAGTAAAGCATACACCGAGTTCACCTAAGGCTACTAAGCCGCCTTGAATTAAAAAGCTCATGAAATTAAATGGGCCTTCGATGAAGAAGAATTCAATTTCCCAGCCAACGATTATGCCGTTAAAAATTGCTGGCATAAGGCAGGCTAAAAGTGGTAAACCTTTAAAGCGTACTGATCTTAGTTTATACATACAAATTGTTGCGAGAAGTGTTGCTAATGAGCCTATGAACACATCGAGAGGAAGTGATCCGAGTGCAACTAGGTTTGCGATTGCGCAGCCTATTGTGAGCCCTGGAATTGCCGCTGGAGTGAACACAGCTAAAAGCGTCATCATTTCCGACACTCTAAACTGCACCGCCATTGAGGTGCTTCCTGGGAAGATTACGGCTTGCGCATAGGTTAGTGCGACATACAAGGCTGCGATAATTGCGCCTTGTGCGAGTTGGGTTGTTTTGCTATTAAATTGTTTCATGGGTTATGCTCCTTTAGTTTTGTTTTTGGTCAGGAAGGTTACGAACTGACCGTTATTATTTTTGAATAACAACTTTTTGTGGTTATTCAAAGCGAAATAATCCTTTTTTGGATTACTTTGCTTTGAATAATCTTGACGCAAGAACTTAAGAAAAAAATCATGTAAAATTTTACTCAATTTTTTTAAAAAATTGCGGTTTCTTAAGGCAGAGCCTTAAGTCGTTCGCCGCAGCGAACGAAACTCCCAATCGTTCAAAAAAACGCAGGAAGATAGCAAAAAAATTGTCCCTCGGACATTTTTGCGCAGTAGCTTGTAAATCTTAAAACTTTACATAATTATCGAGAGATTTTTGTTTAAATCAAGGCGGAGGATTGAGCAATACTTTCGTATTGCGATTGACGACAACGCAGAGTTAGACAAAAATATCCGATAAGTATGTGGAGTTTTAGGATTTATAAGCTACTTGGAAACCCTATTAAGGGGTTACTTGATTTTGCCGTAGGCAAAACAATACAGTCTTTTTGATACGAAAAAACTATAAATATATTTTTGTAGGGAACGGTCTTGACCGTTCCATGTTGGGATAGTGCTAAGCTTCGGACATGGCAAGCCATGTCCCTACGTTTTTATAGGTAGGTTTGATTTATCGGTCCGTAAAAAATCGCTTTGCTCTTTTTACTAGTGGACGCAAATGCGATATCGTTTTCCTTTCACTTTGATGTTGAGGAAAGATACCGCATTTTATTTAATTTATTCTATTTTTTTCGCATTTGCTTTTTTTCAATTTTTACGTTTACTTTGATGGGATGTTTCGCTCGTTGCTACGAGCGCCTTAAGGCTCTGCCTTAAGAATCCGCAATTTTTCGTGAAAAATTGAGTAAAGCTTTACTTGTTTTTTTCTTTTTTCTTTTTACTTTTTTTAGTTTTTCTTATTCTCTATTGAAGCTTTAATAAATCCAGCAAAAAGTGGGTGTGCTTTTGTTGGTCTTGACTTAAACTCTGGATGCGCTTGAGAAGCAACATACCAAGGGTGATCAGCAAGCTCACACATCTCAACAATATGCTTATCAGGTGAAACACCACATAAAATCATACCATTTTTCTCAAGTTGCTCTCTATATTCATTATTAACTTCATAACGATGTCTATGACGTTCATGAATCATTTGTTGTGCATATGCTTCATATCCCTTTGTTCCCTCTTTAAGCACACAAGGATACGAACCAAGGCGCATTGTGCCGCCAAGGTTAGCAACGTCTTTTTGCTCGTCCATAAGATCGATAACAGGGTGAGTTGTGCTAGGGTCAATCTCACTGCTATTTGCATCAGCAAAGCCAAGTACGTTACGAGCGAACTCGATAATCGCAATTTGCATACCAAGGCAGATTCCAAGGTAAGGAACTTTATTTTCACGAGCATATTTTGCTGCAAGAATTTTTCCGTCGATACCTCTTGAACCAAAGCCACCAGGTACTAACACACCATCGATGTCTTTGAAGATTTCTTCAACATTATCTTGTGTTACAGTTTCACTATCAATCCACTCAATATGCACGTCAGCATCGTTATGGATACCGCCGTGTTTAAGAGCTTCAACAACGCTCAAATATGAGTCGTGAAGTTCAACGTATTTACCAACAAGGGCAATGTTAACTTTATTTTTAAGGTTTTTACTTCTTGTTACCATGTCGCTCCACTCAGAAAAATCGAGTTCGCCACATTCAAGGTTAAGATGTTTGATTGCAACTTTTGCAAGACCCTCTGCTTCAAGAGCGATTGGAATCTCATAAAGAGTTGGCATATCTCCGTTTTCGATAACGTTTTCTTGAGGTACGTTACAAAATAGTGAGATTTTTTTCTTGATGTTATCATCAATTGGTTTTTCAGTTCTTAAAACAAGCACATCTGGTTGGATACCGATGCTCAATAACTCTTTAACTGAATGTTGAGTTGGCTTAGTTTTAAGCTCTTGAGAGGCATTGAGGTAAGGCACTAAAGTTACATGGATATGCATACATTTATCTGAGCCATATTCTTGAGTGAATTGGCGAATTGCTTCGATAAATGGTTGACTTTCCATGTCGCCAACTGTACCGCCGATTTCAACTAACACAACATCATATTGGTTTGTGAGTGCGATTTTACGTTTAATTTCATCAGTTATGTGAGGAATAATTTGAACAGTTTGACCGCCGTAATTACCCTTTCTTTCATTGTGAATAACGCTTAAATACACTTGTCCAGATGTGATGTTACTATTTTGAGATAAGTTTTCATCAATAAATCTTTCATAGTGACCTAAATCGAGATCTGTTTCTGCGCCGTCTTCTGTAACGAAAACTTCGCCATGTTGAGTTGGGTTCATTGTGCCTGGGTCAACATTGAGATAAGGGTCGAGTTTAATAACTGAAACTGTGAGCCCTCTGTCTTTTAACAATCTACCAAGTGAAGCTGCTGTGATGCCTTTACCAAGACCTGAAACAACGCCACCGGTAACGATGATATATCTAGTATCCATTTATGTACCTCTTTCTTGTACTTATTTCTAATTTTAACTTTAATAGTATACTACAAAACTAGCTCAAATTCAAGTTAAAAAAGCACATATTTTTTGATTTAACTCGATTTTTTTCAGTTTATACACATACTTAAATTTTAAATCACAAGTTTAAGCTTCAACTGCCTCAAAACTCATGGTTGCCATGGTTGGAAGGGTGAGCAAAGCGGTGTACTGCGAATCATATTCCATAACCATGTGACCGCCCTCGCTAACTTCAAAAGCTACTGCTGAATCTGGAAGAGCGTTTAAGATTTCCTCTGTGTTTGATGCAACTGCGATTTGGTCGTTGCTTGATGTGATGATAACCACTGGAACGTCAATTTCACTCACTAAGTCAAAGTCTGTACCTCTTGCGTGTGAAGTTTGAATTGCAATGCCAGCGCCTGTGCCTGAGATGCTAAGTGGGTCTGAAATTTTGCTATCGTCATAAGCTGCTGCAAAATCTGCATCACTGAAACTCATTTCAACAAGAGAATCAATTGTTGATGGAATCATAAGCGCAAAACTTAAGATGATATCAAAAATAGTTGTAACTACGCTAGATTTCACGAAAGCTGAAATTGGGAATGTTAACTCTGTTGAAGTTTGAGGTGAGATGAGCACAACACCTGAAATCATTTCAGAATAAGTTGTTGCCATGTTGAGCGCAATGCCGCCGCCCATTGAGTGACCGCCAACAATCCAAGTGCTATCGCTAAGCTCGCACATTAATTCATAAACTAAAACTTCTCTATCGATTAAATCCATATCAGTGGTTTCTCTTGAAGAATAGCCAAAGTTTGGCATATCAACCAAAACAACGCTATAACCTGCTGCCACATATTCGGCTGCTAAGTCTTCAAATGAAACTGTTGAAAGGCAAAAACCATGAATAAGCATGATTTGGTTAACCGCTTCACCGTCTGGCTCGTAGGTTCTATAGTGCAAGGTGTAATCTTCGTAATCGAAATATTCGCTGTTTTCAAAAGGCAGATCTTGTGATGTTGCAGATGCAACTGTTGTACCAACTAAACTAAAAACTAAGATAAAAGATAAAACTAAAGCTAAGATTTTTTTACTCATGATAATTCTCCTTAAAAAATATATTTGTAATTATATAATAAACTATTTTTAACAATCTTGCAAGCAAATTTTAGATATTCTTGAACTTTATTGAAATTTTTTCGTATAAAGGCAGTGTGAGTCCAAACTCTTTTGCTTTTTGCGGTACGGCGTGGACAAGTCCCCCTATTTCCGACTGTCTGCCCGCCGCTATATCTCGCTGCATTGATGCCATTGCATTAGGGCTGAGGTTATCTAAAATCCCCATGTTTTTCTCAAACACGTCCACTTCAAACTCAAGACCCATTTTATCAGCAAGGCTCAAAATTTCCCTAGTCAAGCACATGAAATCATCACGAACGATTTTATCAACTTGCATTTTTTCCACCATGCAATCGTGATATAAACCACAAGCTGCCATTGTTGAAACAAAGGTAAACTTTTCAAAAGCGTCAGTTTGCATTTTTTTCGAATGAACTGCATCAATTGAGCAAGCTCGAAGGTCGTTTTGTACGGCTTGAAGTTTCTCATCATTCAAAAGTTTTCCACGTTCACCGAAGAAAACTCGAAAAATTTCGCCTTGCATTTCAATAACTCCAGCAGATTTAATGCCTGATGCGATATAAATGCAGCCGTCTGTCACTGTGCAATGTGGAAGTTTTTGTTGAAGATATTCACCAGTTGTGTAAATGTTTAAGATTGGGATAACTATTGTGTTTTCATCGCAAACCCTTGTCAAAAACTCGATGGTGGAGTCGACGCTGTACGCCTTGACACATAAAAAGATTATGTCTGGAGTTTCAGTGTAAGATTTTTCATCATAGGCTTTGATTTTCACGTTTAACTCGCTGCCGTCAGATTTAATGATGCTCAAGCCATCATTTTGAATTTTTTTGAGCGTTTCATTTCTTGCGATTATGCTAACATCGTGGTTTTTGTTTGCTAAATATGCCGCAATTGGTGCTCCAGTTGCACCAGCGCCGATTATTAGATATTTCATTTAAGACACCTCTTTATTAATTGAGAATTGAGAATGGAAAATTGAGAATTATTTTTCACATTAAAAAAGTGATTACATTTCTGCAACCACTGTTTTTTATTTTACTTTTTTGAACATCTCATTCTTGAATTAGATGATTTTTTCAGTTGGTTCATTTTTTCGTCGCTTGTTTTTTTGAACTTCGTGAGCATTTGCTCAAAAGCTAGGTCTTTGCTTAGTTCTGGTTTCGGTGGTTGGTTTTGGTTGGATTTTTCAGCTTCTTGAGCTTGCTTCATTGATAGGCTAATCTTGCCATTTTCATCAATGCCAATCACTTTAACGCTCACCTTTTGACCTATCTCGAAATATCGATTTAAATCTTTAATGTAAGAATTCGACACTTGAGAAATATGAACTAACGCATTTTGCCCATTAGGCAAACTCACAAAAGCGCCAAAGTCTTTAACGCCTGTGATAGTTCCTTCAAAAATTTCTCCGACTATATTATTTCATCTCCTGTTAAAAGTTTTCGCTACCGTAAATTGTTTCGCCATCTTTTAACATCGAATATTGCTCTCTTGCAATAGATTCTATTATACTATCCCAGTTTTCTTCTAACATCCGCTCGGATAATTCATCGATTTGCTCTTCGTAATAAGCAACTTCTTCTTCAAGCCGTGCTTTTTCCTCGTTCACTTGGCTCAATTGGGCAAAGTTTGATGCGATACTAATGCCAACAACAGAAAACACTGCCACAAAGGCTATTTTTAAAACAATACTGCCTCTTTTCTTTTTACGCTTAGGCAAAACAAGTCTTTCAACGCTCATTTTTTTACCCTCCTTTACCATAAATTATAAAGCTTAGTGAAACTAACTATTAAGCTTGCATCACAATTATTTATCACAAGCAAGTTTCCACTTGCATAATAACTTAACTTCATTTATAGCTATTATATCAAATCCTGTGTTTTTTGCAATAGTTTTTTTGAGTTTTTTGATTTTTTGTGTATTTTGTATAACAAATCAATGTGTTTTTTGTTAGTTTCTTTTTTATTTTTAGTTTTTTTAGTCGACTTTTGTCTTGTTTTTTTATCTTTTATTTTTTTACTATTATTTATTTTGTCGCTTATTTCACTGATTTCATCTTTATTTTTCTTGTCGGTAAGTCTTTTTTTGATTTTAACGTATGTTTTTTTGCATTTATTAATTATGTTTTTACTTGAATTTTTTAAAAACCTCAAGCACATCATAAGCGGTGAAAAAATCAGCTTTATAGTTTTATTTATCCTCGCAGCTAATTTTTTCATAAATTTTAGAATAAACTTTCCCACTGTTAAATGAAACACTATTGCACCAATTCCAACTGCTAATGCATTAATGAATCTTAGCTCTCCTTGCGAATAAATCAAGCTAAAACAAAAGAATAATAAGGTTGATATCACACTAAAAATTAAATCAAAAATTATGTAAGCTACCTTTGAAGCACCGAATGTCCAAATTAGGGTGAGGCTCAAGCTGTACAACAAACCAACGATAAAGCCTAGACCCATTGACATGAAAAAATTTGAAACTTGCCATGCCACGCTAACTCCGTAACTCATCGAAACAGCTTTCCTATCAAGCCTTGACTTTTTGGTGATTGATCTAAATAAACCAAAGAGCTGATTTTCCCAACAACATATAACTCGCCCACTTCAATGCTCAAGCTTTCTATATGCAATTTTGAACCTGAAATTGTGAGTTGTCCGCAATCAGTGTAAGCTATGATGACTTGCTCATCAAACGAGTCAACATCTTTAACTCCGCTCACGCTTAATTTCGACCTATCTTCTAATTTTAAGCTGCTTGATTTTTCCGAATTAGAATTTTGTTCAATCATATCGCATACCTCCTTTTTTAATGGATATGCGATGAAGTGAGTAAAAATGCTTATTCTTTTGCAAAACACAAAAAAGGAACTGTCGCAAAACAGCCCCTTTAAACAAGATAAATTTATTTTAATATTTTAATTTTGCTTAGCCAATATTTTGGAAAATTGCGATAAAGTCTGTGAGTGTATCAATCATTATTTGAATGAAAGCACTTAATTTATCAATCATTTCTTGCATTGTGTCAAAGATTGTTGTTTCAACAGTTTCTACTGAATAAGTTCCGTCTTCGTTTGCTGTCATTTGTGCGCCTTCTTCGAGATATTCGCTAACGTCTTGGTTAAACTCACCATCAACGATAACAATAGTGTTTGTTGCAGTTCCATCAACGATAGCTAAAAGAGTGTCATCAGCTGAAACTGAACCACCGTTAATTGCAACGCTTGCAGTTGCGCCATCATAATATGAACTTGCACCATCAATTAATATGCCGTAAGACCCAGCAATTATTTTGCTATCGCCTACTTTACCTGAATCTTTGCTAGTAGCGATAATTTCGCCGCCTGTCATATTCATTTCACCGCCACGCATTAACACGCCAACGCCGCCAAGAGCGATGATTGTGCCACCAGTGATATTTAATGTACCAGATTGTGGATGATAAACGCCACAAGCAATCCATGTGCTATCAGCTGAATCTGGCATTTCACTAATTGCAATGCCGCCACTGATATTAATTGTTGTTCCGCCTAATTTTGTTGTAGAGTTATTTGTGCCGTTACCAGCGATAACTGCGTTATAAGTTGAGTGTAAAACACCACCATCAACATTCAAAATTGCACCATTGCCTTGAGCTGATGCTGCAAATTCAACAGCTTCAACAACACCACCAGCGATGGTAACAGTTGAAGCGATTTCAGTTTCGCCTGTTTTGTCACCTGTTGCACAAATTGCAATTTGACCGCCTGTTGCTTCAATCATACCACTTTCAAGTGTTACAGAACCACCATTTATTGCAGAAACAGTTGTTGCTGAAGAATAAGTGATTTTACCACTATCATAAGTTACAGTTGCGTGATCATTTGCATCATTATATGAAATTGTTGCTTCGCCAGCTGTTGAATCTTTAATTGTAAGATTACCATAACAAGTTACAGCAGATGAGAGTGTGTATCCATTAAGATCTAAAGTTATGCTTGTTCCTGCTGGAACTGCAACAGATGTTGCACTGATATCATCACCTAATGTGATAGTTGCGCCATCAACAAGAGCTGCTGAAAGTGCTGTGTAATCAGAAACAGTTATTCCTTCTTCAGCAAAAGCTACAACGCCAACTACTGGAAGAACTGCTAAAGCCATTACTAATGACATTAAAACTGCGAGAATTTTTCTTGTATTTTTCATTTTGATATTTCTCCTTAAAATAAAATATTTATAATCTTTTAAAATTTTTCTTTGCGATTATTTATTTTAATTTTCTCCTTTCCCCAAAAGCTTTAATTAACTAATAAATAACTATATATTATCATCGCTAATTAATTAAGCAAATATTCAAGTTCAATTTATAAAACCAATTATTTATAGATTAAACATTGAAGTGAACTGCGTCCGAGTTTTCAAAAAAAAACTAGCATTACACTGCCATTTAGGTAATGTAATGCTAGTTTAATAAAATTTATCAACATTAAACAATTATACAACACCTAAACTTTTATTTTTCTTTTAAAGCATAACACGAAAAATTCACAAAGTCAAGATGATTTAATAGTTTCTTAATTATTGCCGTTATTTTGCCACAATTTCATACATCATACATGCATCATTTTTTGTTGCGTGCTCAGTTACTACTATAACTTTTGCTTTTATTATGTTGCTGCCCATTTGAATTTCGATGATGTCGTCAACTTTCACGTCATAAGATGCTCTTGCGATTTTGCCATTTACTGTTACGTGCTTTGCATCGCATACTTCGTTGGCTATTGTTCTTCTTTTTATTAATCTTGATACTTTAAGGTATTTGTCTAATCTCATTTTTGTTTTTTCCTTTTCTATTTATATTTTTATTTATATTTTTATTTATATTTTTATTGGTTGGATTGCTTTTTGTACGCTTGAAATGCGTACACTAGTTATACTTCTTGTTTTTGTAGTGAACGCATTTTAGGCGTTCGAAATTTTTGCTTTTTTTGAGGGACATTCATCAAGCGGTCCGCAAAAATCGCTTCGCTGTTTTGCTACTAACGCAAATGCGATTTTGTTTTCTTTTGGTTTTATTGTTTAAGTTAGCTTGATGCTTTTCTTTAAGATGATTATATTTTTTTGGAATCGCATTTGCTTTGCTTTGATTTTCCATTCTTCATTTTCAATTTTCAATTTACTTGGGGTGTTTCGCTCGCTGCGGCGAGCGCCTTAAGGCTCTGCCTTAAGAATTCGCAATTTTTCGTGAAAAATTGAGTAAAGCTTGCTTGCTTTTTTTCTTTTTTACTTTTTTCTTTTTCCTTTTTTTCTTTTTCCTTTTTCATAAAACTTTAGGGCGAAACTAACCTTTTTTTCAAAAAAGTCAATCCCGCCCAAAGAAATTGCAAAACCTTACAATTATTTGTTTACTGCTGTTTTGAGAGCTGCACCAGCTTTAAAGCTAGGAACTTTTGAAGCAGCGATTTCAATTGTTTCGCCTGTTGATGGGTTATGTCCTTGTCTAGCTGCTCTAGCTTTAACTTCGAAAGTACCAAAGCCAATAAGTTGAACTTTGTCACCTGCAACTAAAGCTTCTTCAACTGAAGCAAGAACTGCTGCTAATGCTTTTTCAGCGTCTTTCTTAGAAAGTTCTGATTTTTCTGCAATTGCTGCTACTAATTCGGTTTTATTCATTTTTTTGTCCTCCAAAAATTTATTTTCCACTAGGCAATATGCCTTAGTTGGATACAATTATTTTCTTAGCCTCTTTCCAAAGTTCGTCAAGTTCCTCAATTGGGGTGTTTTTCATGTCGATTCCTTTTTCTTCGGCTAATTTTTCCACGATAAGATAACGATTAACAAATTTATCACTCGCCTTGCTTAACGCTTCTTCGCTATCGACATCGATAAATCTTGCGATATTCACTGCACTAAACAATAAATCGCCAAATTCTTCTTCGATATCTTGTTGAGTTTTGATTTGCATTGCCTCTTTAAGTTCGGCAATTTCACTTTCAAGTGATTCAAAAGCTCCGCTCACGTCGTCCCAATCAAAGCCAGCTTTTTTCGCCTTAGCTTGGATTTTTTGACTTCTCATAAGAGCCGGAAGTTCTTTTGGCACTTTTATCATTGATGAACCTTGAGTTTTTTGACCCTTGGTTTTACGCTTAACTTCGTCCCAACTTACAAGAGCTTCTTCGCTTGAATTTGCACTCACATCGCCAAAAACGTGTGGATGCCTTTCAACCAACTTTTTGCAAATTCCATCTGCAACGTCAGTGAAATCAAACTTTCCAACTTCATCTGCCATTTGAGCATGAAACACAACTTGCAGCAGTACATCACCGAGCTCTTCTTTCAAAAGAGGTGTGTCGCCAAGGTTGATTGCTTCAATCACTTCATATGTTTCTTCGATGAGATTTTTCTTGATACTCTCGTGGGTTTGGACTTTATCCCAAGCACAGCCATTTTCACTTCTGAGCATAGCCATAACTTTGATTAAATCATCAATTTCATAATTTTCCTTGATTTCAAATTTTTCCATTTTAGTTTTACCTCAACATTTACTATTTTAACCTAATAAGTTGAATTTTGCAAGTGTTTTTGCAATTTTTTCTCCTTTTGGTATCATATCTAGGTCATCTTTTGCAATTCCTTTGACTAAAACAAGCACAATTGCGTAAAAACCACCGCCAACACAGATAGAAACCAGCGTGATAAGGTTTTGGCTGAGTGTTGGAAGTACAGCGCTTAACAGCGCAAATGAGCCGTAAGCTGTTGCTCCACAAGCAAGACCAGCGATCAAAGGTTTAACAAGTATCGACACAAAATTGATCTTAATTTTCGTAATTTTCAGCAGTGAAGTGAGATTAATTGCAACCATTACAACGTAACAAATAACAGTGCTAATTGGTGCTCCGTTGATGTTTATGCTTGCATTTCCGATTAAGATATAGTTAAGTGTGATTTTGATAATTGAGCCGATAAGCACAGATTTTAGCGGTATATCTGTTCTGCCCAAGGCTTGCAAAATGTTTGTGATTGGCGAAGCAACTGCGAAAAGAAAGATTGCGCAGCCGTACGTTCTAAGAAGAGGCGCAGCGATTGGAATGATTTCTTCTTGTGAGCCGTAAAACATATATAAGATAGGTTCAGCCAAAACTGCGATGCCGATTCCAGCTGGAATTGCGATGAGCATTGTTACACGAAGGGCGGATTCGATTGTGATTTTCACGCCTTTTTTATCGTGAGCTGCCCACGCTGCTGAAATTGCTGGAATTGCGCTGATGCCTAAAGTTAATGTGATTGTTGGAATGAGATTTTTGATATTCAGCACTGAGCCGTGTGTACCATAAAGATAGTTAGCTATGCTTGAATCTAAAGTTTGCGATGCTGTGAGCGAATATTCATACATATCTTTAATGATTTCTGCGCCATTTTCGATAGCGTATTCGAGCCTTGTTCTAATTGTGAAATCATCAATCATGTTGCTTACATTTAAAATAAGTGAGCTAAGAGCGATTGGTGCTGCGATTTTGATGAGTCTATTTCTAATAGTTTTCTTATCTTCTGGTTCAGGTGAGTTAACGATTTCTTCTCTTGTGAAACCGAAACCTTTTGTACGATATCTAATATAAAGATAAATAAAGCCGAAAAATGAGCCGAGTGTAACGCCCAAAATTGCAACTGCTGCTGCATATGGGTACATCGCACTAAGTGCTTCAGCTTCGTTTGCAACTTCAATGCCAAAAACAGTTGCAACGCCGTCAACAGCGCTTTCACGATAGTTAGTGAGCCAAGAATTAAAGCAAACGTAAGTTGCTGCAAGACCAAAAGTAAGCTTAACAGCAGCTTCGATAACTTGAGATACACCAGTAGGTGTCATGTTTTTCAGACCCTCATAGTATCCTCTAAAAGACGACATTTGACAGCAAAACATAACGCAAGGAGCAACTGCTAAAATGCTTATGTAGTTTTGAGGTGAGCCGACCATGTTTGAATAAGGTATTGCGATGAGCATAAGTACACCAGTACCGAAAACACCAACACAGAAAAACAAGCGCCTTGCAACTGTGAAAATTCTTTGTGCATCTTTAATTCTGCCAAGCTGTACGCTTTGAGAAACAAGTTTTGCAACGGCAACAGGAAGTCCAGCCATTGAGATTGCATACATTGGTGTGTACACCGCATACGCTCCAGTGAAATAGCCGTAACCTTCAACTGTGATGAGGTTTGTGAGTGGGATTTTATAAAGTGCACCGATGAGTTTAACTAACACTGTTGCAATTGCAAGCACGCCCGCACCAGTGAGTAGGTTTTGTTTTTTTCTTTCTGCCAAAATAATTACTCCTTATCTTTGTGCGATAAATTCAACTAAAAGTGAATCTTTCGGCACATTTTTTTCGCTTAAATCGTTAACTTTTCCTAATTTTTCAATTAGCTCTTTTGTGTACGCCAAACTTTTTGAATCTGTTTTTGTTTGCTTTAATAATTCCAGTGCATTTTCCTTGAAAACACAGATTTCATATGGGTGAATTGAATCTATTTTATATGCTGCTAATGGCGAATAAGGGAAGATATATCTATCTTCGCCCATGAGCACACCATTCCACAAATAAAGCGTGTTATCAACACTACTTGAGCGGTAATGATAATCACGAATTAATCTTCTAATGAATCTTAAATCACGCTTGCTAAATATTACATTGCCCTCGTCATCTGTTATTCTCGAAGAAACACTAACATAAAGTTTAATCAGTGAATCTTCAGCAAAATCAGCGCTTATTTCAGGGTTTAAAGCGTGCAGACCTTCTAAGATAATGATTTCATCTTTTTCAAGTGTCATCTTAGTTTTTGCAAGCGTACGTTTTTTTGCCACGAAGTCAAATTCTGGCAGCATTGTTTCGCCTTTAGTCACCAAGTCTTTCAAGCATGAAATTAAAAGTGAAGTGTCAAGCGCTTTGATTGTTTCATAATCAATCGTGCCATCTTCAAAATAAAAAGCAACTTCTTGATCGTGATAAAAGTTATCAAAAGCTATTGCCTTTGCTTTTTTTCCATGTTCGCCTAATTTTTTTGCGATCATGTTTGATGTTGTTGTTTTGCCTGAACTGCTCGGACCTGCGAGGAGTACGAGGCGAATTTTTTCGTTTTCGAGGATTTTTTGCGTGACGATGTCGAGTTGGTCTTCGTAATGTTTTTCGCATTTTGAAATAAACTCGGCTTTGTTTGTTTTTATTTGTTTATTTATAACGCTTAGCTTTAGCATATCGCTTTGCATTTAATCACTCCTTTATTTAGGGTTTGATTTTTTGGTTGGGTGTTTTGTTTTTTATTGGTTTTGATGGGTAGGGCTCACTTCGTTCGCAATGAAAAATGAATAATGAATAATGAAAAATTAAGGGTCGCATTCGCTCCGGATTATAATTTGCGTGCTTTGCACGCTTTATGATGTTGGTGTTTTGCTTTTTATTGGTTGCGGTGGGTAGGACTCGCTTCGTTCGCAATGAAAAAATTAAGAATGAATAATGAAAAATTAAGGGTCGCATTCGCTCCGGATTATAATTTGCGTGCTTTGCACGCTGCTTTTGCGAACTTGTTCGCCTTACAATGCGTGCAACGCACGCCACCACAATTTTTCATTCTTCATTTTTCACTCTTCATTGTGAGCGATAGCGAACTTTCCCCATCACCGCAATTTTTAATTATCAATCTATTTCCCCTTAAGTTGCTTGCATTGGAAACGTCCCCATAACTGAAACTAACTCGAAACCACCAAACTAACCGCCACGCAACTAGAAACTCCGAACGACAGTGAGGTTTTTCGGCTCAATTCATCAAGTCTATTATAAACCGCCCAAACTCGAGCAATCTAACGTCACGGCACAAAACTAAAAAATTAAAATCAATCCAAAGCGGCATTCCCGCCGAGGTACTCGACATAAAAAGTTTTGATTTGTTTTTTACGGTTTAGTATTTCATCAAAGTCGTTAATATATTCATATGGATATTTATAGTTAAAAATTCGCTCGATTTTTGTGTCTATTGGTGAGCGTAGTTTTGTGACAGCGCCTGCACCCACGGCTAAAATCGTGTGGATTTCTTCCATCATGAAGATGTTATATAAGCACTCGAAGCCTTTTCTTGCCCAGCCAACATTTTCAAAATTACCCAAGCATTTGCTTTGACGATACATATAATAAGGTACATAACCCTCTTTTGTGAGCCTTGCTTCAACGAAGTCTAACATTTGCTCAACGAGTTTTGCTGAGTTTGTTTCCTTATTATCCATCACAATGTTTGATGAGCGTTTGAGTGCAAGTGTGTGCACTGTGATGTTTTCTGGAAACAGTGAAAGAGTTGTTTCAACTGATTGTTTGAAGCTTTCTAATGTATCTTTTGGAAGACCTGCAATGAGATCCATATTAATATTATAAAACTCATTATCACGAGCCATTTGCATTGCATCAAGGGTTTGCTGAGCTGTGTGATTTCTGCCGATTTCTTTAAGCACTTCATCGCTGAAAGTTTGAGGATTTATGCTAATTCGATTGCAGCCACAAGCAGAAATAACCTTGAATTTATCATCTGTAACGCTGTCTGGACGACCAGCTTCGATTGTGTATTCATCAACTAAGGCTGTGTTGAAATTTGCGTTGATTGCGTCTGTGATTTGCTTTAACTGCTCAGCATTTAGAGCTGTTGGTGTGCCGCCGCCCATATAAACTGTTTCGAGTTTCAAGCCGAGGTCGAGGGCAATTTTTGCGGTTTCTTCAATTTCTTTGCACAGCAGCTCAACATATTTTGGCATGAGCTTAATCGCCTTATCGTTTGAATGAGAAATAAACGAACAATAAGAGCAGCGTGATGGGCAAAATGGAATTGAGATGTACAAACTAAACGAATTCATTTGTGATTTATCTGCAATTGGTTTTTCGTTTCGAGCAACCATGAGTGCAAGTTTTGTCTTTTTTACGCTAACTTTAAGCTCGTTTAAAAAATAGTCAAGAGCAGCACGTTCGCCCATTTTTTCGCAGAGATTAAGCATCAACTTTGATGGGCGTACACCTGTGAGAATGCCCCAAGGTGGAGTGTAATCAATGGCTTTTGAGCAAAGCTGAAAAAGTAAAATCGCCATTTTTCGCTCAAGGAAAGATTCGATAGTGTCATCTTCAAGAGCGTCGCAGTGGTTAAACTCACCAATTTCGCTAAACTCATTTTCGTCTAGTTTCAAGCTTACTATTATAGTGCTTGACGTATCGCCTTGTTTTAAATCACAAATGCAGTGATTTTCGCTTTCATCATCGCACACTGTGATTTTTTCATTTGCGAAAAAGATACGAAGTAAGTTTTCCATTTCGTATTTATACGTATTATTTTTAAGGATTAAATTCATTTTTAATTCCTTTCGATTTTATCATTAATTTATTTCATATATGGGTTAGTTTTTCTCTCATAATCGAGAGTTGAGCTGCCCTCATGTCCTGGGTAAACATTATAATCGCCCTCAAGAGCAGCAAGTTTTTTCACTGACTCAATGATTTGAGCATAGCTTCCATTTGGAAAGTCAGTTCTTCCAACTGTGCCTTTAAAAAGGGTGTCACCAGTGAATAGGTTATTTTCAATTTCATAGCAAACACCACCTACGGTATGCCCTGGAGTGTGAATAACTTTGATTTGAGTGTTTGCAAAAGGCAAGCTATCGCCATCTTTAACAAGTATATCTGCTTTAAACTCAAAATGCAAACTTGTGCCAAAAAGTTCTGCACGAGAATCAACGTCACTGCTCAAGCAGCTTTCATCTAAAGCATGAATAACGATTTTTCCACCTAAACTTTTTTGCAGCTTTTCAACACCCATAATATGATCGAAATGTCCGTGAGTGAGCAAGATATAATCGAATTTTTCAATGCCAAGACTTTCAATTTCAGCCTTAAATCTCAAACCAAACCATGAGCAATCAACAATTGCGCTCACCTTAGTTTCATCATCAAAAATAACATAACAATTTGCGTTAACCAAGCCTTGAGGAAAAGTTTTAATTTGAATTGCCATAATAATCAGCCCTTCTTCCATTCGTTTGTGTCCATGATAATTGTGACTGGTCCATCGTTTAACAAGTCAACTTGCATATCTGCGCCGAACTCACCTGTTTGAATTTTGCCTGTGATTAATTCATCAAGTTGAGCGTTGAATTTTTCGTACAGCTCGCAAGCGAGCGCTGCTGGAGCAGACTTTGAAAATGACGGACGTCTGCCGTGAGAAGTGTCTGCACACAAGGTGAATTGTGACACAACTAAAATGTCACCGCCGATATCATTGATTGATAAATTCATTTTATCGTTTTCATCGGTAAAAATGCGAATTTCACTGATTTTTTTCGCTAACTGAATCATCTCAGCTTCCCCGTCACCCTTGGCAACGCCAAGCAGTACAAGAAAACCTTGCTTAATTTCACCGATGATTTTATCTTCAACTGTTACACTTGCGTGTTTTACTCTTTGAATAACTGCTTTCATGTTTGTTTCCTTTGTTGTTTTATTTATTGTGATAGCTTAAAAATTATAACCAGTGCTAACCTTCGGACATGGCAAGCAACTTAAGGGAAAATAGATTGATAATCAAAAATTGCGGTGGCGGAAAAAGTTCACTATCGCTCACAATGAATAATGAAAAATGAAGAATGAATAATTGTGGTGGCGTGCGTTGCACTCATTATAAGCGTAGGGGCGACCTCAATGCAAGCAACTTAAGCGTTTATTTATAGTTTTTTCGTGATGGTTAAATTGCTTTGTTTTGCCTTTGGCAAAATCAAGAAACCCCCGCCGAGGGTTTCTTACGCAAAAATGTCCACTGGACACTTTTGCTATCTTCCTGCGGTTTTTGACGATAGGAGATTTCGT
>JAWXUR010000011.1:0-31835 GCA_044426265.1 Clostridia bacterium
GTCGCCAGAAAATTTCATCAAACCTACTGGCGACCACAGGTCGCCCCTACAATTTGCCGTGTCCCTCGTTAAATCCAATATAAAACCCAATATAAAACAAAACATAACAACAAAACATAACATAAAAACAAAACAAAAACAAAAACCGAAAGGAACTAACTATTATGTCACAGTTTCTAAGACTAAGAAAATCTAACTGCAAAAACTGCTATAAGTGTATCAGATATTGCCCTATCAAATCAATTCGATTTTCAGGTAATCAGGCTCATATCGTGCCAGAAGAATGCATCTTATGCGGTCAATGCTTCGTTGTTTGCCCTCAAGATGCAAAACTTGTTGATGACGAGCGTGAAAAAGTGGGTGTTTTGCTTTATTCGCAAAAACCAACCTATGTTTCTATAGCACCATCTTTCATCGCTAACTATGATGGTGTTGGCATCGAAGGTATGAGAAAAGCGCTTAAAAAACTCGGCTTTGCTGACGTTGAAGAAACCGCCTTGGGCGCTCACTATGTTAAAAGCGAATATGAGCGTATCTTAGACGAGGAAAAGCCTGAGGTGCTTATTTCTTCATGCTGCCACAGTGTAAATCTTCTTATTCAAAAATACTTCCCTTCTTGCATCAAATATTTGGCTAAGGTTAACTCTCCAATGCTCGCTCATGGTCAAGACCTTAAAAAGAGATATGACGATGCAAATGTTGTTTTCATTGGGCCTTGCGTTTCAAAAAAGCATGAGGCACAAATGTTTGACGGAATTGATGCTGTTTTAACTTTTGAACAGCTCACAGCTTGGCTCGAAGAAGAGGGTATCGAACTTGAAAAAGACCTTGATGCAAATCCTAACACTCGCACTCGAATCTTTCCAACTTCTGGTGGTGTTATAAACTCAATGGATAAAAACCCTAACTATACATATCTTGTTGTGGACGGAGTGGAAAACTGCATTAGTACACTCAAAGACCTTGAAAATTCACAGATTGAAAATTGCTTTATCGAGATGTCTGCTTGTTATGGCAGTTGCTCAAATGGGCCTGTTATGGAGCATCATCGTCAGCGTTCTCCTCTTTCTAATTTCATGGCTGTTAAAAAATATAGCGGCGACTTGGACTTCACCGAAGCCGTACCAACAAAAGATGAACTTTCAAAACATATGGAAGTTTTATGTCCAGATATCATTCACCCAGGCGAAAAGGAAATTCAAGAAACACTTAAACAAATGGGCAAAGATAAGCCTGAAAACGTACTCAACTGCGGAACTTGTGGCTATTCAACTTGCCGTGACAAGGCTATCGCTATTTGTGAGGGTAAGGCTGATATCTCAATGTGCCTACCTTTCCTTAAAGAAAAAGCGGAGAATTTCTCTGATAATATCATCAACAACACACCGAATGCTATTATAGTACTCAATGAAACTTTGGAAATTCAGCAAATTAATAAATCTGCGCTTAAAATGTTTAAAGTTAAGCGTATTCAAGATGTTATGGGCGATTCTGTTGTTCGACTTCTTGACCCTAAGGTGTTCTTAGATGTTATGAGCTCAAAAGATGATGTGCATGATAGACAAACTTATTTGGCTGAATATGAGCGCCATGTTGAGCAAAGTGTTGTTTATGATAAAGATTATAACCTTTTGATTTGCATCATGAAAGATATCACAAGTGAGGAGGCTTCACGAAAGAGAAAAGATATGATTAGCACTTCAACCATTGAAATTGCTGATAAGGTTGTTGATAAGCAAATGCGTATCGTTCAAGAAATTGCCTCGCTACTCGGCGAAACAGCTGCCGAAACTAAGATTGCACTTACTAAATTAAAGGAGTCGATTTGTGATGACTAATCTTTGCGCAGACATTGGATATTATAGCATCTTGCACCACGGCGAAGAGCTTTGCGGTGACCATGTTGACGTTATCGAAACTGAAAATGATGTCATTATCGTACTCGCTGACGGCTTGGGTAGTGGTGTTAAGGCAAATATCTTATCAACTTTAACTTCAAAAATCATCTCTACTATGCTGGCTCATGGGCTTTCAATCGAAGAATGTGTTAAAACAATTGCTGACACCTTGCCTGTTTGCTCGGTTAGAGGTGTTGCGTATTCAACGTTTACTATCGTCGTTATTCGTAATAACACAACGGCTGAAATTTATCAGTACGACAATCCGCACGTTATCTTTTATCGCAAGGGCGAAAGTTTAGAATATGAGAAAACTAAGATTGTCATTGATGGAAAAGACATATATAAATCTGAAATCGAACTTCAAGAAGACGATGTGTTTATCGCAATGAGTGACGGTTGTCCTCATGCTGGCACAGGAAATCTTTATAACTTCGGCTGGCAGCGCTCTCATATTATCGATTTTATGCAAGCATTTTTGGGTGTTGGATTTACAGCTAAAACTTTGGCGAAAATTCTTGTTGACGAGTGTGATAATTTATATGATCATATGGCTGGCGACGACTCGACAGCTTGTGCAATTAGAATGCGTCAAAGAGAAACTGTTAACCTTATGTTTGGCCCTCCTACTGATAGAAATGACAGCGAAAAAATGCACAACTTATTTTGTTCAAAGGCTGGCAAACGCATAGTTTGTGGCGGTACTACTTCGTCAATTTTGGCATCTTATCTTGACAAAAAGCTTATGCCTTCTTTGGACTTTGGCGATAGTGACATACCTCCGATTGCAACGCTTGAGGGTGTTGACCTTGTTACAGAGGGTGTTATCACTATTAACCGAGTTTTGGATTATGCTCGTGATTATTTGGGAGCTAATGAGCGGTATGAAGTTTGGAGTGTTGGACGTGATGGGGCTTGTTTAATTAGTCGCATGCTTTTTGAAACTGCGACTGATATTAACTTTTTTGTTGGTCGTGCGGTTAATCCAGCTCATCAAAATCCTGATTTACCGATTACTTTTAATATTAAGATGAATTTGATTGTTGAGTTATCGGAGTGTTTGAAGAAGATGGGTAAGAGAATAAAGGTAACATACTTCTAGTCGAGATGCCTCGACACGCACGCCGTGTTAGTTTGATGTTAATGGATACGGCTACACCGAGCAAAAAAACAAGCAAAGCTTTACTCAATTTTTCACGAAAAATTGCAGATTCTTAAGGCAGCGCCTTAAGTCGCTTGTCGCAACAAGCGAAATCCCCCAAATAAATTGAGAATTGAAAATTAAAGTAAAGCAAATGCGAAAAAATAAAACAAAGTAAAAGAAATGCGATATCGTCACCTTAAACAGCAATGTAAAAGGAAAACGATATCGCATTTGCGTTAATAGCAAAACAGCGAAGCGGTTTTTGCGGACAGGTTCATCAGATTAAAAACAACACAGACAGCGACAGCTTTCTGTGTTGTTTTGGATTGCAAACAACAAAAGAGAAAGTTCAAGTCTAAAACGCTGAACTTTCTCCTTGTATTGTTAAAATTAAAAATTACACCTAAATCTCACTTGAGTTTTTTGTTTCTTCTTTATACCAAACATAAGACATAACAGTTGGCACGATAACAGCAACAGCTATCACAATACTCATCAAAACGAACATAATTGTACCGTTAAAAAATGCCATTAAAAACATAGGAAGTGAAGATAAGACGAATAAATACCCACTTAGTCGATGAGTTTTATTCCAAACTTTTTCACTTGAAAGTGTCCAAGGAGTTTTGATTCCCATGGTGAAATTTTGTTTCATTCGTGGCATGTAATTGCCGATTAAAAGGAACAAAAAGCCTAGTAAAATGAAAATTACAAAGTTAACATCAAGCCATTGAATTTCCCAAACAATGCAAAGCATTGAGAGGTAAACTATGCCTAAAAAAATCGTCATAAACAAAATGAAAACGCTGTAAAATCCTGCAACTTTTTCATAAGCCTTGCCTTTTGGATCAATCTTTGGCACGATTTTCATTACGAAGTACATCACCACTGTTATTGCTGGCAAAATTAAAAATTCAAGCTTCGAGCCGTACGAATTGACTGTGCCATCGAGTGAAATGTTCATTGGCAGTTGGTCTGGCAGTGATGTGTATAAAAGAATGTAGCTAATGAGTGGTAAAAAAGCGAAAATTGGGGTTATTATTTTTATTAATTTATTTTCGTTATTCATTGTCGTTCCTCAATTCTTGAAACCATGCAATAACTTCATCAAGTACTGTTGCATTGATTTCATAATAAATATATTTACCTTTTTTCTCGTCTAAAACGAGGTTGGCGTCTTTAAGTATGCTCAAATGGTGGGAAATGCTTGCCCCACTTATTGAAAATTGCTCTGTGATTTCGCCAGCGGTTAGGTTCCCCTCTTTGAGTAAATCCATGATTTTGCGTCTTGTTGGGTCGCTTAATGCTTTTAATGTTTTTTGAAAGCTCATCTTGCCCTCCTGAGTTGTTTACATAGGCTCTCGAGCGCCTATGGATAAAATCCATGTTATCCGTCGACTGATAACGTTTAGATATTTATCTAAATATATTTTAGCATACGAGTTTGAGTTTGTCAATACATTTAGATAAACTTCTAAATGTATTTTGGGCGAAAGTTTTAATTGCACATAGAAAAAATACCGCTTAGTAGTAAATCTACTTTGCGGTATTTTTTAGTGTTTGAAATTGATTGAATTTTGGTGCTATCTGTGATTTACATAAATTTCACTCTTATTTTGAACGCATGAAATGCATTCACTACAAAACTGCTTAATAGGTGAATTTTAATCAACACTTTACTCATCACAAACAAGGTAAAAACCAAATTCGAGGGAGTCTTTAAGCAAGACTTTATATTCTCTTAAAACGTCTTGACCGCAGCTGTTTGTGCCTGTGCCACGCATGAAACCATCAATGAACAGTGATGTCACATCATCTTTTTTCACGTCTTCAATATGTTTTGATTTAACCAAAGTTTTATATTTATAATCATGCACGTTGAATGAGAAATAATCGTTTTTATTAACAACTTTGAGCCCTTTGTTTTCATCATCAGTGAGTTTGAGCCAACGTGTTTGACCGTGATTTCCATTATCTTGAGGTTTGATGTATGTCACGTTTAAATCTTCAACTGTTGATGAGAAAATGCCAACTCGGCTTTGTTCTTTGAAATCAGGAAGATTTTCGAGATCACCTAAGCCGTAATACTCGGCATTTTTCAGCTCGTCATTGAGTTCGATGTTTAAACCAAAACGTGGTAAATCGTAAATTTTGCCTTTGACGATTGTTGAAAGTTTTGCACTCACGTCAATTACCCCCTCGCTCATGAAGATGTAATTTATTGCAAGCTTAAAGAGTTTTTTGTTGCTCTTTTTATCAACAACAAACCCAGCAGTTTTAACCTTAACTCCGTTTTCAGCATCGTCACAGCCAACCACTCGAAGTGCGTTTTTAGCCTTGTCAAGACCCATTTTCTCCCACTTTTTGCCAACGTACATATCGTTGTCTAAAAGTGCTCTAAACACGCCAATTTTGAAGCCTTTTTTGCTGCTAAGCATTTGTTTATCATCACAAACTAAGCTGCAAAGACTTCCCTTTTCTTCGTTCATCTTTGCCACGCAGTTACCAAACTTAATTTTGATTTCGCCGTTTTTCTTTTTGTAGCTTGGTTTTTCATCTGTTTTAAATTCAAGTTTTTTCACAACTTCATTGATTGCGATTTGCTCGATTGCAACTTCAAAACCAGTCTTAGTTTTATAAATGAAATTGATGTGAATGTCTTCTTCTTTGCTGAGCATTTTATGATTGATAACCACGTTTTTATTTGATTTTGGTGCAAGCTCAAGTTTGATTGGTGCTGTTTCAACAACCACACCATTTTCAAGAAGTTCATAGCTAATATCATAATCGCTTGCATCTGTGAAAGCGTTTGTGTTTGTGAAATTATATAGGTTATCACTGATACGCTTTGCACGAATTGGGCGATAAACTGCTTTCATTGCGTACGCTCCAGTGTGAGGTGTTCTATCTGGATACATGAGTCCATCAACGCAGAAGTTGCCATCGTGGTACGCCTCGCCATGATCGCCACCATAGGTGAGTTTATATTTGCCGTCTTTATTATAAAACGCATGGTCTGCCCATTCCCAAATGCAGCCGCCTGTGAGCTTATCATTTGCATAAATATCTTTCCAGTAATCCTCAAGCGAACCTGGGCCAACACCCATAGCGTGGCAATATTCGCAAAGGAAATATGGTTTATCATAATATTTGCTGATTTTTGCAAGCACTGTTAAATCGCCTGGTTTACTCTCTTTGTTTGGTATTCTTTTGCCTTTAACAATGGATTCCATGTTTACGCTGTGTTGGTACATCTCTGAAATAACGTCATAAGAGCCACGAGGTGTGCGGATAACTGCCTCGTAATGCACTGGCAAGTCACTGACTTCTTTGAGCATATTATAGCATCTGTCTTGATTTTTCCAGCCGCCTGATTCATTGCCCAAACTCCACATTGTGATGCTCGCATGGTTTTTGTCACGCTCATACATACGCATAACACGATCAACAAAACGTGGCAACCATTTAGGGTCATTACTAATTACATTTGCCTTGAAAAATGTTGCTTTTAAATCAGCGTTAAACTGTGTGCCGTGAGTTTCAATGTCAGCTTCGTCAACAACGTACAAACCCATTTCATCGCATAAGTCAAGCATCATTGGATCTGGTGGGTAGTGAGATGTACGCACCATGTTGACGTTAAATTGTTTCATCAATGTTATATCTTTGAGTAAATCTTCACCGCTCATAACGTAGCCGTTTTTCATGTGAGTGTCATGGTGATTTACGCCTTTAAACTTCACTTTCACCCCATTAACAGTGAAAATTTCGCCGCTGATATGCACAGTTTTAAACCCAACTCGAGTTTTGATGTGCTGCACTCCCTCGCCTTTTTCAACAAGGCTAATATAGCAATCATAAAGCTTTGGTTTTTCTGCGTTCCACTGTGTAACATCTAAATTTTCAAAAGCAAAATCAACAAAGGCATTCGCTGTTTTTGTGTCGGTACAGACAAGCTCATCGCCATCAAAAACTTTAATTTCAACTTGCATTGCATGGAAGTCGTCACCCTCAAGTTTAACAGTGAAGTTGAGGTCGTACCCCTCTTGAACTTGCTCAGTTTTAACTTGATAATCTAAGATGTAAGTTTCAGGATTTTCAGTTATATAAACATCACGAATGATGCCATTTTCTCTAAACATATCTTGACATTCGAGATATGTGCCGTTACACCATTTTGAGATGATAACAAGCATTTCATTTTCGCCATTGTGTACGAAGTCTGCAAGGTCAAATTCTGCCATGTTGTGAGAACATTCGCTATAGCCAACATATTTTTCATTGACATATAAAGTTATGCAAGGAGCAGCACCAAGGAAAGTTAAAATGTTATTTTTGGTGGCATCTTTAATGTTGAATTTTTTAACGTACACACCAACTGACATCTCATCTGGCACGTTTGGAAGTGTCATTGGAAATGGATATCGAGTGTTGAGATAATAGGCTGGCTCGTAGCCAGTACGCTGCCAAGTTGATGGCACTTTAATCTTGTCGAAATTCGTTTTGTCGGTGTCAATATTTTTAGGCAAACGTGAAATTTTATCGTAATATTTAAAATCCCACTCGCCTGAAATCACGTCAACACACTCACTATTATATCTTTGAGTGAGAGTCGTTTGTTTTTTGAGAAGCTCGAGATTTTTATAGGCAATGAAATAAGTTCTGCCCATAAGCTTGTTTTCTTCGTAAACACTAAAGTTGTTAACATCGAGTTTTTTAATTTGATATTTCATATTTACCTCCGCATTGTTTTGATAAATTATTAGTCTCAATTATTCTAAATCGTAACTATTTTAAGTACATACACAAGTTACAACAGCATTATACCATAAATTCATAGTTATTTCAATTAGTTTTTATTATATTTCACGGAAAAAAAGTCAAGGATAATTTTACACGAACGTAAATCGATTTTTTGGGGGATTTTAATATTGTATTATAACAAGGTGCAAATCTGTGGTATAGATACTGCCAAGCTAAAAGTACTTAGCGAAAAGGAAAAAATGAGGCTTCTCAAACTTGCTCACGAGGGTGACAAGTCAGCTCGTGAAGAGTTAATCAATGGAAATTTGAGGTTAGTTCTCAGTGTCGTACAAAAATTCACTCACCGTGGAGAGAACTTAGATGATTTATTTCAAGTTGGCTGTATTGGCTTGATAAAATCAATTGACAACTTCGACACTAACCAAAACGTACGCTTTTCAACCTACGCTGTACCGATGATACTCGGCGAAATCAGGCGATATTTGCGAGATTACAACCCGATTAGGGTTAGCCGCTCAATTCGAGATACTGCGTACCACGCCATGCAAGTGAAAGAAAGACTTACTAATGAAACGCAAAAAGAGCCATCTGTGGAGCAAATCGCCAATGAATTAGGCGTTAAAAGAGAAAAGGTTGTGCTTGCTTTAGAGGCAATTGTTGACCCTGTTTCGCTTTATGAACCGGTGTATTTTGATGGCGGTGACACTATTTATGTTATGGATCAAATTGGTGATAGCAATAGCGATATCAACTGGATTGATGAGATGTTGATGAAAAAGGCGATTGAGAATTTGAACGAGAGGGAGAATAAGATTTTATCTTTGAGGTTTATGACTGGGCTTACTCAAACTGAGGTGGCTAAGGAAATTGGGATTTCTCAAGCTCAAGTTTCTAGGCTTGAAAAAGGTGCTATGGAGAAGATTAAGTCGCATCAAAAGATTGTGTTTTAGTTTTTTGTTGGTAGCTTCGGCGAGCGTTTAATTTTGGCTTGTCCAAAATTGGTGCGTGCTTGTACGCAACTGCTGTGCCTTTGGCACAGCAAAACGCTCGCCGAAGCGTCCCTATTTATGAAGCTTACTAGAAAGAGCTTATGCTGGTGCTTTCTAACTGCTCGGCGCTCCTATTTGCCAATTTTTGCGAATTTACAGCGGCGGTCGAGTCACTGACTCGACACTTTTGGCGGTAAACCGCCAAAAGCTGTACCATAAAAAAAGTCGAGATAAGCAGTGCAAATCTCGACTTTGTGTTATTTTATTTTAAAACTTTTTTTGCCCAAGTGATAACGTCAGTGCAAACTTTTTCGAAATATTCACTTTCGTTAAGCAGTTCATGGCGAGCCTTTTCATATAAGTGGATATCCAAGTTTTCTTTGCCAGCTTTTTTGAGTTTATCATAAACTTGTCTAACGCCCTTGCCATAGTTACCAACTGGATCGTCTGAACCAGAAATCATGAGAACTGGCATTTTTTTAGAGAAATTTTCAAACCAACTTTTGCTTGAAACCTCGCCTAAAACGCTGAGCATATCATGATATCCAACCAAGGTAAATAGGAAACCGCAATGAGGGTCTGCCATATAAGCATCAACGATGTCACGGTCACGAGTCAGCCACTCATAAGATGTTGGGCCATCGAAACGTTTATTATAAGCGCCGAAAGCGATTTTGTTCACGAGCGCAGCTCTGTATCGAGAGCCGAAGAAAACTTTCAAAATTTTGGTGATTAGCTTACCAATGCCAAGGATAGGGTTTGGCCCAGCTGTACCGCAAAAAACAGCGCCCTTAATTTCACTTGCGTAATCAAGGCTATATTTTCGAGCAATGAATGAGCCCATGCTGTGACCGAAGAAAATCAGCGGTTTATCTGGCACTTCTTCACGAGCAATGTCGCTCAATTTGTGGCAATCACCAACGAAATGTTTCCAGCCGTCTTTTTCGCCGAAATAACCCAAATCGTCTTCACTTGCAACGCTTTGACCATGACCGATGTGGTCGTTGGCGTACACGGCGAAGCCGCTTTCACAAAGTTTTTCGATGAATGGTTCGTATCTTTCAATGTGCTCCGTCATGCCGTGAGCAATTTGAAAAATCGCCTCGATTTCAGTTCCCTCAAGTGGCAAATAGCTCGCTGCGTGCACCTTACAAAGTCCGCTGCCACTATCAAAATAAAAGTCCTTTTTAATAAAATTCATCTTGTTCTCCTCCTAAAATAAATTTTTGATTTTCAATATATAATATTATATTACAACTAATATTAAAAAAATTCAAGGTGTTAATCGAAATTTGTTAAAGTTTGGAGAAATTACACAAATAGACTACTGTCTTTTTATACAATATGAAGTATAATTTAAATTTTATATACATATAAATTAAATACATAACTATTTTCAAGGACGTAGCATGGACTTTTTTAATTTTTTTTACATTTTTTTCGTTTTTCGCTTGACAAATGACTTTTTTTACGCTAAAATATACATATACCGAACAAACGTTCTCGAGAACAGATGTTCTTATTAGGAGGGTAATAATTATGTTTACAACAATCTCAGGGTACTTTTTATTTATAATCCCAGCAACAATTTTATTAGCTTTAGGCATCATCTACGAAGAAAAATTGGTGGAAATTGAAGAAATGGTATGGTGTAAAATAAAAATGTTTTTTCGAGGACGTATTACTTCTTCGAAAAAAATGAGACCTCTTTTCTCAAGCCACAAAAACAATAGTGCCAAGTCAAAATCACTCGCAGCTTTTGACTTAAGCGCTTAAAAAACGCACTCTTATTTTAATTATTATTATTTATTCTTTAAGCTATTTGCTTAATTTTTAATACCTACATTTTTTATTTTTTTAAAGCCACACAAGTCTTTTAAACGGTTTGTGTGGCTTTAAACTGCCTTTTTATCAGTTTTTTGATATATTTTTACTTTTTTTAGTAAATATACAGGTGTAATATTTCATATTAACTTGACTTTTGGCGAAAAATTATGTAAAATTTACTATGTAATATTTTGTTTACTCACTTATTATCTAATTGAAATAATGACTAAGCAAATTTGATTTATTTTTGGAGGTTATTTAATGTCGGATTTTAAAAGCAGATGTATGAATTGCATGAGCGAAGTTGACTTTGGTCATATGAATTGCCCAAATTGCTCATGTTCTATGTATCTAACTCAAGACCCAACTCAGCTAGCAATGAAAACCATTTTGATGGATAAATATTTAGTGGGAGCAGCAATCGATGTTGCAACTGATTTTATCACTTACATAGGCTTGGATTTACAAACAAATCAATTGATTAACATTCACGAATTTTTCCCAAATAAAATTTGTGAACGTGCAATTGGAAATAACGCAGTGAATGTCAACGCAATGTATGAGCAAACTTATTTTGACTTGCAAAATAGTTTTATTTCTCTTTGGCAAACACTTTGCTCAATTAGCGATTGTTTTGCACTTCCTGATGCATATGATATTTTCAATCAAAACAACACTTCTTATGCAATTTCCATCGCTCACGATTGTATAACTTTAGAGCAATACATTCAAGAATCTGATGTGAATTTAACTTGGAATCAAGTTTATAATTCTTTCACTCGCACAATTTTAACAGCAATAAGAAAACTTCATGCTAATTCAATTTTTCACGCAAGAATTTCACCTAAAACAATCATGGTTGGATCTGACGGCAAACTTCGCTTAGATTCTATCTCGATTCCTGAGGTTCAAATTCCAAACTCAGCGGTTTCTCTTATTCCGGACGATAATTTCTCAGCAATTGAGGTTTTTGATCAAAACGCTGCAATAACTGCAAGTAGTGATATTTATTCAACTTTTGCGTGCATGATTTACTTATTTACTAAAGTTAATCCTCGCCCTAGTTATGATTATTCAGCTGGTGAAACTTTCGTTTTGCCACAGCAATTAAGCACCATTTTAGATTCAAAACACACCGAACTTATCACTAGAGCTTTGACTATATCTCCAGAAGATCGTCTTAAAAACACAAGCGATATTGGAAAAATCATGAATCCCGAGGCTTTTGCTAAGAATAATAAACGAACTGTTAAAATTGATAAATCTAAATATGACGATCAAGATAAAGAAAACAAAGGAGCTTCCCTTGTTTTTAACGATTTTGTTGATAAAGTTAAAAATGACGAGGAAACTAAGGGTCAAATTATTTTAGGTTTAAAAATTGCTATTGGAGTTTTAGCTGTTGCAATCATTATTGCTATTTTCTTAATTTTCCAAAGCGATTCGCAAGAAGCTGAAACACCTGATTGGTTAACTAATACAACCGAAGATATCACAGACGAAGTTACACAAGAAGCCACTGAAGAAGAAACAACAATAGAAGAAACCACAGCAGCTGATGAAGTTACAACAACTGCAACTGAAGATTTAGCTTCCACCACAACAGTTGTTCCTAACTTCTTGATTTTAGCTTATGATATGATAGTAAGCAACACAACTTTCAACTCTAATTTTAGCATTCTTTATGAATTTCAATATAGTGACACTATTGCGAGTAACAGTATTATTTCTCAAAGTATCACAGCAAATTCAGAGGTTGCAATTGGAACTGAAATAACTATTGTTGTTAGCAAGGGTAGCGAACCAATTGTTTTAGTTGATGTTAGAGGATACAGCTATTCAGATGCTGAAACCTTATTGACAGAGCTTGGTTTTGTTGTTTCACAAGACACAATCGACAATAGCGGTGAAAAAACAGCAAATGAAGTTTACATGATGTCACTTGTTGCTGGACTTGAATTTGATGTTGGTACAGAAATCATGTTAACTGTTTGGGGTGAAGCTCCAACAACAACTGAGGCAACAACCGAAGAAGAAACAACTGAAGAAGAAACAACTGAAGATGAAACAACAACACAAGATGAATCTTCCGATGATTCACAAAGTGAAACAGAATAATTAAAAACAAGAACTCAGATTTCCATTTGGATTTCTGAGTTCTTTTATTTGATTTTTTTCACTAAAAAAGAGCTAACATTTTGAGTGTGAAATCACAATGTTAGCTCTTTATTTTTATTGAATGTTTTCGCAGATTTTGTCGCCCATTTGGCTGCAAGTGAGTGCATTTTCACGACTTAAGTCGAAGGTTCTGAAGCCTTGCTCAAGTGTGAGGTTAACTGCATCTTCAATCGCTTTTGCTGCATCATTTTCGCCAAGTGAATAGCGAAGCATCATTGCTGCTGAAAGGATTGTTGCAATTGGGTTAGCCTTGTCTTGACCTGCGATGTCTGGAGCTGAGCCGTGGATTGGCTCGTACAAACCAAAACTTCCCTCGCCCATTGAAGAAGATGCTAAAATGCCGATTGAACCAGTGATTTGAGCTGCTTCATCTGATAAGATATCGCCGAACATATTGTTTGCGAGAACTACGTCAAATTGAGCAGGATTTTTCACGAGTTGCATTGCTGCGTTATCAACTAGCAGATTTGTTTGAGTCACTTCTGGGTAATCTTTACCCATGAGTTCAACTCTTTCTCTCCAAAGTCTTGAGTTTTCAAGAACGTTTGCTTTGTCAATGCTGATGAGGTTTTTGCCTCTTTTCATTGCAAATTCATAAGCAACTTTTGCGATTCTGTCAACTTCCATAACGTTGTATTTATCTGTGTCAAATGCTTCTTCGCCGTCAGCTGTGTCACGTCTGCCTCTTTCGCCAAAGTACACGCCGCCAGTGAGCTCTCTAACAACCATGATGTCGATGCCTTGAGAAGATAATTCTTCACGAAGTGGGCAAGCATCTTTGAGTGCTGGAATGAGAACAGCTGGGCGAATGTTTGCATATAAATTAAGATCTTTACGAATCTTTAAAAGACCAACTTCTGGGCGGTTGCCGTTTTCGTTTTTGTCCCATTTAGGGCCACCAACAGCGCCGAGAAGAACTGCGTCACTATCTTTGCACATTGCAACTGTTTCATCTGTGAGAGGACAGCCGTTTGTGTCAATTGAAATGCCGCCGATTAAGCCTTCTTTGTATTCAAAATCAACACCATATTTAGCACTGATTACGTCTAAAACTTTGAGTGTTTCACCGATAACTTCTGGGCCTATGCCGTCACCTTTGAGAACTGTAATTTTATAACTCATAATGCGCCCTCCGCAATTGCGTTGAGAAGTCCACCGCAATCGATTATACTTTGAATTTCTTTAGGGAACGCAGGAATTTCGAATGAAAGACCTTTGTTTTCGATTTTGAGAAGTCCGTTTTGAGCGTCAAAAGAAACTTCGTCACCTTCTGCAACTGCGTCAACAAATTCAGGGCATTCAACAATTGCAAGACCGATGTTAATAGCGTTGCGATAAAAAATTCTTGCGAAAGTTTTTGCAACAACAAGAGAAATACCACTAGCTTTGATTGCAATTGGTGCGTGCTCACGAGATGAGCCACAGCCAAAGTTTTTCTCAGCAACCATGATATCGCCAGTTTGTACACGATTAACAAAAGTTGGATCTAAATCTTCCATGCAGAACTTTTTGAGTTCGTTAGGGTCAGATGTGTTGAGATATCTTGCTGGGATAATTACGTCAGTATCGACATTATCGCCGTATTTTATAACTTTACCTGCCATTGTTATTCTCCTTTCGGTGCTGACAATTTGCCATCAATTGCGCTTTGTGCCGCAACGAACGGACTTGCCAAGTAAATTTCTGATGAGATGTGACCCATTCTGCCGATGAAATTACGGTTAGTTGTTGCCACACATCTTTCATTTTCTGCTAAGATACCCATGTGTCCACCAAGGCAAGGGCCACAAGTTGGTGTTGAAACCACTGCGCCAGCTTCGATGAATGCTCTAAGATAGCCTTTTTCCATAGCTTCTAAGTAGATTTTTTGAGTTGCTGGAATGATGATGCAGCGAACTCTTTTATGTACTTTTTTGCCTTTGAGGATATCGTAAGCAGCTTTCATGTCTGAAATTCTGCCGTTTGTGCATGAGCCGATAACAACTTGATCAATTTCAATTTCTGGGAATTCATCAGCTGTTTTTGTGTTTTCAGGAAGATGAGGAAATGAAACTGTTGGTTTGAGTGTTGCGAGGTCAATGTCGATTGTTCTCACGTACTCAGCATCTTCATCTGCTTCGTACACTGTGTACTCAAGACCTTTTTCGTCGAGATAAGCTCTTGTGATTTCATCAACAATGAAGATACCATTTTTTGCGCCAGCTTCAATTGCCATGTTAGAAATGCAAAGTCTATCATCCATAGTAAGGTTTTTGATGCCATCTCCAACAAATTCTAATGATTGATAAAGTGCTCCATCAACACCGATTAAGCCGATGAGGTGAAGAATTACGTCTTTACCATTGAGGTAAGGGCTTGAAAAATCACCTGTTACATTAACTTTGATAGCTTCTGGAATTTTAAACCATGATTTACCGCTAGCCATGCCAGCAGCCATATCTGTTGAACCAACACCAGTTGAAAAAGCACCAACTGCACCATAAGTGCAAGTGTGTGAGTCAGCACCGATGATAACATCACCAGCTTTAACAAGACCTTTTTCAGGAAGAAGTGCATGCTCGATTCCCATGTCGCCAACATCATAAAAGTTAACGATTTCTTGAGCATCAGCGAACTGACGGCAACATTTGCATTGCTCAGCAGCTTTGATGTCTTTATTAGGTGTGAAGTGATCCATTACAAGAGAGATTTTTGTTTTATCAAAAACCTTTGTAAGACCAGCTTTTTTAAACTCATTGATTGCAACAGGGGCAGTGATGTCATTTGCAAGAACCATTGAAAGCTTTGCTGTGACTAATTGACCAGCTTTAACTTCGTCAAGGCCTGCTGCATGAGCTAAGATTTTTTGTGTCATTGTCATTGCCATAATAGTTGTTTCCCCTTTATGCTAAAATTTTATTTACACCGTTGAGGTAAGCTTTAATACTAGCTTCGATGATATCTGTTGATACACCACGACCAGTGTGTTGCTCGCCACCATCGAGTGAAACTTTAACTGTAACTTCACCTTGAGCATCGTCACCTTCTGTAACAGCGTGGATTGTGAAGTCATTGAGTGTGAAGTCTTTTCCGATAATTGAGTTGATTGCTCTGTAAGATGCATAAATTGGACCTGAAGCGATTGCAACTTTTTCGATAACATCGCCTTTATATTCCAAGCTAACAGTTGCAGAAGCTGTGAATGTGCTACCACTGTTGATTGTGAATGCTTTAAAGGTGTACAAATCTTCTTCCCCACGATTAGTGTAGTTAAGAAGTGAGATGATATCTGCATCTGTGATGATTTTCTTTTTATCAGCAAGAGCTTTAAACTTAGTGAATAAGTCAGCAATTTCTGCTTTTTCAAGTGTGTACCCAAGAGAAATGAGGCGATCTTCAAATGCATGGCTGCCGCTGTGCTTACCAAGAACCATTTGTTTTTCAGGAATACCAATTGATGCTGGTGTCATGATTTCATATGTTTCTTTGTTTGCGAGCATGCCATGTTGGTGAATGCCAGATTCATGAGCAAAAGCATTAGCGCCAGTGATTGCTTTGTTTGGAGCAATTGCAACGCCTGTGATGCTTGAAATAAGTCTTGAACTGCGATAGATTTCCTTTGTATCAACACGAGTTTGAGCCTTATAAAAATCTGATCTTGTTTGAAGATTCATAACGATTTCTTCAAGTGATGCATTACCAGCTCTTTCACCGATTCCGTTGATTGTGCATTCAACTTGAGTTGCGCCAGCGCTAACAGCTGCAAGTGAGTTTGCAACAGCTAAGCCTAAATCATTGTGGCAATGAGTTGAGATGTCAGCCTTGTCGATGTTTGGCACATTTTTCTTGATGTACGAGATAAACTCGATAATCTCTTGAGGTGTGCGATAACCAACAGTGTCTGGCAAGTTAATTACAGTTGCACCAGCTTCAATTGCTGTGTAAACTGCTTTTGCGAGAAATTCTTTGTCACTTCTCATTGCATCTTCTGCTGAAAATTCAATGTTTGGGCAAAGACCTCTAGCGTACCCCACCATTTCAGTGATTTGCTCAAGAACTCTTTCAGGTGACATCTTGAGTTTATATTGCATATGAATTGGACTAGTTGCAATAAATGTGTGAATAAGTGGGTTGTTTGCGTATTTAACTGCTTCATAAGCAGTTTGAATGTCATTTTTAACGGCTCTCGAAAGTGAGGCAACTGTTACATCTTTAACAGTTTGAGCAACTGTTTTAACAGATTCAAAGTCCATTGGTGAAGCGATTGCAAAACCTGCTTCGATAACGTCAACTTTGAGTCTTTCAAGTTGTTTAGCAACCTCAATTTTTTCGCCAAGATCCATACTACAACCTGGTGATTGTTCACCGTCACGAAGTGTAGTATCAAAAATTTTAATGTTTGTCATTTTAATCCACCGCAATAACTTCCACTTCAACTAAGGCGTTTCTTGGAAGCTCTTTCACGGCAACGCATGATCTAGCTGGTTTGTGAGCAAAATATTTTGCGTACACTTCGTTAAATGCACCAAAATCGCTCATGTTAGCAAGGAAGCAAGTTGTTTTCACAACGTTTTCGTATTTCATTCCTGCAGCGTCTAATACGTTGCCTATATTTTCACATAATTTTTCAGTTTGTGTTGCAATATCTTTGTCGAGGTCGTCCATTGCAAGTTGACCAGAACAATAGAGAGTGCCATTAGCCTTAACTGCTTGTGAGTAAGGGCCAATTGGAAGAGGTGCATTTTCAGTAAAGATAATTTCTTTCATGTTATTTTTCCTCCGTAATTTTATAGCCAGCATCTGTTATAACTTTTTTAAGCTCGATTAGATGCTCCATATTTCTTGTTTCAACTGTCACGTTTAAGAAACAGCCATTGATGTTGGTGTTTTCACCGCCGAAGTTATGCACAACTTGGATAACATTTGCACCAAGATCAGCAATGATTGCTGAAACTTCTTTGAGCTGACCAGGTTTATCAAGCATTTTGATTCTAAGCTCTGCTTGTCTGCCAGTTGTGAGAAGTCCTCTTGTGATAACTCTTGAAAGAATGGTGACATCGATGTTGCCACCTGAAACTAAGGCACAAACAGTTTTATCTTTAAGTGGAAGTTTGCCAGAAAGAATGCCCGCAATTGGGACTGCTCCAGCGCCCTCTGCAACGAGTTTTTGTTGCTCCATTAAAGTTAAAATTGCTGTTGCGATTTCATCGTCAGTAACAGTGATAATTTCATCAACGTACTTACAGCACATATCATAAGTCACTGCACCTGGTTTTTTCACTGCAATACCATCGGCAAAAGTTGAAACTGATGCGAGGTTTTGAATTTCGTGATTGTCAACAGATGTTTTCATGCTGCCAGCACCTGATGCTTGAACTCCATAAACTTTACATTTTGGATTGAGCATTTTTGCCACGTACGCAACACCTGAAATGAGCCCACCGCCACCGATTGGTGTAACAATTGCATCAACAATTGGAAGTTGCTCAAAAATTTCAAGTCCGATTGTACCTTGCCCAGCGATGACATCTTCATCGTCAAATGGATGAATGAAAATTCCGTCAGTTTCTTTTTGATACTCGCATGAGGCTGCATAAGCGTCATCATAAACACCATCAACTAGCACAACATTTGCGCCGTAGCTTCTTGTTGCTTCAATTTTTGAAAGTGGAGCAACGCTTGGAATGAAGATTGTTGCCTTGATTCCCATTGCTTGAGATGCGAGTGCAACACCTTGAGCATGATTGCCTGCTGAACACGCAATCACGCCTTTTGCTCTTTGTTCATCTGTGAGTGAGGCAATTTTGAAATATGCACCACGAAGTTTGAACGAGCCAGTGTTTTGAAGGTTTTCTGTTTTGAGATAAAGCTCAGCGCAGTCTGCCTTGATGTTTTTTGCTAAGATCATATCTGTTTTTCTTGCAACTGGTTTGAGAACGTGTGCCGCTTGATATATTCTGTCAAGTGTTAGCAAACGATCGCCCCCTTGTCAGCTGAAGAAACTAATTTACTATAGCGTTTTAAGTAACCAGTGATTACTTTGTCGTTTTTAATTGTCATTGTTGACTTACGAGCAGCGAGTTCCTCGTCACTTACGTTTAAGTTGATTGAATAGTTATTGATGTCGATTTGAATTTCATCGCCGTCTTTAACGTACGCAATTAAACCACCGCTGATTGCTTCTGGTGAAACGTGACCAATTGCTGCGCCACGAGTTGCACCTGAGAATCTGCCGTCTGTGATAAGAGCCACATCACTGTCGAGTCCCATGCCAACGATAGCCGAAGTTGGTGAGAGCATTTCTCTCATACCTGGGCCACCTGCTGGGCCTTCATAGCGAATAACAACAACGTTACCTTTTTTGATTTCGCCGCCGTAAATTGCTTTGATTGCATCTTCTTCGCTGTCAAAAACTCTTGCGACACCATTAAATTTAAGCATTTCTGGTTTAACCGCACTTCTTTTAACAACTGAACCGCCCTGAGCGATGTTGCCAAACAGTACAGCAAGACCACCAGTTTTGCTATATTCTTTAATTACATCATTGTCTTTAACAACAACTTTTTCAATGTTTTCGCCAACTGTTTTGCCAGTTACTGTCATACATGAAAGGTCTAACATTGATGAGATTTTATTCATAACAGCGTACACACCGCCTGCATCATTTAAGTCTTGCATGTGGTGGTGACCAGCTGGTGCAAGATGACAAAGGTTAGGTGTTTTATTGCTGATTTCGTTAATTTTGTGAAGGTCGAACTCAACTCCAGCTTCATGAGCAATTGCGAGAAGGTGAAGAACTGAGTTTGTGCTACAACCCAAAGCCATATCAACTGTGAGAGCATTTTCAAATGCTTTTTCAGTCATGATGTCTGATGGTTTAATATCATTTTTGAGAAGCTCCATGATTTGACAACCAGCAGTTTTTGCAAGTCTAATTCTTTCTGCAAATACAGCTGGAACTGTGCCATTTCCACGAAGCGCCATGCCGAGAGCCTCACATAAGCAGTTCATTGAGTTAGCAGTGAACATTCCTGAACATGAGCCACAAGAAGGGCAAGATGTGCATTCGATTTCGTTTAACTCTTCATCGTTGATTTGACCTGCTTTATATTGACCAACAGCCTCGAAAACAGTGTTTAAGTCCCTTGCTCCGAGTGAGAGCATTGGGCCACCTGAAACGAAGATTGAAGGCAAGTCAAGTCTTGCTGCTGCCATGAGCATTGCTGGAACTATCTTATCGCAGTTAGGTATGAAAACGAGGGCATCGAAGCAGTGTGCTCGTACCATGCACTCAATGCTATCAGCAATGATTTCACGGGTACAAAGAGAATACTTCATGCCCTCATGTCCCATTGCAAGACCGTCGCACACACCTATGGTATTGAACTCCATAGGTGTTGCGCCGCTCATTAAGACTCCGTCTTTAACAGCTCTTGCGATATTTTGTAAGTGAATATGTCCCGGCACGATTTCATTGAATGAGTTAACGATACCGATGAGTGGTTTTTTCATTTGCTCATCAGAATAACCCATTGCTTTTAAAAGCGACCTTTTAGGTGCATTAACTGCGCCTAATCTAACATTTTCACTTCTCATTTTTTGTCACTCCAGCTCATTTTTTTACGAAGGTCTGCGCCAACAGTTTCAACGAGGAGAGCTTGTTCAGCTGCACGTCTGTCTGTGAATGTTGGTCTGCCATCTGCGTTTTCTTTGAGCCATGCAGTTGCGAAAGTACCGTCTTGGATTTCTGTGAGAACTTTTTTCATTTCTTTTTTAGTTTCGTCAGTGATGATTCTGTCACCGATAGCGTAATCGCCGTATTCAGCTGTATCACTTACTGAGTATCTCATGAATGAAAGACCATCTTTGATAACGAGATCGATGATGAGTTTCATTTCGTGGATACATTCAAAGTAAGCACTTTCTGGTTGGTAACCAGCTTCAACGAGAGTTTCGAAACCAGCTTTCATGAGAGCTGAAACACCGCCGCAAAGAACAGCTTGTTCACCGAAGAGGTCTGTTTCTGTTTCTTCTTTAAATGTTGTTTTGAGGATACCGCCTCTGCCGCCGCCGATACCGCAAGCGTATGCTAATGCGATTTCTTCTGCGTTGCCTGTTGCATCATTTTCAACAGCGATAAGGTTTGGCACGCCTTTACCTTCTTGGTATTGGCTACGAACTGTGTGGCCAGGACCTTTTGGTGCGATCATGATAACGTTTGCAGTTGTTGGAGGCACGATTTGTTTGAAGTGAATGTTGAAACCGTGAGCGAAACAAAGTGTTGCGCCTTCTTTGAGGTTATCTTTAACACCTGATTCATAGATTGATTTCATTGTTTCATCGTTAACGAGCATCATAACAACGTCAGCTGCTTTTGTTGCTTCGTCTGTGTTTAAAACTGTGAAACCGTCTGCTTTAGCAACGATAGCACTTTTTGAACCTTCGTATAAACCGATGATAACGTTAACACCGCTATCTCTAAGGTTTTGTGCGTGTGCATGACCTTGTGAGCCATATCCGATGATTGCTACTGTTTTGCCTTCTAATACTGCTAAGTTACAGTCCTTGTCATAATACATAGTTGCCATAATTAATTACTCCTTTAAATTTAAAAATATTTTTTATAATGTTACTTTTGTCATAATTGTTACTTCCATAACGTCATATAACTTGCTTAATTGCCTTGCCATTTGAGTTTGTATATGTTCATCTCCTGAAGAGACAATTAACATTCTTGAGAGCTTTGGATTTTGAGTTTCGTTAACATTTAAGCTATCGATATTAAATCCACGTCTTGCGTAAAGCCCTGTGATTTTGTTGAGAACTCCATAGTGGTTAGTCACTAAAAGTTCAACTGTAAATTTTTCCACTAATTTATCCTCCTTATTTAACTACTATATCAGCTACGCTGCCGCCAGGTGGAATCATTGGTAAAACCATTTCATCTTCAAAAATTTGGCAGTCGATGATTGTTGGATATTCGCTGTCTTTTGTTGCTTCAAGAGCAGCATTTAATTCAGCGAGAGTTGTTGCTGTGTACCCATTTGCGCCAAAAGCTTGGCCGAGCATTGCAAAGTTTGTTTTTCTTGCAAGTGTTGTGCTTGAATAATGCTTGTCATAAAACATTGTTTGCCATTGACGAACCATGCCCAGAACTCCATTATTTAAAAGAACAACTGTGATTGGAAGTTTTTGGCTAACAGCTGTTGCCATTTCATTGAGGTTCATGCCGAAACTGCCGTCACCTGTGAAAAGGATTGTTCTTTTTCTGCCAGCTCCGATACAGCCGCCGATTGCAGCGCCTAAGCCGTAGCCCATTGTACCTAAACCACCAGAAGTGAGAAGTGTTCTTGGTTGTCTAAATTTATAATAAAGCATTGTCCACATTTGGTGTTGACCAACGTCTGTTGCAATAACAGTGTCAACTTCAGTGGTTGCATTAACAGCTTCAATGATATTTTTAGGTGTAAACTCATCATTAACAATGTTAATGTCGCCTGCTTTATATTCTTCGATTTGTTTAAGCCATTCATCATTTTTAAAGTCATCAGCAACTGTGAGCAGTACGTTCAAAACATTTTTGATATCGCCTTGGCAAGGAATAACACCATGAATGTTTTTGCAGATTTCAGCTCTATCTATATCTATATGTATAACTTTTTTGCCGTCTGCATATTTGTTTACGTCACCTGTTGCTCTATCAGAAAAACGAACACCAACAGCGATAATCAAGTCACTGTTTGCTTGAGCTAAGTTTGAAGAATGACTTCCGTGCATTCCGCACATTCCGAGATTCAAGTCGTAATCAGCACTGATTGCTGTGAGCCCCATCATGCTAAGAGCGATTGGAGCGTTGATTTTTTGGCTAAATGCAAGAAGTTCCTTTTCAGCACCAGAAGCGATTACACCGCCACCAGCATAAATGAAAGGTCTTTTTGATTCTTTAAGAGCCTCGAGTGCTCTATCAAGTGCAAAATCAACTTGTTTTGGGCCTTTAATTTTTGATTTAGTTGCTGGTTCATAATCATACATTGAAGTTTGAATATCTTTTGGTACATCAACTAAAACTGGACCTTTTCTGCCTGTGCTTGCGATTTTGAAAGCCTCACTTAAAATAAATGGGAGATGTTCAATATAGCGAACAACAAAGTTGTGCTTAACAACTGGTTGAGTGATTCCCATGATGTCAACTTCTTGGAAGCTGTCTTTACCAATGAGAGGAACTGCAACGTTTCCTGTGATTGCAACCATAGGAATGCTGTCAAGATAAGCATTTGCAATGCCTGTTACAAGGTTTGTTGCACCAGGGCCACTTGTTGCGATAACTACACCAGTTGTGCCAGTTGCACGAGCATAGCCGTCTGCTGCGTGAGCTGCGCCTTGTTCGTGAGCTGTGATGACATGGTTAATTCTGTCTGCGTTTAAATAGAGTTCTTCGTAAAGCGGCAAAACTGTGCCACCTGGATAACCAAAAACAGTGTCAACACCGTTTCTTACTAACTCTTCGATAATAATCTGTGCGCCGTTTATCATCATAAAATCGATTTCCTTCCCTACGCTTTTTTCTTTTTAAATTTTTGTTATTACTTAATTTATCATTTTCACTAATATTTGGATATTAAAAAAGTCTTTCAACCGTTTGTTGGTTGAAAGACTTAAGGTTTAAAGTAAAAAGTTTCTCGATAAACTAAACATCAATTTAAGTTTATTATCAGAAAATCCCTTGATTATACTTCCTTATCAATCCTATTCAACACAACAATCATCGGCACTGTCAATTAGTTCGACAATGCTTAGTAGTGTAATTAGGTTTAAGTTAGAAGCTACAAACATGATTTTCCTCCCTGAATTTTGTTTTGAAGATGTCAATGACAAAATTCAAAAACTTAAATTAAAATCTCGCCTGTGCAATAAATACACTCAAGATGGTTAATAGTATAGCAAAAGATACTTCGTTTGTCAACCATTTTTAAGGTATTTTTTAATGTTTTTTGTAAATAATTTTAGTGCTTTACGGCATTAAAGCATATTGCATAAAAATTATTAATTTATGGGTTTAGTTTGTGTTATTTTGACAAATAATTGTTACTCAATTCCAAAGCACTCTTTCAAAAATGCAACTTTCATTTTATAAGCTCTAATTGAAACGTCCGCTTTATCCTTAGTGTCATAACCATGGAAAGTTCCTTTAGTTTCATTTAATAAAACTTCACCGCCTGCATCTTGAAGTCTTTTAGCGTACGCCAGACCCTCATCACGCAAGCAATCAAACTCGGCTGTTTCGATATAAGTTTTTACGATATCGTTAGGCAGTTCGCTTTGCATTGGTGAAATTTTCGCTAAATCCACCTTGCCTTTAGTATAGTATTTATTCCACATTCTAGCGTTATTTTTGCAGCCCCAAATTGGTGAATAAACGAATTGTTTCATCGATTCTGTAATCATAGCAGCGTCAAGCACTGGATAAGTCATAAATAGACCTGCTGGCTTTTGTAGACCTCTTTTTTCATATTCATTAGCAAGCATGGCGCTATAAACTCCGCCGCCACTTTCGCCGCCGAAGCAAATTCTTGTTGGGTCAATACCTAAACTTTCATGATTTTTCAAAATCCACTCATAGCAAAGTACGCAATCCTCGTAACCTGCTGGATAGCGATGTTTTGGTGCGAGGTGGTATTGTACATAAATGATTTTGCAGCCGAGGTCTTTTGCGTATCTCAGACAATGTTTTTTAGGAATAACAGCCGAGGTGTAGCAAAAAGCGCCACCATGAATGTACAAAATGCAAGGCAAATTGCCCTCATGGTTTTCTGGTTCATACACATCAGCAGTGGTTTTCATGCCGTTATAGCCGCTAAAAGTGATTTTTGATTCTTTCACACCGGCTGGTGCTTTGATTGTTTTGAGCACGATTGGCATAACAATGTTGCTAAAAATGATTGCTGGTCGATTATATGGAAGTGGAAACGCTAAAGATTTTAATTGCTTATCTACGACTTTTAAATAATTCATGTTTTCTCCCTTTTTACACTTATAGTCTAATTTAAATCAAGTTTGTCGTACATCGCTTCGCTTTCACTGACGATGTTATTAGTTATCTGTATATTGATAACAACTACGTTTATGGTATCATATAGGGCACTTGTTGTCAATAGATTATTCATGTTTTTAACGAGTTTTAGCCGTACGGACAAAAAAGACTGTCACAAAAGTTTTTGGCATTTGTGACAGTTTTGGTTATTGTGGTTTTTCAACAGAGTATGTTGTATCGTATTTTGTTAAAAGATATAAGCAATATTGATTCATGCTTATTCCCTCTTTTTTAGCGTTTTGTGATAAGTGTTTGTGAAGCGATTTAGGTAGTCTAAACTTAAATTGACCAGAATAATCATCATCACTGTTAGGCAGTGGTATTTTATATCCATCTTCTAAAGCAGCTTCAAACCACGCAAGTTTTGCATCTTCTAAAGATTCATAAGCTTTTTGCAAGGTTTCACCGCAAGTGATGCACCCTTTTAACTCAGGAATAGAGATCACAAATCCATCTTCTTGTTCATCTTTGATTATTTCTATTTTATATGATAGTTTCATATAGTCTTGAATTGTTTTCATTGTTCAGTACACCCTCACTTCCCTAATATCATTATATCATGGTGTCATATATGGTATCAATACTTATTTCAACTTATTTTCGAATCTTCCCTTTTAACTTTCGTATCTTACCTTTAAACTTTTGAATCTTATCTTTTAATCTTTGCGCAAAACTCGGTTTACTTTGTTTAACGTATTCAATCACTTCGGTTTCTTGCCTGTGTGGTTCGGTGACTTTTTCTGTTTCTTCAAACACATCAAACACTAAAATTGCCTTAAACAAATCTCCGTCAATCACGAGTTTTAACTCTCCGCCTTGAATTTCGGTTAAACTGCTTGCAATTGATAAGCCTAAGCCATTACCATCAGAATTACGAGAAGAGTCGCCACGTACGAAACGCTCGAGAAGTTCATCTGCTGTGATGTTGAGTGGAACTTTGGAAATGTTTTTAAATGAGATGTAAACCTTAGAGCCAACTTTTTCAACGGTTACATATACACGAGTGTTTTCATGGGCGTATTTGCAGGTGTTGTTTAAGAGATTTTCGAAAACTCGAAATAGGTGTCGGCTGTCGGCTTGGATTGTGATGTTTGCTTCGTTTTGGGTGCAGATTAATTCAAGCTGACTCTTTTGGAATTTTTCGCTATATTCGCCTATGGTTTGGCTTAAAAATGTTGCCACTTCGCATGGTGCGAGTTCAACACTGAGATTGCCTGTTGAGGCTTTTGAGGCTTCGAGCAAATCTTCAATCAGCTTTTTAAGGCGGTTTGATTGGCGATATAGTACGTCGGAATATTCAGTGATTTTTTCGTTGTCTGTTTCTTCTTTGCAAATTAAATCAGAATAGTTGATGATTGAAGTTAGCGGTGTTTTGATGTCGTGGCTGACGTTTGTTATCAGCTCGGTTTTGAAATATTCGCTTTTCATTCGCTCGCTTACTGCTTCGTCAACTGTTTGTGAAATGTTGTTGATTTTTTCGGCTTCTTTCTTAAATGAGCCGTACATTCCACTTGTGTCAATTGGTGCATCGCCCTCAAAATTGGTGATTGAGTTTAAGCCATCTAAGATTCGCTTTTTCATAGTAATATAGTATATACCAATGGCTAAAATTGCAAAGTTTACAGCTGCATAAAGAATTACTATTTCTCCATAAAAATAGCTGGTGAGCATACGTAGCAAATAAAATTGAATGCATAAACTTAAAATATACATAATGCTAAACTTGATTAGTACGCTTAAATTTTTACTAAATAAATGGATAGTCTTATAAACTAAAGTGTTTTTCATTAAAGTTTTGCTACTTATTCTTGCTTTTATGCTCATGCAAAGTAGTAAACCAGTTATGACCGCTATGCTAAATATTGCAATATAGCAAAGAATTATAAACCAATTAATATTGTAAAAATATGTGCTACTATAGCTGTCAAAAGCGTGTAATATAGCAAGAATACATCCAGCTACCCCACATGATATTATGCCAGCAGCTAACAGGAAAATTTCTAGTGGAAGTTTTTCGAGTACGCTTTTGCCTTCTTTTATTTTTCCAGCACTTGTGAATAAAAATGCAACAAGTATAATAATCGCTAAACTAAGCACTATAATGTAAGTCATTAGCGGTGAATTATAAATGTAGTCTGCGAAGCTGTACGCCACTGAGAATTTATCAAAATCTGGGAAGTTGGTGTCAACAAAAAACGATAAGCTTGAGTTTTCACAATCAAGTTTGAATTGCGCTGCAAGCTCCTCGGCTGCCTCGGTGTCACCTGATTCTTCAAGCTCGGCAAGCTGTATTTTGTAATCGTCATAAGCTTGATAATAGTAAAATTCATCCGTGTCGAAGTCAATTCTTAGGGCATTCATATTTTCCACCGCACCAAACTCAACAGCACCAGCACCAAACACGATTTCTGCTCCCAAATTGTCACCATATGTTACGATTTCTAAATGATAATCGTAAAGATAGCCACTAACGATGCATAGCTCGATTGTTTCTTTTAGCACTGCTTCGCTAAATTCATCTTGAGTTTTGTATTCGCCAGTGAGGTAGGTGTAAATTCCAAGACCTGCACTATTTACAATTAAAAGTAGCGAAAAAACTATGGTTAAAAGCATTGCAAAAAGCTTTGCTAAAAAGCTTTGTTGTAACTTTGACCATGATGAATTTTTTGGGATTTCGACAGTACTGCGCTCAAAATCTTTCTCTTTCATAAACCTTACCTACTTTCCATAATATAGCCTTGACCCCACACGACTTTTAAATAGCGAGGGTTGGCTGAATCAATTTCTATTTTTTCTCGAAGATGCCTAATGTGTACAGCTACAGTGTTTTCGCCACCGAAAAATGGTTCTTTCCAGATAGTTTCGTATATCTCTTTTGGGGAAAATACAGTGTCAAGATTTTTCATGAACATAGCCAAAATTTGAAACTCTTTTGGCGTTAGTACAAGCTTCGCTCCGTCTAAACTGGCAGTTTTTGATTTCTCATTTAGCTCCAAACCGCCAACAACAGTTCCCTCTTGTGTTTTATTCACACTGCCAAGTTGAACGTATCGGCGAAGATTTGATTTCACACGAGCGAGCACCTCAATTGGGTTAAAAGGCTTAGTTATGTAATCATCTGCGCCACAGTTTAAACCTAGAATTTTGTCTGTGTCCTCACTTTTTGCTGTGAGTAGTATCACTGGTACATTGTTAATCTCACGGATTTTTTTCATGGCGGTTATGCCGTCCATATTTGGCATCATGATGTCCAAGAGTACGAGGTGAATTTCACTATTTTCAATCACATCGAGGGCTTGCTCACCGTCAAAGGCTTCGAGCAGATTATATTCACTGTTATCAAGATATATTTTCAGTGCGTTAACGATATCTTTTTCATCGTCACAAATTAAAATGTTATACATCGGTTTTCTCCTTTTTTAACTTTCTTCGTTTTACAAGCTTATTATATCATGTTTTTTCTTAAGAATAAAGTAGTATTTTTCTTAAGTATTTCTTAAGATTTGAGAAAGCTCGGTTAATTCACTATTTTCACCTCACTAACATCGATAATCTGCGTTCAAATTTAATATTCAAATTGTTAAAATTTTATTGACAAATGCTTTTAAACTGATATAATGAAATTGTGTAAAACATTAAACAAAATTAAAAGCAAAGGAGTCAAACAAAATGAATGAAAACAACACAAATGGCGAAGACTTAGAAGTTAAATCTAAACTTGATGAAGATTTTGCGTTAATACCTGAGTACAAGCCAAGCTCACAACAGCAACCAACCCCAGTTCAGCAAAAGCCACAACAAGGGTATCAGCAACAAGGTTATCAACAACAAGACTATCAGCAACAAGGTTATCAACAACAAGACTATCAACAACAATGCTACCAACAACAAGGCTATCAACAACAAGGCTACCAACAACAAGGGTATCAGCAACAAGACTATCAGCAACAAGACTATCAGCAACAAGACTATCAGCAACAAGACTATCAACAACAAGGTTATCAACAACAAGGTTATCAACAACAAGGTTATCAACAACAAGGTTATCAACAACAAGGCTATCAACAACAAGGTTATCAACAGCCTTATCAACCAACACAATATGATTTACATATGCAAGCTTTAGCTGAAAAAGTTGGCAAAAAAACTGACTATTTCTTACCTGAATTTCACAAAATTGAACAAGGGCAAAAATCAAAGTTTAACTTGCCTGCTATGTTTTTCTCAGCACTTTATTGCATTTATAGAAAAAACGTTAAACTAGGCAAGATCCTTATCGTTTGGATTGCTATCTCAAACGCAATTATACTAATGCTCAATTGGAGCTTGGCGCTGATGGAAGGTAATCAATTATTATTATCACTTAATTCTATTTATGGATTTGTTAGTGTAATTATAGCAATTGGTATATCTATTTATAGTGGTAAAAACTTCAACAAAACTTATCACGATCAACTCTATGATGAAATAGTGCACCCTGATAATAAAAACTCTAAAACTATAAAAATCTTAGATGTAATTTTTTGCATTTGTATACTCTTGCAATTTATCACACCAACTTATTTATATTCAACTGGTGAGTTTGAAAAAGGCAGTCTTAGCGGTTCAGTTTACACAAATGAAAGCTTAGATTTAGCTTTCACAGCTGATAGTGAGTTCATCATGGGTGATTCAGCTGATTATGCACTTTCAGTAACAGAGGAAAACGCAGACGATGTTGAATTTTTCTTCTACACAGCTGATAGAACTATTTATGGTGAATTTTATACAGTTGCACAAGTTTATAAATATGTTAGTGCAGACAGCTTAATGTCAAGCATGGTGTTATATAATTACACTCTCACTTATGACACAGCAAATTATTATTTCTTGCAAGCCTATACCTTAGGTGGCAAAGACTTCCAAGCTTACCAAATTGTTTACACAATTGGTGAAGTTGTTTATTATGATTACTATTTAATTTCAAGTATTAATTATGGCTGTCTTTGTTTTGGTTTATCAGATACAGATATTGAAACTTTCATTGGTCTTATTGATAATTTTAGTACCATTGATGAAGCCCCAGCTCAAGATTTCAGCGAAGATGAAAATCAAGATTCACAATTAACTAAATTCGAAACCGGCGTTATTGATGGTTCAACTTACACAAATGAAGCTTTCGGCATTGAATTTAATGCAAGTTCAGATCTCATCGTTGGAAATCATGATGATTATGTGAGTTTTTATGGCGAAACACTTACGGACACCGAATTTTTCGCCTATGACATGGCAGGCACAAAGTATATCGAGTTTTATCTCGATACTTACTCAACTAACATCACCAATGAGCAATATATGCAATCGCTTTATTATCAATATGAAGAATACTATTATAATGTTGCCATGACCGAGCTCGAAACAATAACGATTGGCGATATTAGCTTTGATGGTTTTTATATTTACTATGAAGATAGCACTTATTATTATGAAGATTATTACTACATCGCAAAAACTGATGTTGGTCATATAGGCTTACTTCTTCAAGGTTTAGATGAAACTTACATTGACGACTTACTCAGCTGTTTTGAAACATCTGCGATCGTCTTATAATTTTTATAAGATATTATAAAATCAACACAAATTAAAACGGCTACTGCGAATTTTTTAATTTCGCAGTAGCCGTTATTTTTATCAATTCTTTTGAGGGCGGCGCACTTTTTTGGCGGTTAACCGCCAAAAATTGTACTAACAAAAAGCCAGCAGAATTAACCGCTGACTTGGTTTATTGATTATAATAATCCGACACGGCGATGCAGATGCAATAGACATCTTTTGCACCGTTTTCAAGCAGGATTTCAGCGCAATTTTGAAGCGTTGAGCCAGTGGTTTTGATGTCGTCACAAATCAAAATAGTTTTATCTTTGACGTCAACATCTGCCAACTTGAAGGCGGTTTTCAGATTTTCTCGTCGCTCGCTTGCCGTTTGCTTATGTTGCTTTTTGGTTTGAGCTGGTTTTGTGAGCAGCTGGGCAAAAGGCACTTTCAAATTTTGGCTAATTTTTTGAGTGAGCAGCTTGCTTTGGTTGTACCCACGCTCATAAAAATCGAGTTTACTCATTGGAACGAAAGTGACGAAGTCAAACTGTACGCCTGAAAAACGCTCTTGCACACGCTCACTCATCAAGCGTGCAAAATGCTTCGTCAAGCTCAATTTTCCACGAAACTTAAACTCTTGAATTTGGTCTTTGATGAAGCCATTATACAAATAAACCGCCGCTATATGCTCGAGTTTAACATTATTTTTGACTTCGCAAGTGCATCTATCTTTCGAGCAAGCACAATGCTCACAGCTAGGATCTTTCACGATTTCAACCGCATCATCTTGGCAGTTGCAAACAGCTCTATTTAGCGGAATTATTTGACGACAATTTGGACATTTTTTTGGAAAAATTATTCTTATCAGTTTGTTTTGTTTCAACACTTCACCTTCTTTTGCTTTGATTTTAGTATATCATGGTTTGGATTTTTTTGCAACCTGCTTTTTAGCAGGTTATTTTTTTACCTATTTTCACGATTAACTAATAATTGTGTTTTACATAGTTAAATAATAACATGATTTATATATTTTAACAATATATTTTATTTATTTTTAGAGTTAACGGACGATATTTGGAGTCTAATTTTAATTCACTATTTTTACAATACCCATTTCTAACTAAAACAATTTTCAAGCTATATGTGAAATAATAAAAACAGCTCGACTTAGAAATTTACTAAGTCGAGCTGTTTGTTATGGTTTTGTAATTAGTTCAAGGTTTATTTATCAGTTGTAACACTATAAACGCTGCTTTCGCTGCCCCAAACTGTTGAACCAGTTTCTTTTGAGAAAGCACAAACTTTAAATTTATAAGTTGTGTTAGAATCGAAACCACTCATGCGATAGGTTAATACATCACCTTCATAAAGTGTTGCATATGTTTTCCATG
>JAWXUR010000103.1:0-6279 GCA_044426265.1 Clostridia bacterium
ACATTTTTGCGTAAGAAACCCTCGGCGGGGGTTTCTTGATTTTGCCAAAGGCAAAACAAAGCAATTTAGCCATCACGAAAAAACTATAAATAAACGCTTAAGTTGCTTGTATTGGGGTCGACCCTACGAGATGAAAAAATGATTTTTAATTAAAAACAACGCTAATCAACACGTTTGAATTGAACCTATCTGCGGTTACAAAAAAGCTCATAAACCAATCCGCAAAAACCGCTTCGCTGTTTTGCTAGTAACGCAAATGCGATATCGTTTTCCTTTAGATTACTCTTAAGGGAACGATATCGCATTTTATTTAGTTTGTTTTATTTTTTGTATCGCATTTGCTTTGCTTTAATTCTTCATTCTCCATTCTCAATTTTCAATTTACTTGGGGAGTTTCGCTTGTTGCGACAAGCGACTTAAGGCTCTGCCTTAAGAATCCGCAATTTTTCGTGAAAAATTGAGTAAAGCTTTGCTTGCTTTTTTTATTTTTTCTTTTATTTTTTCTTTTCTTTTTTTCTTTTATATTATTTTTTCTGCTTAAATCTGCTTAGTTACACTTAGTCTTTCTTAACATCCAAACCACGAGCCACATAAGATGTGTGAAGCACTTTATGTGCCTTATGGCTACCAGGTTCGCCGAAAAATTCATCATAAGCTCTCTTAACATCAGGGCTTTCGTGACTCTTTCTAAGTGGTCTGTTTTGATCTCTATTATAAAGCACGCTAGCTCTAAGCGCTCTAATGTCAGTGAAGTTTTTAACACTTGCATGGTGAATTGGTTGACCACCACCGTTAATACAGCCGCCTGGGCAAGCCATGATTTCGATGAAATGATAATCAGCTGTGCCGTCTTTAATCTTATCCATGAGGATTTTTGCGTTAGCTGTACCGCTTGCGATTGCAAGTTTCACTGTTAAATCGCCAAGTTGATATGAAGCCTCTTTGATGCCTTTTAAACCACGAACTTCAACAAAGTCTAATGACTCGAGAACTTCGCCAGTGATAACTTCTGCTGCTGTTCTAAGAGCTGCTTCCATAACACCGCCAGTTACACCGAAGATAACTGCTGCTCCTGTTCCTTGACCGAGTGGTGCATCGCAATCTTCTTCTGGTAATAGGTTGAAGTTTAAGCCAGCTGTGTTAATCATTCTTGCAAGCTCTCTTGTTGTGATAACATAATCAACATCAGGGCTACCGCTTGCGTTTTGAGCGTCACGTCCGCACTCGAATTTTTTCGCTGTACATGGCATAACTGAAACTGAAACGATATCTTTAGGGTTGATGTGATTGAGTTGAGCGTAATATGTTTTGATAACTGCGCCTTGCATTTGTTGTGGTGATTTGCATGTTGAAAGGTGAGGTATAAGCTCTGGATAATAATGCTCACAATATTTGATCCAACCTGGAGAACATGATGTGATCATTGGAAGAACTCCGCCACCATTTACTCTTGCGAGAAGTTCTGTTGCTTCTTCCATGATTGTAAGGTCTGCACCGAAGTTGGTGTCGAAAACTTTATCGAAGCCTAAGCGTCTAAGAGCGGCAAACATTTTGCCAGTTCCGTCTGTGCCGATTGGGTTGCCGAAGCTTTCGGCGATAGCCGAACGTACAGCAGGAGCAACTTGAACAACAACGTGTTTTTCTGGGTCGCCAATTGCTTCTAAAACTGCTGCTGTGCTGTCTTTTTCATAAATAGCGCCAGTTGGGCAGCTTACGATGCATTGACCGCAAGAGATACATGAAGTTGAGCCGAGTGGAAGCTCGAAAGGTGAACCGATATGAGTATCGATACCACGAGCATTTGCGCCGATTACGCTGATAGCTTGATTGTCACAAGCAGCAACGCAGCGTCTGCACAAGATACATTTGTTGTTATCTCTAATCATATGAGCGGCTGAGTCGTCAATTGCGTACTGAGGATTTGCGCCCTCAAAGCGAGTTAAATCGTCAATTCCATATTCTTTACAATATTTTTGAAGTTCACAATCGCCACTTCTCACGCATGACAAACATTTTTTATCATGAGTTGAAAGAATGAGTTCGAGTGTGGTTTTTCTTGCTTTTCTAACTTTATCACTATTAGTGAAAATTTCTGTGCCATCTCTTTCAATTGGGAACACACAAGCAGTCACTAAACTTCTTGCACCCACAACTTCAACAACGCAGAAACGGCAAGCGCCAATTTCATTCATGTCTTTAAGCCAGCAAAGAGTTGGGATTTCGATGCCTTGCATTCTTGCAGCCTCGATTATTTTTGTACCATAAGGCACTTCGCATTGCATGCCATTAATTTTAATACTAACCATTTTTTCCATGTCGCTCACCTCCTTAACCTTTCACAATTGCCTTGAATTTACAGCTATCCATACAAACACCACATTTGATACATTTATCTTTATCAATAACGTGAGGATTTTTAACTGAACCAGTGATTGCGCCAACTGGGCATTTTCTTGCGCAAAGTGTGCAGCCCTTACAAAGGTCTGGTTCGATAGAATAAGATAAAAGAGCCTTACAAACGCCTGCTGGGCAAGTTTTGTCTTGAACGTGGGCAATGTATTCTTCTCTAAAGAACTTGAGAGTTGAAAGCACTGGGTTTGGTGCTGTTTGACCAAGACCGCAAAGTGAGTTTTCTTTAATATAGTAACAAAGCTCTTCAAGATCGTCGATATCTTTCATTGTTGCTTTGCCATCTGTGATTTTAGTGAGCATTTCGAGAAGTCGTTTTGTACCAACACGGCATGGTGTGCATTTTCCGCAAGACTCATCAACTGTAAATTCAAGGAAGAATTTTGCAATGTCAACCATGCAGTTGTCTTCGTCCATAACGATAAGACCGCCTGAACCCATCATACAGCCGATTGCAGTGAGGTTATCATAGTCAATTGGTGTGTCGATAAGGTGAGGAGGAATACAGCCGCCTGATGGGCCACCAGTTTGAGCTGCCTTGAATTTTTTGCCGTTTGGAATGCCGCCACCGATTTCTTCAACGATTTCACGAAGTGTTGTACCCATTGGGATTTCAACAAGACCTGTGTTTGTGATTTTTCCACCAAGTGCGAAAACTTTTGTGCCTTTTGATTTTTCTGTACCCATGCTTGCGAAATAGTCTGCGCCCTCACGGATAATTGTTGCAACATTGGCAAAAGTTTCAACGTTGTTTTCAGTTGTTGGTTTGCCAAAAAGACCCTTAACTGCTGGATATGGTGGACGTGGTTTTGGCTCGCCACGATTGCCCTCGATTGAAGTCATGAGAGCTGTTTCTTCACCGCAAACAAATGCGCCAGCACCGAGTTTAATATGTAAATCAAAATCAAAGCCACTGCCAAAGATGTTTTTGCCTAAAAGACCAAGTTCTTTAGCTTGACCGATTGCGATTTCAAGTCTTTCAACAGCGATTGGATATTCAGCACGAACATAGATGTAACCTTCAGTTGCGCCAGTTGCATAGCCACAAATTGTCATAGCTTCGATGATGCAGTGTGGGTCACCCTCAAGCACTGATCTATCCATGAATGCACCAGGGTCGCCCTCATCAGCATTACATACCACATATTTTTGACCCTCTGGTTGACCAGCGGTGAAACTCCATTTTAAACCAGTTGGGAAACCGCCGCCGCCACGACCACGAAGACCTGAATCTTTGATGATTTGAATAACATCATCAGGTTTCATTTCAGTGAGGCATTTTGCAAGTGCTTGATAGCCGTCATATGCGATATATTCGTTGATGTTTTCAGGGTCGATAACACCGCAAAGACGAAGAGCAACACGATTTTGTTTTTTATAAAAGTCTGTTTCTTTAAGAGATTTAACCTCTTTTGTTTTGGTTGTTTCATCATATAAAAGACGTTTAACCATTCTACCTTTGAGAAGATGCTCTTCAACGATTTCAGGAACATCTTCAATTTTCAGTTCTGAATAAAAGCAGCCTTCTGGATAAACAATCATGATTGGGCCAAGTGCGCAAAGTCCAAAGCAGCCAGTACGGATAACTTTAACTTCATGCTCTAAGCCTTGAGCTTTGATTTCTGATTCAAGCTTTTCAATGATAGCTTGAGATCCTGAGGAGGTACAACCAGTACCACCACATACTAAGACATGAGAACGATACATTTACATTTTCCTCCTTATTTTGAAACTGCGCCAACTGTAAACTCATTGATTGGGTTACCGTTAACCAAATGCTCGTTTACAACTCTTGCAATTTTTTCTTCTGTCATTAAAACATAGGTTGTTTTTTCTTTTCCTGGCTCTAAAACCTCAACGATTGGCTCGAATTGGCAAAGACCTATGCAGCCAGTTTGTGAAACTGTAACTTGTCTTAAGTTTCTTTTTGCGATTTCTTCTGAAAGTTTGTTCATAACTGGGCGAGCGCCAGCAGCGATTCCGCAAGTTGCCATTCCAACAACCACACGAGTAACTTCGCTTGAATCATCACGAGCGTTCATTTGTGAAAGTGCTCTATCTCTAAGTGCTTGTAACTCTTGAAGACTTTTCATATTAATTCTCCTTTTATGTTAGTTTTTGTTTTTTGTTTTCTTCGTTTGTACGTCGCTTCGCTTATACTGGCGGATAATATCCGCCCCTACAGTGATATTGTTTGTTTATTACGTAGGGAATGGTCTTGACCATTCCATGTTGGGTTACTGCTAACCTTTGGAACGGTCAAGACCGTTCCCTACAATACGATATAATTTTTACCATTTACCAACAATGTAAAATCAATCAAATTGCCATTACTTAATTCGTATTTTCATCAATATATTCTTTTAACCACTGCACAATATCAGGTGTGTCTAGTGGTACGCCGTCAAGGAGATTTTTTATCTCTCTTGTGTCGAGAACGAACTCGGTTTCATCTTTTATGTAGCGGTAAATAAACTCTATGTGCAAATTCATGGTGATTAAAATGACGATTGTGCTTGTTAAATCACCGAGCGGCATAAAATCTAAATGTGAGGTGTTAAACTCGGCCTTAACATTTGTGCCTACACCGACAATCGAAGTTATTTCGAATTTTCCGCCAGTCATTTCAGCAGCCATTTTAAAAAGCGGTACGCCTAAACCAATTTTTCGAGTTGTGCGAGTTGTGAAAAATGGATCTGTGACACTTTTCAATTTTTCTTCGTCCATGCCTTTGCCATCGTCATAAATACCGATGAAAAGTTCGTTTGTTTTTGTTTTTTGTTTAATCTCAATTTCAATGAGTTTCGCATTTGCCACCACTGAATTTTGAGCGATATCTAAGATGTTGAGCGATAACTCTTTCATAACTTAGATGCCATATTTTGAAAGGATACCAGCAACGTCATCAGCTGTGATTTTGCCGTAAACTTCTTCATTAACTGTGAGAACTGGAGCAAGACCGCAAGCGCCGATGCAGCGGCAAGCTGTGAGTGAGAAGTTGCCATCTTTTGTGCATTCTTCTGGAGATATGCCAAGTCTAGCAGATAGTTCATCAAGAATTTCTTGAGCGCCTTTAACGTAGCAAGCTGTGCCAAGGCAAACTGAGATATCATATTTACCCTTTGGTGAAAGTGCAAATTGAGCATAAAATGTTGCAACGCCATAAACTTTTTCAAGCGGTACGCCCATACCATGAGCTATTGTTTCTTGCACCTCGAGTGGCAAATAGCCATAAATTCCTTGAGCCACTTGCATAACGTGCATGAGTCTGCTGTTGTCACCAGCGCATTCAGCTATAACCACGGCAAGTTTTTCAGCGTGCTGTGGGTTATCTTTAAATGGGATTGTGCTAATCTTTTTGAGCATTTTATTTCCTCCTAAATTACTTGAAACAGTTGCAATTTTTTTTACTGTTTTAAGCTGTATTTACAGAATAATTTCCTATAGATAATAATAACATATTTATCGATAAAAATCTACATATTATTAATATATTCCCTTTTTGTGACATAAGTTTGTGATTTTTCTATAAATAATTGATTTCTAAGCTATGCAACTTCACTAAATGTGTATGCTCATTTCGATATATATTCTTACGTTTTTGAGCAGATTTATGGATTTGATTTGGTTATTTTGCGAGTTAGTTTTTGCTAACTAATTTGCTGGTTTTTGGGCGGTTTTGGTTTTAATTTTTGCGTTGGTTTTTTGTTTCGTTATCGATTTAACATTGCGGTAACGGAAAACCCACCGCCGTTCTTCGGGATGGGAAACCCCCATAGTTGGGAACTTAAGGATTTTTCATGTTATTTATTATAGTGTAGGGGCGAGCTGTGCTCGCCAGAAAATTACATCAAACTTACTGGCGAGCAC
>JAWXUR010000012.1:0-31365 GCA_044426265.1 Clostridia bacterium
CAACAAACAAAAAAACAAAGCGAAATTTATCCACAACAACAAATTATAATCGATAACCAAAACAGCCTCCCTCTCGAGGGAGGTGGCACGAACTTGTTCGTGACGGAGGGTTCAAGAACGGCAGAAAATTCAACCAACACGCAAACGCAAAAACGATAACACAAAACCCAAACCATTACATAATCAATGAAATTGCAATAATGGGAAACAGGGAGTAGTAGAACCCAAGCGTGTTGATTAGAGATATTTTTAATTAAAAATCATTTTTTTCATCTCGTAGGGTCGCCCTCAATGCAAGCAACTTAAGGGAAAATGCACCCTAAACCCAACTAACCAATGGTTCATCAGTTGGAGAAAATCGATAAGGTTCGACGTATAAGGCTAATAGTAAACTTGTTTACTATTAGACAGCAAAATTCGGCAAAAGGAAGTAGCACAAAAAGCCCAACTCTTTAAATTTTCATTGAGTAGAGAGTGCGGTGTGACAAATTGCTTGCAATTTCGTCCGCCGTAATCGACCCATTTCCACAAAACGCATTTTGGTTACTTTTGTGCGAGCAAAAGTTACGCCCAGCGGCGAGCGTGGACGAAAATTCTTAAACATTTCAAAGTGGAAATTATCGCCACTAATTAACCATTAAATAAGAAAAAACGCTTAAGTCGCTTTGTTTTGCCTACGGCAAAATCAAGAAACCCCGCCGAGGGTTCTTTACAACAAAAAATTGTCCAATGGACAAATTTTTTGTCTATCCTCCTGATTTTTTTTACGATAGGGGATTTCGCTCGCTGCGTCGAGCGACTTAAGGCTCTGCCTTAAGAAACCGCAATTTTTCGAGAAAAATTGAGTAAAGCTTTGCTTGATTTTTTTGGTTTAGAACAAAAACACACAACAAAAAAGGAGAAACATATGAAAAAAGTCTTAGCAATAAACTCAAGCAGACGTAAACAAAACACATATAATCTTCTCACTCAAATCAAAGAAATATTAGAAAAACAAGACATCGAAGTGGAAATTATCTCACTTTACGACTACGAAATTAAAGACTGCATAGGCTGCGAACGCTGCGTTTTAAAAGATAACTGCGTGCTAAAAGATGACACCGAGCTCGTAAAAGAAAAAATGCTTGCAGCAGATGGAATTATCTTAAGTTCACCTGTTTATTTAAGACAAGTGAGCGGAAAACTCAAAACTTTTGTTGATCGCACTTGCTCTTGGTTTCATCGCCCACCGCTTTGCGCTAAACCAATCTTAGCAGTGGCAACCACCAAAGGTTCTGGCTTAAAATCAACGCTAAACTACATAGATGAACTTACCGAACAATGGGGCGCAATGAGCGCAGGGCAAATCGGCACAACGATTAGAACAGAAAACGAAAAAATTCAATCTAAACAGTTAGATAATTTCGTTAAACTGTTGAATCACCCTGAAAAGTTCTCGCCAAGCTTTGCAAATCTCATGAATTTCCAAGTGCAAAAAGCACTCAGCGCTCATCTGTTAGAAACTGACAGAATTTATTGGGATAAAATGAATTGGCGTAATAAGTCATATTATTTTGATTGCAAAATCAGCTTTTTCAAAAAACTTATTCCAACAATGGTCGGCAAAAAAATCACTAAGGCAATGTCAAAAAGTGAAGCGATTATCGACAAGTAATGGTATATAAGTCAAAACAAATTAACGACTAGCTGCGATTGTGGCTGGTCGTACTTTTTTTGCGGTTAACCGCAAAAAACTGTACCCCCAAAAAATAGAAATTTAAAATAACACACAAACAAAAAAAGCCTAATGGAAATTAATCCACTAGGCTTTAAATCTTATTTAAAAGATTAATTATTCAACATCTTGAAGAGCGTCGCAACCCTCTTCGCCTGTTCTAATTTTAACAACGTTATCAACACCACTGATGAAGATTTTTCCGTCGCCGATGTTACCAGTGTAAAGAACTTTCTTAGCAACTGCAACAACTTCAGAAACTGGAACTTTGCAAACAACGATTTCAACTTGAACTTTTGGTTTAAGATCAACTGTTGTTTCAACACCACGATAGAATTTAGTTGTTCCTTGAGTACCACAACCGAGAACATTTGTTACTGTCATGCCTGTGATACCAATTTTCATCATTTCGATTTTAAGTGTTTCAAAACGATCTTTACGCATGAGAATTTCAACTCTTGAAATTGGCATATCGCTTGCAACTGATGTTGCCTCTGTTTTAACCATAACTGGAACAGCTTCATCTGATGAAACGCTACCAGTAACGATACCAGCTTCGCTCATTAATGCAACTGATTCGTCATCTGATAAGAGGAAGTCAGCATAAGCGTTAACAAGACCATGTTCGTGCATATCAAGACCATCAATTTCTTCTTGAGCACTAACTCTAAGACCGATTGTTTTCTTGATGATGAAGAAGATAATACTCATTGCGATTGCTGTCCAAGCGATAACTGCAACAACACCGATAGCTTGAATACCAAGGAATTCAAGTCTTGTCATTTCAGCACCTTCAAGGTATTCACTTGTAGCAAATACAGCTGTGAGAAGAGTACCAAGAGCACCGTTAAGACCATGTACGCCAGCAGCGCCAACTGGATCATCGATTTTGAGAACTTTGTCGATAAATTCGATACCGAATACAACTGCGATACCAGCACAAAGACCGATTGCAGCAGCACCCATAGGATTAACAGCGTCACAACCAGCAGTGATTGCAACAAGACCTGCAAGTGTACCATTAAGTGTCATTGAAACGTCAGGTTTTTTGTATCTAATCCATGTTACGATCATTGTTGTAACAGTAGCTACAGCAGTAGCTAAGTTTGTGTTAAAGAATACTACGCTTGCAACTTCTGCAGCGCCGTCTGTGAATGCAACAGTTGAACCACCATTGAATCCGAACCAGCAGAACCAAAGGATGAACACACCCAAAGCACCAAGTGTGATGCTGTGACCAGGGATAGCTCTTGATTTGCCGTTTTTGTCATATTTACCGATACGAGCACCGAGCATTTTAGCACCAACGATAGCAGCAACACCGCCGAGCATATGTACAGCAGTTGAACCAGCGAAATCGTGGAAACCAAGGTCTGCGAGCCAGCCGCCGCCCCAAATCCAGTGACCTGATACAGGGTAGATTAATAAGCTGATTGCAGCACTGTAGCAGCAGTAAGCTGAGAATTTAGTTCTTTCTGCCATAGCACCTGAAACGATTGTTGCAGCTGTTGCACAGAAAACAGTTTGGAAGATGAAGAAAGCATAATAGCTAACTCCAGCTGGGAGGAAGTCTTCACCAAGTCCACTACCGAAGAAATAAAGTCCTCCGAAGATTGATGATTGTGTACCAAACATGATACCAAAACCTGTGAGCCAGTAAAGAGGTGTACCTATACTGAAGTCCATGAGGTTTTTCATGATGATGTTACCAGCATTTTTACTTCTGGTAAAACCAGTTTCTACCATTGCAAAACCAGCTTGCATGAAGAAAACGAGTGCAGCTCCAATCAGCACCCACATTGTGTTGACATCTGAAAATAATACTGTGATATTGTCCATTTTGTCTACTCCTTTTCAAAATAAAATTAAAAAAGGCAAGGACGCTCAAAGAGGAATTTTCCTCAAGACGTCCTTGCCTTATGTAAGTATCATACTCGCAAAAAGAGAAAATGTCAACCGATTTTTTAGAAAAAGTGTCTAAATCAGAGTATAAGTTTTTAGTGAAATTAACGTATATTTTAGTGAAAATGTCTAAATCGTAAAAATTGTGTAGATTAAGCATATAAAAAAGTGTCTTTTTATATACTATAATAATACTCTTAATTTTTTGAGTTAATAATGAAAAAATCAAAATGGATAATTTAAGTGAAAAACTTTTTTATCAACTCTTTAACAAAGTGGGGTTGTACTTTTTTGCTTCGCAAAAAATGTATGGCAACGGATTTAACCGCTGCCATGTGATTTTATAATTTTAAAAATGAGAAAACCCAATAGCCAAAATTAAGTCGGTTCGACTAAGATTAAAAAATGGATTTTACGAATTTTCAACGACGCTCTCATCAATTTCAACAACTTCTTTTGCATATCTTTTAACAACAACACCATCATAAGTGACTTTGAGCTGAACCCAACAAACAAACTCTTTTTCACAGTTTGGGCAGGGAAGTTGTGCTCTAAATCGATTGTTTCGTGAGCGCCACAGATGAAATTTATCTGTATATAATTTTTCCTCACACTCAGGGCAATAAGCATATAAATTTTTTGGTGCTAATTCATTTTTAATGCTGATAATATATTTTGGTTTAAAGAGAATTCTTTCAAAAAATTCGTTGTTTATTTCGATGATAAACTCGTCAATCGTGCCTTGTTTAAAGACTTTTTCAAAGCATAAAGATGATAAGTGTGCATCATCTAAAGCGGTGTGAAGCTGCATATTTTGCAAGTCAATTTCAAGAGTGATTGCGATATCTTCGAGCGAAATTTGTTTGCCCAAACTAAAATCAAGACGAGTTTGGCAATATTTTTGCAAGTCGAAATATTTGCATTCAATTGGATATTTAAATTTTGATGGTGAAAGCTGATGATTTTCTAGCAAAATTCTAAGATCGGCATCGCTCCACGAAGCCAAAATATAATCTTCACCACACCATTTTTTGAAATCCCAAAGAACTTTTGAAAAAACTTTGGCGCTAAAAACTTTTTGCTCAGAGATATTCGTTAACTTGCTAACATCTGTGCTAATTCTTGAAGCAAAAATTGGTCTAACATAGCTTTCGAATTTATCAATTAGCTTTAAATTTTCATCGAGCTTAACAGCACCGAATTGAATAACTTCATTGATGTGCTTCTTTTTAGATTTAATAAAAGAGCCAGTCCACTCCAAATCTAAGATAATATAATTCATATAGTTTAATACGATCCTTTATTTTATAATGTATATATTTTAACATAAATATAAATTAATGCAATACATAAATCATAAAAAAACAAAAAACTAATATATTAAATCAAATTTTAGGTTAAAGTATTACTATATATAATGAGGAGAAGTTAAAAATGTTCTTTTTGATGTACTGAAAAAACAAAAAAGCTCACTTTAGGGTCATTGTACGAGCGAAGCGAGTTGTACAACAATAAAGACACTTATCTTTTCAAAATTACTTATAGCAATATGTAAAAAATACTTTATCATTACCGCAAAATTATATGCATTATGGTTGAAAAATGAAAATTTATCAAAAATTGTCATTTTATACTTGCAAATGTTCCATTTTTCTAGTATAATAAAATGGAATTAGTAGTGTGGAGAACAAGGAGTATTTTTCAATTGCTACTTGCTCAAAATTTAACGCAAACATGAAAGGAAATTTTAATTATGCTTAACAATGCACTTACACAAAACAAAGGCGTATTAGCTTGGTTAGAGGAACAAATCGACCTCGTAAAACCTGATCAAATCGTTTGGATCGACGGTTCTGAAGCACAACTCGAAGCTCTTAGAGCCGAGGCTTGCTCAACTGGAGAACTCATCAAACTTAACGAAGAAAAACTTCCAGGCTGTTACCTTCATAGAACAGCTGAAAATGACGTTGCTCGTGTTGAAGACAGAACTTTCATCTGTGCTCCAACTAAAGAAGACGTTGGCCCAACAAACAACTGGAAAGATCCAGCTGAAGCTTACGAAATGCTTTATAGCATCGCTAAAGACAGCTACAAAGGCAGAACTGCTTATGTTATCCCTTACTCAATGGGTCCTGTAGGCTCACCAATGTCAAAAATTGGTGTTGAACTTACTGATTCAATCTACGTTGTACTTAACATGGTTATCATGACAAGAGTTGGCGCTGACGTATTTGAAGCTCTTGGCGACAGCAATGACTGGGTACGTGGTTTACACTGCCGTTGTGAAATCGACAAAGAAAAAAGATACATCTGCCACTTCCCTCAAGATAACGCAATCATCTCTGTTAACTCAGGTTACGGCGGAAACGTTCTCCTCGGTAAAAAATGCTTTGCTCTTCGTATCGCATCTAACCAAGGTCGCAACGAAGGCTGGATGGCTGAACATATGCTCATCCTCGGAATTGAAAATCCACAAGGTGATATTCACTATGTTTGTGCTGCTTTCCCATCAGCTTGCGGTAAAACAAACCTTGCAATGTTAGTTCCTCCAGAAGGTTATGCTTCAAAAGGCTACAAAGTTTGGTGTGTTGGTGATGACATTTCTTGGATCCGTAAAGGTAAAGATGGCAGACTTTATGCTATCAACCCAGAAAACGGTTTCTTTGGTGTTGCACCTGGTACAAACGAAAAATCAAATCCAAATGCTCTGCACTCAGCAATGCAGAACACAATCTTCACAAACGTTGCTCACAACCTTGATGAGAACACAGTTTGGTGGGAAGGTCTTGATAAAAATCCTCCAGAAAATGCTAATGACTGGCTCGGTAACCCATGGAATGGTAAAACATCTGAACTCAAAGGTGCTCATCCAAACAGCCGTTTCACAGCTCCAGCTGTAAACTGCCCATGTATCAGCTCTGAATTCGAAAACGCAGCAGGTGTTCCAATTTCAGCTATCGTATTCGGTGGCCGTCGTGCAAAACTTGCTCCACTCGTATACCAAGCACGTGACTGGAATCATGGTGTATTCATTGGTGCAACAGTAGCATCTGAAACAACTGCAGCAGCAACAGGCGCAGTTGGTGTTATCCGTCGTGATCCAATGGCAATGCTTCCATTCTGCGGTTACAGCATGGATGAATATTGGAAACACTGGATCGAAATCGGTGAAACACTTGAAGCTGACAAAGCTCCAAAAATCTTCAACGTTAACTGGTTCCGTAAAGATGACGAAGGCAACTTCGCATGGCCTGGTTTCGGCGACAACGTTCGTATCTTAGACTGGATTGTTGACAGATGTGAAGGCAAAGTTGACGCTCAAGAAACAGCTATCGGTTACCTCCCATATGCTAAAGACATCAACATTGCAGGTCTTGAAGACGAAATCACTGTTGAAGGCGTTGAAGCTATCCTTGACGTAGACAAAGCTCTCTGGGCTGAAGATGCAAAAGGTACAGAAGAATTCTTCGCAAAATTCGACAACATTCCAGCTGAACTTGTTGAATGTCTTGACACTCTCAAGAAAAACGTTGCTGAATAATTAATAGTATAATTAATTTTCAACTATAAATTTAACCCCACTATTCGAAAGAGTAGTGGGGTTTTTGTCGCATATTTTGCATTTTTTGTCAGTACAGTTTTTGTGCGGTTTACCGCAAAAAAACGCAGTTTCGAGCAACAACGCTGTTTTTCGTTTCGTGAAACACGAAACACCAGTCGAGCTGCCTCGACACGCACGCCGCTTTTTGTTTGATTTATTTGGGGACGGCTACCCGAGCAATGAAACTGCTTGGACTTGGGTGGTTTAAGGGGAATTTGGTATTGTTAAGCCGAAAAAGTTCACTGTCGTTCTCGTTTTCTACTTGCGTTTCGGTTAGCTTTATTGTTTCGAGGAAATTTGAAAAGTTGGGACGCTTCGGCGGACGTTTTGCTGTGCCAAAGGCACAGCTACTGCGTACAAAGTACGCAGTAATTTTGGCAGAGCCAAAATAAAACGTCCGCCGAAGCTAATTTCCCACCACAACCAAACCAAAAGCAAAAATCTCGTTTGGAAATGACTCGAGGATAATTGGGACAACCCTAGCGGTTGTCCCAAAATTTCCACTATCCCTCGGACAACCGCAAGGGTTATCCCTACAGCAGCAAATCACATCACACTTACTGACGACCACAGGTCGCCCCCAATGCAAGCAACTTAAGCGTTTATTTATAGTTTTTTCGTGATGGCTAAATTGCTCTGTTTTGCCTACGGCAAAATCAAGAAACCCCCGCCGAGGGTTTCTTACGCAAAAATGTCCACTGGACACTTTTGCTATCTTCCTGCGGTTCTTGACGATGGGGTGTTTCGTTCGCTGCGGCGAACGACTTAAGGCTCTGCCTTAAGAAACCGCAATTTTTTAAAAAAATTGAGTAAAATTTCACATGATTTTCTCTTAAGTTGCTTGTATTGAGGTCGCCCCTACAATAAAAAACAAAACATAACCAACCAATCTTAAATCAAAACAAAATCCAACTCAAGCAAACTCTTCTGCACAGCCTTAGCACCATTCTCATCAAGCTCTAAATCACAATTCAAATAAATAACCATATCCTCATAAGCCAAAATATAAATACTAGAATCACTATCAGCATTGAATTTTAAAATATAAGCCTGCTGTGTACCAAACAACTCATCATCAAGTTCTTCCAATATATCAAAATCTACATAACAAGTATATTCATCCATAATATTATCGAAAATATAATCTTCAACACAGTTAAACCAAGAAGTATAAATAGTATAACTAAGCTGATAAGGACTACCATAAACATAAAATTCATCAAGTTCTTCTTGAACATATTCTTCTTTTTTCAATAAAATTGTATTAGTAACATCTAATTCAAATGAATAATTATCATCATATTCACCTGGATATAATTGCTCACAAGTGAGAGGGAAGTCATCTTTGCTAACTAAGTTTTCAGTTGTAGTTGGTTCAATAGATTTTACTCCATACTGAAATCCTATATACATAATGCTAACAAAACAGATAACAGACACGATAAGATATATACTAGTAGTGACGATCTTATTAATTCTCGCTGGTACATTTAATCGCTTTTGAATATGAACTAAAAATCTAAATAAAGCAAGTGAGCCAACTGCACAAGCCGTAATAACCGCTATAATCTCCAAATTAAAATCTTTCAACATAACAAATGTTGAACTAAAAAATACGGCAGCAAATATGAAGCAACAACTATATTCAATAGCCTTAGCAATCTTACTTCGTGGGTTTACTATACCTTCGCCTAAATCAATAGATTTTTGCGATTTTCTATGCCAATTCAAATAACTTAATACTTTATATGATAAAAACAAAATGAGCATAGATGAGTATATTAATGAACTAATAGTGATATTATCTTCAAGAAATCCAATAGGATCAAAAGATATTGTATAAATTCTTAGTGATAATTGAATCATTAAAAGGCAAATTAAAATAGCATGAACTTTAACAATGCTTTTCATCATGCACTCATGAATATTATCAAGCTTTTCTTGTTCATCTGTTTCAAAAGGAATTGGATTTTCAAGCGTACTGCTAAAAACTTGCAGTTTCCCATTTTCACAAACTAAATCCCAGCCACTTTCTTTGGCATATTCCAAATAAGTCAACTGATTATCAGTTTGTTGAGGATTGAAAAAATCTCCCTCTTTGAAATAAGTAACAGTGTATTTTAAATTTTGAGGTTCTGATTTTTCAAGAGTTATTAAGTCATTGCCAATCTTTTTCAAAATCAAACCCTCTTTGGCGTACCTTTCAAGCCTTTGCTCAAAATCTTCGTAGTGATGCAAAGAAGTGAGCGATAATCTCTTAGTTGTTTTCATAAAATCCCCCCATTAAGTCATAATCTTTAATCAATGCGTTTAGTCTTACATATTCTTCATGAAGCATCTGCTTGCCAATTGGTGTGATTATATAACTCTTTCTGCGTTTTTCGACCTTAGTTTCAACAATCATATTTTCCGCCACAAAGTTATCGAGCAAGGTGTACAGCGTACCAGCTCCAACATTCACTCGCCCCTGAGTGATTTGTGAAACCATTTTCATGATGTCCACACCGCAACATTCATTTTGCAAACACAGCAAAATGTAAAACATTTGCTCCGTCAGTGTCTTATATTTTTCTCTAGCGATAATTCTCACCTCCAAATATCGATTATCAATATTTATATTTACATATTAACATCGAATATCGATATTGTCAATAGGTCTAAGCTTTTTTTGTACGGCTAAAATAGGGAAGTGAACTTCGAATTTTCAGCTTTTCTTATAGACAGCGTAAAACTAAAAGCGTACAAACCCACAACTTAAGAAAACTTTAAGATTTTACCCACTATAATCTTAAGAAATAAATCGATATACTTATCTCAAACAATAAAACGAGGTAAGAAAATGAAAAAATTCAAAAAAAGAAAAATAATAATTCCAATAACATTAATTTTATCAATTTGCATAGGAACGTATTGCTATTTCAACAGCGAAAAAGTGATAAACCAACCAATAACTGATAACGAGTTAATCAATTACGATTACACCACGCTTTTAGTAAACTACGAAAACAAGCTACCAGATGATTATGAAACAGTTATTCAAGATTACAAACCACCAAAAGGCAGCAAAGTTGAAGTTTCAGCCGTGATAGTTGAAGCTTTAAACTCGCTTTTCGAGGCGGCAGATCAAGACGGCTTAAACCTAACAATAAACTCAGCTTATAGAAGTTACGAAGATCAAGAAGTGATAATGAACAACAAAATTTTTTCTCTCGAAGAAAAAGGTTATGATGAAGATGAATCAGTGGAAATAGCGAAAAATTATGTTGCAATTGCAGGCTACAGCGAACATCAAACAGGCTTAGCAGTGGATTTAGGCTGTTATGGCAACACAACATGGGATATCTGTTATGATTGGCTTGAAGAAAATGCGTATAAGTACGGCTTTATATATAGATTTCCAGAAGATAAAGTAGAAATAACAAAAATCAACAACGAGCCGTGGCACTATCGCTATGTAGGCGAGCAAATGGCTGAGAAAATTTACGAATCAGGTCTATGTTTAGAGGAGTATTTAGAGCAGTACGGCTAAGATATCTTGAGTTAATCTGTGATTTTATTATGCTAAATGAAAAAACAGTGATTTTGCATATCAAAATTTGCAAAATATACTAGTAAAATGTTAAAAAAAGTAGTATAATGAGATAAAGAAGACAAAAGGAGAGCCTAAATGAGTAAATTTAAAATAGTGAGAAACATAATTATATTAGTGATAGTGATTGTTATCGGAGTGAGTGTATATAACTTTTTCACTCAGGAATCTGTTATCAATCAAACGCTAAATAACAATAGCGAGATAAATTATGATTATAAAACTTTATTAGTTAACTATGAAACATCTCTTCCATCAGATTTTGAAACAGAGATTGTCGAGTACACCGACCCAACTGGTACAACGGTGTCAATTTCTGCAGTTATCGAAGGTGCTCTTGAGAAACTTTTCACTGCTGCTGACGAAGATGGAATTAAACTCAAAATCACAACAGCTTATCAAACTTACGAGCAACAATCGCTAATTTTAGAAGAAACAATTTCACGGATCAAGAAAACAGGATACACAGTTGATGAAGTGCTTGAAGTTTCAAGAAATTATGAAATAGCGCCAGGTAGCAGTGAATTTACCACTGGTTTAGTTGTGGAATTTGATTATTACGGCAGTACAACCGAAGAAGAGTTTAACGATTGGTTTGAAGAAAACGCCGCTACATATGGCTTTATCATGCGCTATCCTGAGGATAAGCAAGATATAACTTTGGTTGATTCGCAAGAAGATATTTATCGTTATGTCGGTAAGTCAACAGCAACTGAAATAAACGAATTAGACTATTGTTTAGAAGAATATTTAGCTTATTTAGATTCATAATTTAATAATTATCAACATAAAGTTAAATAGCAGAAATGCATATTTAATTTTATGAAGGTGATTAAATGAAAATAGCTATAGCAGGTTATGGAAACCTTGGCAAGGCAGTCCAAAAGGCACTCGAATATTTCACAGATTTTGAGCTAGTTGGAATTTTTACAAGGCGAGATGTGTCGCAAGTTGATTTTTGCACGCAAGCGCCAGTTTATTCTTTTGAAGATATAACAAAATTCACGGATAAAATCGATGTCGTGCTAAATTGCATGGGCAGTGCAACCGATTTGCCATACACAACACCACTTTTAGCAAATAATTTCAATGTTATTGATACATTTGACACTCATTCAGTGATAAAAAATCACTATGATTTAGTCGATTCAATAGCCAAACAAACAGGGCATACAGCTATGATTTCCATAGGCTGGGATCCAGGTTTGTTTTCACTCAATCGCTTATTCATGCGAGCAATCTTGCCAGTTGGCAAAGATTACACTTTTTGGGGCGATGGCGTAAGTCAAGGACATTCAGATGCTATAAGACATATCTTTGGTGTGGTTGACGCTAAGCAGTACACAGTACCTATTCAGTCCGCTGTGTATAAAGTTAGAAGCGGTCAAAATGAGGACTTCACCGCAAGGCAAATGCACAAGCGTGTTTGCTACGTTGCAGCAAATGAGGGCGCAGACTTAGAAAAAATTGAGCAAGAAATAAAATCAATGCCAAATTATTTCGCAGATTACGACACTGAAGTTAACTTCATAGATTACGAATCATTTTTAATCGAACATGAAGGTTTAAAACACGCTGGCACAGTGATTAGAAACGGCGAAACACCAAGCGGTACAACCACGGTTGAATACTCGTTAAACTTAGCCTCAAACCCAGAATTTACAGCAAACATCATGCTTTGCTATGCAAGAGCATTGCTGAAAATGCACCAAGCAAAACATTATGGAGCATACACAATTTTTGACGTGAAACCAAAAGATTTAATCGGCGAAAATGACACCGAAATTTATAACGGCTTACTTTAAAATTAAACATAAAAATACTCTCGACCAAGTGTAATGCATGGTCGAGAGTTGATTTTTTATTCGTTTGTATCGTCAACTTTGTCAGCGTCTTTTTCTTGCTCAGCTTTAATATTAGCCTCTTTACGCTGCTGATGTCTATAAGCGGAAGAAAATGAAAGCGTTATCAGCATTGGAATCACAGAGTAGCCAGCGTTGAGCTGCGCATCGCTAGTGAACACAAAGAAAATTGACACAATGGTGAAAACAGTGAAAATGATGCTCATAATCAAATAAAATTGTTTCATAAAATCCCTCCTTATAAAAGTAAAACATAAATCACGTCTTTAATTAAGTGTAACATAAAATTTACTTTAAAACAAGGGGTATTTTTAATAAGTTTTTTAAAATTCTATTAAAAATGTTTGTGAAATATTAATTTTAGCGAAAAAACGCTGCGTTTGGCGGTACAGCTTTTTGGCAAAGCCAAAAAGAGTACGACCAAAACTGATTAATAACTCGATCCAAGTGCAATGCTCAAGGCATCAGCATTTCTATACATCAAATCGATATAAGTCACGCCAGCTTCAAAATCATCATTTGAAAGTGTGTGGCATGAATAAAGTGTCAAAATTTCAGCACCAGTGCTCTCGCTAATCGTTTGAGCAACCAAGCCAGTGCTTAAATCAACCTTGAAAACAACTGGAATTTCTTCTGCATTTGCTTTGTCAATCAAGTAAGCAATCGTTGTTGGGTTCGCCTCAACATCAGATGAGCAGCCTTTAAATGCAGCGTAATATTCAATGTCATATTCGTTAACAAGATAAAGGAAAGGGAAGCGATCACCAATCATGATTGAGTCGATTGTCGCATTATCCATAATCGTTTCAAATGCCTCGTCGAGTTCGTAAAGAGCGGTGATATATTCAAATGCGTTTGTGGTGTATGTGGCGCTGTTTTCACTGTCAAGCTCACACATCACATCGCAAATTTGATTAACAAATTCAATTGAGTTGATAGGCGAAGTCCAAACGTGCTCGTCATATTCAGTGAAGAAAACCTTATCAGAAGCCGAATCAGTTTGCATTCCCTCAACAACTTCCTCTTCATAAAGTTCAACTAAATCCATAAAGCGGATAAACTCCTTATCCTCGGTGTCGATTGAATCGAGCATACTTGTTACCCAACTGTCAGACTCGCCACCGCCATAGATGAATATATCGCATTCTTGAATGGCAATTATGTCTTGAGGTGTTGGGTCGTACGTGTGAGTTTCTTCGCCTGGAGCAAGAAGCATAGTGATGTCTGCATTTTCACCCACAACCGCCCTTGCAAAGTCATATTGAGGGAAAGATGTTGCAACGATTGAAATTTTGCTGTCGCTGTCATACGTTGTAACTGTGCCTGTGAGCATACAAAGCAAAATTGCAACAACAGTGATGATAATCACAAGCACCATTAAGAACTTTTTGAGTGGATATAATTTTTTATCTGGATTAATTTCTCGAATTTGGTTAAGTATAAAGTAAACACCAAACATGAAAATGTTAGTGCAAACCACGCTTGCACCAGTTGGAGCTTCAAACCTAATTGAAACCACAAGACCCACCAAGAAGCAAAGTACAGACAAGAAACAGCTGCTTATAACAACGTGTTTATATGTTTTGCAAAGCCTCATAGATGTGATGCTAGGGAAGATGATAAGGCTTGAAATGAGCAGTGCACCCATCATTCTCATACCTATAACAATAGTTACAGCTGTGAGAGCAGCAATTAACATATTATAAAGGCTAACTTTTGTGCCAGTGGCTTTTGCAAAGCTTTCATCAAATGTGATTGAGAAAATTTCGCTGTAATTTGCGATGAAAACAATGATGATAACTACTGAAAGAATTGCACTAAGATAAACGTCGCTAGTGCTCATTGTTAAAATGCTACCAAACATATAGTTATAAATATCGATGTTAACACCAGTTGTCATCGAAGTTACCATGATACCAACAGCAAGTGCACCAGTTGAAATCAGCGCTATTGCAGCATCGCCTCGCATTTTTCCGCTTTCATTGAGTTTAAGAAGAAGAAAAGCTGCTAAAACTACGATTGGTAAAGAAAAATAAAGCGGTGACCAGCCGGCAACAGTTGCAACAGCAAGAGCGCCAAATCCAACATGGGAAAGACCGTCACCAATCATTGAAAATCGTTTAAGTACAAGGCTAACGCCAAGAAGTGCCGAACAAAGTGAGATAACAACACCCACTAACAAAGCACGAATTAAAAAGGACTGCGAAAATAAAATTTCAATAGCTTCAAACATGATGGCAACAACCTCCGTGGAAAACTTTGTGTTCAGTGCTGCTTAAATAATCACAGGTGCTGCCAAAAAAAGTTCCTTCTTTTTTAACGTGCATAACGTGGCTTGAATAAGCTAGTGCTTCGTTGATATCATGAGAAACCATGATGATCGTTATGTTTAATTCTTTATTGATTTTTCTGATTAACTCATAAAGTTCAGATGTAACTTTTGGATCAAGACCAGCAACTGGTTCATCTAAAAGAAGCATCTTGTGAGTTGCACAAAGTGCTCTAGCTAAGAGAGCTCGTTGTTGTTGACCTCCAGAAAGCTCACGATAACATCTGTTTTTAAGATTTAAGATGTCAAGCTTTTCCATGTTTGTTTGAGCTAATTGCTTTTGCTCTTTCGAGTGAAAAAGTCGATTGCCCTTGCTCGTTAAACAGCCAGAAAGCACAACTTCATAAACACTAGCAGGGAAATCTTTTTGCATATTGTTTTGTTGTGGTAAATAACCGATTTGCTTTTGAGTCAGACCATCGCCCATAACGAATTCGCCTTTGCTTGGCTTTTTAAGTCCAAGAATTGCCTTAATCAAAGTGCTTTTGCCGCAGCCGTTTTCACCAACAACACACACATAATCACCTTGATTGATTTCAAAACTCAAGTCATCAATAACCTTAGTGTTATCATAACTTAAGTGAACATTGCTACATTTAATTAATGCCATTTTTTACCCCTTAATTTTGTTATTACACTCGTTGCAAATTCCTAAAATAATAGTTTTAGAATTGTCAACAGCGAAATTATGATGAGCGAGAATATGCTCGTTCACTTTGCTCATGTGATTGCACTCGAGATGCAAAAATGAGCCGCAATTAATGCATTTGAGATGTATATGATCATGGCAGTTATGCTCTTTTCCAGTGAATTGAAAACTTGCACTTTTGCTTTGGTCATTAACAAATCTTCGAATTTCACCGCTCTCAACCAACCTGTCAAGATAGCGATAAATTGTGCTTTTACCGATTAAAACATTTTGCCGTGCAAAACTATCTTCAATGTCTTTAGCTGTCATTGAAGTGTGTGAATTGGTTTTCAAAAAATCCAAAATCATTTGTTTTTGCTTTGTTTTGTACGTTTGAGCTCTCATCTAAAATCAACCTTTATATTAAATTTGAAACTGCATTACATAAAATGAAATTGATTTTCAGTTTCATTTTATAGTATACAATTAAAACTACAAAAAGTCAAGCAAAAAAGGTTGTAAAATTTGTTTTAATTTGATATAATGATATAAGGCTAAATAATTAACTTTAGTTTAACTAAATTAGCAAAAAGAAAACAATAAAAAGGAGAGAAAAAATGAAACCACAATTTTTAACTGTCATTAGTGACATTGTTGATTCTGTGACGAGTGACTTTGCAGAAGAAACAACCGAAGCAGCCGCAACAGAAGCAACCACCACAACAAACTTATTTTTAGATGAATCAGGTCAATTTGCAGATGTGTCTGATGTTGTTGAAAACGTTAGCACATGGTGGCAAGATCTTGACATCGTAAACAAAGTCATTGATATTCTTCCAACAATGATTTTGGCAGTATTAACAGTAGTAGCAGGTTTTATCATCGCAAAATTCGCTGTTAAAATCTTACTCAAAGCTATGAAAAAGCAAAATGTAGACCCATCGGTTTATAAATTTATTTCTAGCATCGTGTCATTTGTTATCAAATGTACATTTATCATCTCAGCCCTTTCAATGTTTATGAATGTATATTCAATCATCGCAGCATTTAGTGCGGTCGGTGTTGCAGCCGGTTTAGGTTTGCAGTCGAGCGTATCTCAATTTGCAAGTGGCGTGCAAATTTTATTCAACCACCCATTTAAAACAGGTGACTTTGTTGAAATTAACGGCGTAACAGGTAACGTTTGCGAAATCCGCTTTATGAACACAGTTATCAACACAATTGATAACAAGCGTGTGGTTATTCCAAACTCACACGTAACAGAAAATCACATTATTAACTACACAGCTGAAGAAAATCGTCGTGTTGATTTAACTTTTTCAATTAGCTATAGCGACGATATCAAAAAAGCAAAAGCTATCTTATATGATGCAGCAATTGCAAGTGGCTTAGCTGTGACAGAGCCAGAACCACAAGTTTTTGTTAACTCACATGAAGCGAGCAGCATTGACTTAGTGATTAAAATTTGGTGCAAGGTTGAAGAATATTGGAATCTTTATTACTATATGCAAGAGCAAGTTAAACTCGAGTTTGACAGCGCTGGAATCAACATTCCATTTAATCAACTTGACGTACATATTATCAACCCAGATAAAAAATAATATAATAAATTAACAATAAAAAATTCACTTAGTGTTTGGCTAAGTGAATTTTTTGGCAATATAATAAATTAGTTAGAGGAAGCGAACGTAATGACAAAATTAATGCTTAAACTTTTCGTTAAAGATCATGAAAACACCAAAAGCACGATAGTTCGTGAAAAATATGGACTGCTCAGCTCGGTGGTGGGCATAAACTTGAACATTTTGCTGTTCGCTGTTAAGTTTTTCATCGGAACAATCACTAACAGCATCGCAATCACAGCAGATGCAATCAACAATTTAGCCGATTCAGGCTCAAACATTGTCACGCTCGTGAGCTTCAAGATGTCTAACCGCAAACCAGACAAGGAGCATCCGTTTGGTCATGGTCGTTTTGAATACATCGCTGCGCTTATCGTTGGCTTTTTAGTTGTGATAATGGGTCTTGAAATCATCAAAACTTCGATTGATAAGATAATGAACCCAAGCGAAGTGAGTTTTTCTATGCCAGCAGTTATCGTGCTTTGCATTTCAATTTTGGTTAAGATTTGGCTTGCAATTTTTAATAGAAAACTATCGAAAAAAATTGACTCACCAGCGCTTTTGGCAGTGAGTACGGACAGCATGAGCGACACTGTTTCAACAGCTGCCACAGTGGCTTGCTTAGTTGTGTCAAAATTCACCAACATTGCATTAGATGGCTATGTGGGAATTATTGTGGCTGGGTTTATCTTGTTTGCTGCTTATTGCATTTTAAGAGAAACTATAGGCGTAATCTTGGGAAAACCGCCATCAAAAGAGTTAGTTGATGATTTGATAGAGTACATCTTATCACACGATCACGTCAGCGGCACTCATGATTTAGTTATTCACTCTTATGGCGCTGCGAACATTTTTGCAAGCATTCATGTTGAAATTCCAGCAGATAAAGACGTGCTTAAAATGCACGACACAATAGACTTAATTGAAAAAGACGTACTTGAAAAATTTGGCATTCAAATTGTAATTCATCTTGACCCATTAGCGGTTGATGATAAGCAAGTTAATGCAATGAGGGCTGTGGTTAAAGCAATAGTTAAAACGATAGACAAAGACTTGAAAATTCATGATTTTAGGTTAGTCAGTGGGTCTTCTCATTCGAATTTGATTTTTGATTTGGTGATACCTTTTGATTATAAATATAGTGAAAAACAGCTAAAAGAAATGATAGATGAAAAAGTTCAAAGCATAGACGAGAATTATTTCGCTGTGGTGACAGTTGAGCATAGTTTTGTGTAGAAAAAGAAAAGGAAACAAAAACAATCAAAGAAAAACAAGCAAAGCTTTACTCAATTTTTCACGAAAAATTGCGGATTCTTAAGGCAGAGCCTTAAGTCGCTTGTCGCAACAAGCGAAACTCCCCTAGCAATTCAAAAAAATAAAGCAAAAATTAAAATAAAGCAAATGCGACAAAAAATAAAACTAACTAACAAAATGCGATATCGTTACCTAAAGAGCAATCTAAAGGAAAAACGATATCGCATTTGCGTTACTAGCAAAACAGCGAAGCATATTTTGCGGACCATTTCATCAGATCAACCGACCCTACACTAACAAAAAACCTCAAACCCCAAGGAAAACGTAGAACCTTTTTTGCAAAGCAAAAAATTGTACCAAAAAAAGAAAATAAACAAAAGCCACTTTTTTGACAATAAACAGCCTCTTTTTAATTGACGTTAAAGTCCATATGTTACCATTTATAAAAGTAAAACAACAAAAGATATTCTAATGAAAAATAAATGCAAAGATTTATTCAACATCTTGTTGCATTAAAATCAACAAATTATCAATATGCTATTGTGCAATGTTTTTTGTTGTAAAAATGCACAAAATAAGCGTGTAAGTGAGTGAATTATTCTCATTGTAAATTAGTCGAAATCTATTGCAATATTTTGTAGAAAAAAGTAAAATGAATATGAAAGATTTTTCGGAGGTAATTATATGTCAATTGATCAAACTAAGGAAACTATCCCATCTATTCCAAAGGGCGAACTCGGAATCGTGGCAACAAGAGGCTGTGAGGAGCTCGCTAAAAGAATCAACGATTATATCGTAAGTTTTAGAAAAGATCGTGAACACAGCGACTCAGATTCATTTTTATTCGAGGGTTATTATAAAGAAAGCCACCTCATACACGCTGACTTCCCACGTTTTTCAACTGGTGAAGGTAAGAGTGTAATCAGTGACTCAATCAGAGGTTACGACCTTTTCATCGTTTGCGATTGTTTCAACTATAATGAAACATATAAAATGTATAACTTAAAAGATGAACATGGCAACCCACTTGAAGTTCCAATGAGTCCAGACGACCATTTTGCTGATGTAAAAAGATTTATCTCCGCTTGTGCTGGCAAAGCTAGACGCATCACAGTTATCATGCCAATGCTTTATGAGGGCAGACAACACAAACGCTCATCTCGTGAATCTCTTGACTGCGCAATGGCACTTAAAGAGCTTGAAAACCTCGGTGTTTCAAACATCATCACTTTTGATGCTCATGATCCTCGTGTACAAAACGCTATCCACATCGGTTTTGAAAGTGTTGCACCAACATATCAAATGATTAAAGGCTTTGCAAGAAGCTTGAACCATGATTTCAAATTCTCACCAGAAACCACAATGATGATTTCTCCAGATGAGGGCGCAATGAGCCGTAGCACATATTACGCTCAAGTTTTGGGCATCGAATTTGGAATGTTTTATAAACGCAGAGATTATTCAACAATCGTCAACGGCAGAAACCCAATTATTGCTCATGAATTTCTTGGCAATAATGTTGAGGGCAAAGACGTTATTATTGTTGATGACATGATTGCTAGTGGTGATTCAATGATTGACGTTTGCCGTCAACTTAAAGCACTCAAAGCAAAACGCATCTTCATCTTCTCAACTTTTGGTCTTTTCTCATCAGGCCCTAAAGTGTTTGATGATCTTTATGCAGAAGGTTTATTTGATAAAGTTTTCACAACAAACCTTAACTACACTAGTCCAGAAGTTCTTGCTCGTGAGTGGCATTATAGTGTTGATATGACAAAATACACAGCTCTCATCATTGATACACTCAACCATGATGAATCTGTTAGCTCTTTCCTCAATCCAATCAAAAAAATCAATGATTACATCGAAAAACACAATCTTAAATAAAACCCAAGGCACTGGACAAACTATCCAGTGCCTATTTTTACGCCATTTTCACATGAAACAAATTAAACTCACCGCCATAATCGCCATGCCGCACACCAGCCCCCACATTGAAAGCTTATGATTCCCATATTTTCTTGCACTTGGCAAAAGCTCATCAAGGCTGATGTACACCATGATTCCAGCGACAGCCGCAAACACAAAGCCGAAAGCCTCATCACCTAAAAACTGAACGAATAAAAAATAACCAAGCACAGCGCCTATTGGCTCAGAAAGACCTGATAAAAATGCATATGTAAACGCTTTTTTTCGGCTGTTTGAGGCGTAAAAAATCGGCACGGCCACAGCGATTCCCTCTGGAATGTTGTGAATTGCAATTGCTGTTGTGATTGTTAGACCCATTTGTGGATCGTTTAACGCTGAAAGCAGTGTCGCCAACCCCTCAGGGAAGTTGTGAATAGTTATCGCAAGGGCAGTGAATACGCCCATACGCATTAGCTTGTTTTTGTCGGTTTGATGGTTGGTTTCTCGTTCGTTTGTCTTTGTCATTTCGATTGACTCTTGCACATCTGGAATGAACCTATCGATTAAAGCAATAAGCGCAATGCCCACAAAAAAGCCAGCAACAGCCAAAATATTGCCCTGCTTTTCGCCATAAATCGGTGTGAGGGCAGCGATAGCCTTGCTCAAGATTTCAACTAGTGAAACATAGAGCATGACACCAGCGGAAAGAGCGAGAGAAAACGAGAGGATTTTTTGATTTTCTCGTTTTATAAACATCACCAACAAGCCGCCAATGCTTGTCGCTAAACCAGCAAACACTGTTAAGCTTAGGGCGAAATAAAAATTTTCTTGCATTTAAGCACCTTCTTTTTCACATATACACTATGATATGCAAAGTCGGTTTTTTCGTGAATGCTTGCAAACTCTTTTTTTGTGTGTTATACTTTATAAAGCTTAAATTCGTTTGCAATTGAGAATGGAAAATTGAGAATTGCGGTGGCGACCTTTGGTCGCATTGAAAATTCTCTGCCAAAAAATTTCAAAGCAAACAATATATTTTTAAAATGGAGGAAACACACAATGCTAATTTTAAACATCTCAATCATAGTTTTCATCATCATGGAAAGTTTTAACGTGTTAATTCTTTACTTTGCACCTGATTCACCTTTGGGCAATGGTGTTGCAGTTTTCAACGGCTGGCACAAGTCAAAAGATGATGAAGCAATGCACCTTTTTGCCAAGTACATGGCTAACTGGGTGGCTGGAGCAAAATTGATTTTCATTGTTTTGCTTGTTGTGATCTTGTTCACTGGAAACGAAACTACAAAGTTGTTCGGACTTTTTGCAATGATCTTGTCAATTGTAACTTACTTCTTTAGACTTCACCCTATCATCAAAAAATTAGACAAGATGGGCGAAATCACACCAAAAGGCTATAGCAAAGCACTATTTTGCATGATAACTGGATTTATAGTTATGTTTGGCGGAGCAGCTGCTGCGTATTTGATTTTTTATTAAATAGCCAATTTGAAAAACAAAACACAAAAGCGATATCTTAAACCAAGGCTAAGCAGCCAAGGCGAAAGATATCGCTTTTTCATTTGTACATAAGCTTTTAAAACGGAAAATTCTCCATTCTCAATTCTCAATTTTCAATTCTCAGTTTATAATTATTTACTGCGTAAATTGTTTTGCCATTTATTCGATTTATAAAACATAAACCCAACTGGAACAGAAACCGCTGGAGCGATCATGCAAGCTAAATAAATACCCATAACGCCCATGAAACTTTCCAAAATGACAGCCAAAATCAGCCTTACAACAATGCAATTTAAAAATGAGTTAGCCATAACAAAGAACGTGTGACCTGAGCCAGTGGCTAAAACGTTAAACGAATAAAAACCAGCGTAGAAAAGTTGAGCGATGATTTCGATTCTCAAGTTTGTGATTGCGTGAGTTGCCACCTCGGCTTCGTCAATGAAAATGTTGACGAGTTGCGGAGCAAGTACCTCGCAAATAACGATGAAAACACCAGCGATTGCCAAGGTGATTTTGAGCGTTTCTTTCATTACTTGCTTAGCTCTGTCAAACTCTTTTGCGCCGATGTTTTGAGCCGCCATTGTTGCCGCCGCACTTGTGACAGCGGAGATAAACAGTTGGCAAAACTCCTTAATTTTGTTTGAAATTCCATTGCCAGCCGAAACGTCAACTCCGTGCTTATTATATAGATAAGCCACAGCGAGCCAAGAAATCGAGCCCACAGTTTGTTGCAGCGCAAGGGGGAAGCCGTATTTAACAATTTTCTTGATTTTTTCGCCGCTGAGCTTCAAATATTCACGGCTAAACCCTGTCACTTCTCGATTTTTCAAGGTGTACAGCAAAGCCAAGGCGAAACTTAAGCATTGGGAGATCATCGTCGCTAAAGCCGTACCGAGCACGCCCAAATTCAAAAATGCCACAAAAACAATGTCTAAGATGATGTTTGTTACCATGGCGCAAGCGATGAAATGGAAAGGTTTTTTCGAGTTTCCGATTGCTCGAAGTGTTGCGTTGAGTGAGTTATATAAAAAGATGAAAGTTATGCCCAGCGAGCAAACTTGCAAATACGTTGTTGCCTCTTCAAGCGATGGCGCACCTAAAAGAATGAGCAATTGTTCAGAGAGGAGGAAGAATCCGAGCGTACAAACCAAACCGGCAATGAGCATCAAAATGAAGAGTGCCCCAGAAGTTTGGCGAGCGTCCTTTTCTTTTTTTGCGCCGAAATATTGGCTGATAACCACATTTCCGCCCACAGTGAAACCTATTGCAATTTGCACCAAAAGATTCATAATCAATGAGCCGTTGTTGACCGCACTGACCGCATCACCACCGATGAAATTGCCAACAATCACCATATCCACCACGCTATAAAGTGCTTGAATCACACTAGTGAGTATCATAGGTATCGCATATTTGATCAAGGTCGTTCTCACCTTGCCTTGAGTTAAGTCGTTTGTTATTGCCATAATTTTCTCTTTTCTATATTAATATTGTATGTAATTAATATTGTATGTAGTTTTGAATGCTGAGAAATAGTATAAAACATTATGTCATCTTTGTCAATCAATTGAATGAAAAATTTTTGGTTTTTTTGTTCGTACTGTCGAAAAAAGCAGATAAAACTAATGATTACTGTTTAAAAAAGTTGCAAATAAGGCGGAAAAATGAAGTATTTTGTAAAAATAGTGATATTCAATATTTGTACATAAAAACATTCAATCAAAGCTTATTTATATAGTAAATTTAACGAAATGGAGTATTTAATACGGCTAAATATTAATAATCATTGAATATATTTTGCTTTTCCTTGACAATGTTACGCAAAAGTGATATTATTAAACTTATCGATATATAGCAAATGGTGTATTGTCACTCAAATGTGCAAATTAATCGATAAAATAAAATATTATGTTTAGCTTTTATGGATAAACTTTGAGTTTTTGGCACGGCAATACGTGTGAAAGGTCACAAAAATTCGAGATTTGAAATTTCAGCAAATAAGCATAAGGTTTTATTTATCCATATAATGAAAAGATGAAAAAAATGAAAAATAAAAATTATTTCTAAACAAATGAAAGAAGGTCAAACACAATGAAAAAAAATTCAAGCAAATTTATCGCATTGGTTCTCACGTTGATAATGATATTATCAATCGTTCCAATGTCAGCAAGCGCAATAGCAGGAAGTTATACTGTCGAAGGTACAGCGTTTGCTACAAACACATATTTCTCTAATACTGTTTATACAGGAACTAAATCTGATACATATTATGGATATGTTAACCTTGATGGTACAACATCAAAATATGACTATGGTTATGTTTACTATGTAAACTTTGCAACTGGTTCAGGTGCTGATGGTAAGCCAGATTCATACTATAGTGTAAGTGCAACTAGTTCAAACGAAGATGTTGTTGTTGCAACAACAAGTTATGTTACCTCAGGTGGATATATGAAAATCACTTTCACACCTGGTAGTAATACTTCTAGTTCAGCAACAGTAACTGTTAAAGTTAGTTCATTTTATAATGGTGTAAGTGATTCTTTTGATAGTAACTGCACTTATACTCTTGTTTACTATGTTAACTATGATAAATATGGTTATGTAGAACCAGTAGTAACAGAAACAGACTACAAACTTTCTTACGATGGTAACTCACCAGTAGAAGATCAAGCAGTTTCAAACGTTCCAGGTTACACAACAGTAACAACATCTAACGAATCACAAGTGTTGCCAATCACTTCAAATATTCCAACAACTGCTGGCTATGTATTTGAAGGCTGGAGCACAAGCGCATCAGCAACAACAGCAACAACAGCAACATATAGTTATGGTGAATCAATAACACTTTATTCTTCAAGCCCAGAAGAAGTTCTTTATGCAGTTTGGGCAGAAGATTCTAATGATAATGACATTGCAGATGATGAAGAATGTGTTGTTACAGTTTCTATGGGCATAAGTGGTGACACTGACGCAGATACAATTTCAATAGTAGCTGATGGCACAACTATCACATTACCAGATGCACCAGAAGATAGAGATGGTTATGTATTCTTAGGTTGGGAAATTACAGAGTTAACACCAGCTGCAATTGCAACTTTTAGCCTTATTGAAGAAGAAACAACAGCAGACCTTTATCAACCAGGCGATAAATACGAAGTTAAATCTGACATTTTAATCGAAGCAGTTTGGGCAACAGATTTTGATGGCGACGGCATTCCTGATTACGATGAAGAATATGCTGTACCAGACGATTCAACAGGCTGTACTTGCGGTGAGTGTACTGATGAAGTAGACAACACAGATGGCACAGATGGCGATGATGGCTATTGCGACAATTGTGGTGGTTCAACAACTGGCACTGGCGAAGACACATCAGAAGATACATCAGAAGACACATCAGAAGATACATCAGAAGATACATCAGAAGACACATCAGAAGATACATCAGAAGATACATCAGAAGATACATCAGAAGATACATCTGAAGACACATCTGACGTAACAGATGATTCAACAGAAGGCGAAGACTATGTTTGGACTGGCGATAACGACACAGCAACAGGCTCAAACACAGGCAATGTTAACGTTACATACGAACAAGAAGTAACAGACGTATATAAAGTAACAGTTGAGTGGGGCGAATTAGAATTCACTTACACTGATGACACTTTAACATGGAACGCAGACACAATGACATGGGACGCTGACGACAGCAACACAGGTTGGTCATGTGAAGAAGACGCAGACAAAATCACAGTAACAAATCACTCAAGCCAAGCTGTTGAAGTTGCATTCACAAGTGCATCATCAAATGAAAACATCGATATCATCTTAGATACAGTTGGTTTCACATTAGCTGCTCCAACTCCAGAAACAGATTCATTTGAAGTTGTAACAGTTTCTCTTGATGGTTATGATTCATCACTTACAACATTTACAACAATCGGAACAATCACAGTTGTTCTCACAGTTGCGTAAGTTTAAATCAAAAAATTCGCACGGAGGAAAACACAAAAAAATGAAAAGATCAATTAAAAAATCTTTAGCATTAATCTTAAGCCTTGTGATGATGTTAAGCTGCATGGCAGTCGGTACATTCAGCGCAAGCGCTGCAACAGACCACACAGGCTGGACAGCAATTTCAACTCAAGCTGAATTAGCTGCGATTACAAACAGCATGTCTGGCAATTATTATCTCACTTGTGACATTGAACTCAGCGGCACTTGGATACCACTGGGTAAATCAACAAGTTCAACTGATTCTTACACTGCTTTCACAGGTAATTTTGATGGTAATGGTTACACAATTTCAAACTTAACAATTTCATCAGGTACTTATAATTATGTAGGCTTGTTTGCTTACAATAACGGTACTATTGAAAATGTGACAGTTGAAGTTAATTCAGTTACTGGTGGTTCTTATGTAGGTACTTTAGTAGGTCATAACTATAGCGGTACAATTCAAAATTGTAGCGTTATTGGTAATGGTTACACATCAAGTATCATTACAGGAAACGACACAGATGCACAACACATCGGTGGTTTAGTTGGTTGTAATGGTACATCAAGTTCTACTTCTGCAGTTATCACTGAATGTTCAGTATCTTACTTAAATGTTAGATTTAAGAATTATTCTAGTGGAGATGGTGGTGACTTCTTAGGCTGTTTAGCTGGTGGTAACTTCGCAACTATTTCTTATTCATCTGTTTATCAATGTAACACAAATGCTACATCTGTTAATCAAAATTCTTGCAGTGTTGGTGGTTTAGTTGGTGGTAACAAAGGAGATATTTCTTATAGTTACATTTACACAACTTTAACGCTTTATGGTGGCGATCACTCTGGTGGTTTAATCGGTAGTCAATATAGTGAGGGAACTCTTGATAGCTGTTATAGCTATATTGGTGGTCTTTCTTATCCAACTGCAAACGCTACTTATGTTGGTGTTGCAATTGGATATTTGGAAAATAACAAAACAAGCAATATTGACGATTGCTATTGCTACTCAGCAAGCAGTTCAGGTTCAGGTTATACCAATGGTGTTTACAGATCAGCATCAACAGCTGCACTTAAAACATCATTAACAAGCCTTGGCTATGAAGTTAATGATTCAGGCATTGCTGTTCTCGAATGGGAAATTGAATGTGAACATGTATACACATCTGTAACAACACCAGCAACTTGTACAGCAGCTGGTTCAATAACTTACACTTGCTCAGTTTGCAGTGACACATACACAGAAACAATCGAATCTCTCGGTCACACATGGATCGTTGATGAAACAACAGACGAAAACGGCTGGAAAGTAACATTAGAACCAACTTGCATCACAGCAGGCGAAAAGCAAAGAGAATGTTCAGTATGTGATTTTTATGTTGAATCACAAGCAATAGCAGCAACAGGCGTACACAGCTACGGCGATGACGGCTATTGCACAACAGAAGACTGTGATGCTTATGATGCGTCTTATGTTGTAACAACAACAGACCCAGAAGATGAAGACGACGATGATACAGACGTAACAGATCCAACAGGTACAACAACAGACCCAGAAGATGAAGACGGCGATGACGATAATTACAGTGAAAGCCAAGAAGGCGGTGTTGACGTATCAGAGGTGGATCCATATACAGACGTTATGAATGTCGAAATCACATGGGGCGCACTTGAATTCACATACACTGATTCAAAATTGGTTTGGGACACCGAAACAATGACATGGATCGAAAGTGAAGAAGAAGCTGCTGGCTGGTCTTACGAAGAAGATTCAAACATCATCACAATCAAAAACAATTCAAGCTTAGATGCACTCGTAACAGTAACATGCTCATCAGATTATGAAGACATAACAATCGGTTATGAAACAGATGCAGATATTGACGAAGACGATAAAATCATTGTGTATTCACCAGCAAATGTTGACTATACAAACAATGAACACATCGAAACAATCGAAATCATTGTTGATGGTTATGATGAAGCTTTCACTTCAACTGAATCAACAAGAATCGGTGGTGTAACACTCGTTTTAGAAGTTGCATAAGCTCAACAAAATTTAACTTTTTGAAATTAGGAGAATAGGAAATGTCAGAAACAATTGAAATCAAGAAAGATGAACAAAGCAAAAAGAAGTTAGTCATAATTATTCTTCTAATTATAACTCTTTTGGCTGCAAGCGTAACAACATGGGCAGTGTTTTTCAGAGCAGATGTTGAAATCTCTCCAGATTATGCTCCAGTTGAACTTGAACCAAATGCCGAAATTCTCGAGGATTCAGGCGAAGATAAACTCGAATCACCTGACGGCGGTGGTGCTGTAAGTATTTCTTACTCACTTGACGTTAGCATCGATTTATCCACAGACGAAGTAAGCTTGTTTTTCCAAAACCCTAGCGAATCAAACCAAGATATCGTGCTTCAAATCGTTATTCAAGACGTAGTAGTAGCACAATCTGGCAGATTAGAAGCCGGTTACGGAGTAACAACCCTCGACCTCTTAGATTCAGCTGTGCTCAGCGCAGGTATCTATGATGGTGACATAGTTGCTTTGTACTATGACACCGAAACTGGCGAAAAAGCAATGGTTAACACTGAAATTCCAGTGGAAATCGTAGTTTCTTAAGTCAACACAAATAAAATAAACTAAATTAAATTTTTTAGAAAAGGAAATATTTATCATGAAAAAATTACTTTCAATCTTAATGGCTTTAGCTATGATCGCTAGCCTTTCAACAACAGCATTCGCAGCAGACACATGGGAAAACGGCGAAGGCGAAACAGATACTTTCTCATCAGACGTTAACGCAACATACGAACAAGAAACAGTTGACGTATACAAAGTTGTAGTTGAATGGGGCGAATTAAACTTCACTTACACAGACACTCCAGTTATCTGGGACACAACAACTTACAAATGGGTTGAAGACACAGAATCAGACGTAGCAACTGGTTGGTCAGTTGACGACAAAGGTGGCGACATCATCACAGTTTCAAACTGCTCAAGCTTACCAGTAAACGTTGAATTCGAAGTTACAGAAGTTAACTATGATCTTGAATATTCATTCTCAGATAATGATTTCGTAATGGACGCAGCAACAGCTGGTGTTGATGATGCAAATGGTACAGCAACAGTAGTAGAAGTTACTGTTTCATTAGAAGGCATTCCTGGCGAAGGAGCTAAGGGCACAAACTCAGCAAACATCACAGTTGTTGTTAGCGCAGTTGAAGCTGCATAATTTATTTTCGAATAAACAAACAGCTAATAACTAACAAAGTTTCTCATTAAAAAATCCTAAAAAATAAAGGAGCTCACAATGAAAAAGATTATCACAATTTTAACAGTTCTCGCAATCGTTTTAAGCTTAAGCGTAACAGCTTTTGCAGCAACTGACACATTAACAACAGATGGTGAAACAGCAGATCAAAACGTTTACGCAACATATGTTCAAACAGTTGTTGACGTTTATAGCGTAGACATCATCTGGGGCGACATGACTTTCGAATATAATGACGCATTCGAAGGCACATGGAATGCTTACACACATGACCTTGACGGCGCAACAGAAGCTTATTGGGTAGCTGTTGGTGACAACTCAATCACAGTTGTTAACCACTCAAACAATCCAGTAAACGTTGATTTCAGCTTTGAGGGCGAAGTATCAGGCACATTTTCAACAAACAGTGTTGCATTAGCAACAGCAGTTGGAACAACTTATGAAACAGCTCCAACTCAATCATTGACTTTCAATGTAACTGGCGGTTCAATTTCAGAAGATGGCTATATCGGTACAATCACAGCAACTCTCAACATTGACTAATTAAAATTGTAAAGTGGGCATAATATTGTCAATGTCATTGCAAATTTTCCTCTTTTGTCGTACGTGGGAACTTTCACCCCAAGCAGCTAAGTTCAAATATTTTAAAAGTTGTGCAAAACTTCAATTAAAATCAGCTTAGCTCTTTGACGGTGAAGTTTACCGAGTACGAAAGAAAAAAGACGAAAAAACTTGTTGATTTTCAAGCTCAATGACATTGCAATATGCCTAGCTCACTTACTGATTTTTTTAGTTCAATCAAATATAGTCGATTTTTTGTTATATTTGATTTCGTGGCATTTTCAGTGCTATGAAATGAGATATAAATATAAAACTAGAGGTAAATTTAATGAAAAAACTTAATATAGAAAAATATGGCTTAAAAATAGTGTCCGTAGTGTGCATTTTGGCGATTATAGCAATGGCTTTTGCTTTGATGAGCGAACCAGATGTTGTGATTGGCGACTTTGTTGCCCCAGAGTTTGACATAGCGGCGCAAGAGGGAACTCCAAGCGTTTCAAACACAAGCTATAGCGAAGTTTACATGGACGGCATGAGCTTTAGCACAGTGGTGTGTGCCTTATTTGGCGTTGAAGATGATCAAGCAGAGGTCTTTTTCACCAACCCAGACACCAACACAGCATGGCTTAAACTCAGAATCGAAAACGCCGACGGCAATGTTATTGCAGAAACTGGAATCATTCAGCCAGGCGAATACGTACAATACATAAATTTCACCGAGGAAGTAGCCTCAGGTGATAGCATAAAATTAGTCGTTATGTCTTATGAGCCAGACACATATTTCAGCATGGGCAGCGTAAGTCTTAACACAACTTTAAATTAAAAAAAGGAGAAAAACAATGAAAAAATTATTAGCAATTGTATTATCATTAGTTCTTAGCTTTAATTTCGTTTTCACAACCTTAGCAGTAACCGACACTTTGATTTTGAATAAATCAAGTGCAAACGTTGGTGTTTATGGCTTATACGTGAGCGAAGAAATCCACAACAATTATGAAACTGACGTTTTCGAAAATGGGGAAGCCGAGGTTGTCGTTGGCACAAACATCGAAATAAATGTCGAAATCGACGAAAACGATTATAGCGGCTACATTCGCCTTATTGTAGTTCTCATAGATGAAAATGATGGCGAAATTTACACTGATTTTGAAGACATTTACAAAGATGATTGTATCGAATTTTATCCATTCGACATTTTCTTTGTCGATGAAGATTATAACGTTATCACAGATATAATCGACTTCACAGTGACTTTCAGCGATGTTTCAGACTTAACTGAAACTCCAATTGTAAGCTATGTTGACGGCACAGAAGCTGACGGCTTATATGAAGTAGGTTTGATTGATGCAACCATCAAATCAAATGACGATATAATCATATCAAGCAACGAAACAGGTTACTATGTAATTTCATACAAAGAAGAAGTAGCAACACCAGAATCAACAACTGAAACTACAACAGAAGAGCCAACAACAGAACCTACAACAGAAGAGCCAACAACAGAAACTACAACAGTAGAACCTACAACAGAGTCTACAACAGTAGAACCAACAACAGAAACTACAACAGTAGAGCCAACAACAGAGTCTACAACAGTAGAA
>JAWXUR010000013.1:0-31302 GCA_044426265.1 Clostridia bacterium
TTCACAAGTGGAGGAATTGCTTGCTGTTTTACGTTTTTGATTATTTTTATGCCGATTTTAATAAAATAGCTAAAAGCCATTCTAGAATTTTTTCGAGAATGGCTTTTTATACAGGCTGAGTCAAAAAAACTGTCCTTCGGACAGCTTTTTTGACGTAAGGAACCCTATTAAGGGGTTCCTTGATTTTGCCGAAGGCAAAACAAAGCAGATTTCCCAATATGAAAAACTATAAATAAATATGTTACCTACGGTTACAAAAAAATATTCCTCAACATATCTCAAAGCAATGAGATTGTTTTTTCATTAAAATTCCTTAAGTCGCTTGTATTTCTGGCGACCAAAGGTCGCCCCTACATTAACAAATAATTTTCAAAACTTATTGAAATTGCCCAAAACATATGTTATTATTAAATAAGCATATAAATATAAAACAAATAAAAAAATAATACAATATTCTCGAAAGGAATTTTTAAATTATGAAACACGTAGTAGTACTTTATGATGGCATGGCAGATTATCCAGTTCCATCACTTGACGGAAAAACTCCAATGATGTGCGCAAATAAACCTCGTTTTGATGCAATGGCTCAAAAAGGCGAAGTGGGTCTTGTGAAAACTGTTGACGATAGCCTTAAACCAGGCAGTGACGTTGCAAATATGAGCGTTATGGGCTTTGACCCTATGCTGTATTATACAGGTCGCTCTCCACTTGAAGCCGTTAGTATCGGCGTTAAACTTGAAGATACAGACGTTACACTTAGATGTAATATCGTAACTCTTTCAGATGAAGAAAATTATGAAGATAAAACAATGGTTGATTATTCAGCTGGTGATATCGGTACAGCGGAAGCCGCTCAGTTAATTGCAAGCGTTGAAGAACTTTTCGGCAATGAACTTTATAAATACTACAGCGGCGTGGCATATCGTCACTGCCTTGTTGTGTCTAATGGTACAGTTGAACTCGGTGAAATGACACCACCTCACGACATCAGCGACAAGGTTATCGGCCCACACCTTTCAACACACGAAAACGCAGCTCCACTCATCGAGATGATGAAAAAGAGCTATGATATGCTTAAAGATCACCCAGTGAATAAGGCTCGTGAAGCTCGTGGTGAGCGTCCAGCAAACTCAATTTGGCTTTGGGGCGAGGGCAAAAAACCAATTTTGCCACTTTTCGCAGATTTGTACGGCAAAAAAGGCAGCGTGATTTCAGCTGTTGATTTGCTTAAGGGAATCGGTATTTGCGCTGGCATGAACACTCCTGAAGTTGAGGGTGCAACTGGATATATCGACACTAACTTTAAGGGCAAAGCAGAATGTGCAGTGAAAGAGCTTGAAGATGGCTGTGACTTTGTGTACATTCATATCGAAGCTCCAGACGAATGCGGTCACCGTGGCGAAGTTGAAAACAAAATTAAAGCTATCGAGATGATTGATGAGCAAGTTTTATCAATTCTTTTGCCAGCACTTGAAAAATATGATGACTATAAAGTTATGATTCTTCCAGACCACCCAACACCACTTGTGACAAAAACTCACTCAAGAGATGCTGTGCCATATATGATTTACCATAAAAATGGCGAAATCGAAGGCGTTGACACAATCAATGAAGAAACTGCAAAAGCAACAGGCAACTTTGTTGAAAAAGGCAGCGACATTATGAAAAAGTTTTTAGCATAAACTAAAGCACGAATAAAGAAAGCCAAGCGGATAAATTTCTGCTTGGCTTTTGTTTTTGTGTTGTTGTACAGCTCGCTACGCTCGCCCAACTGCAAGTAAATAGAGAAAAAACAAGCAAAATTTTACTCAATTTTTTTAAAAAATTGCAGTTTCTTAAGGCAGAGCCTCAAGTCGTTCGCCGCAGCGAACGAAACACCCCATCGTCAAAAAAATCAGGAGGATAGTCAAAAAAACTGTCCTTCGGACAGCTTTTTTGACGTAAGGAACCCTATTAAGGGGTTCCTTGATTTTGCCGCAGGCAAAACAAAGCAGATTTGCCAACACGAAAAAATTAATTGAAAACATATTTTTTGTAGGGGGTCAAGTCCGTTCCATGTTGGTTTAGTGCTAACCTTTGGAACGGTCAAGACCGTTCCCTACATTTTTTTGAAAATTTGTGGTTTTTGTTTCGTGAAATCACGAAACCGAACATGGCAAGGGTAGAACCCTTGCCCTACACTGTGATTTTTAAAAATTCCGTAAATCGCTCATATTTTTTGCATTGTAGGGACATGGCTTGCCATGTCCGCAAGTATAGCACAAACCTAGTTTCGGACATGGCAAGCCATGTCCCGTCTACAATGCGAGCGAAGCTCGCTTATTCTTCCATCTGTTTACCCAAAAAACCAGCAGCAACTTGTAAAATCTTAATCTGAGTTTCGCTAAGTGGTGCACCATTTCCAACACTCAGCAAAACAACAGCACCCATCACATCACCACTGCCAATAATCGGCATAAGAGCGGCAACACCATGCTCGCTATCTTTGATAAGCTCCATTTTTTCACCGATATTTTGCCAAGAATAAAGCTCACGTTTTAGCATGAGATGCTCAATGTCTGGTGAAATTTTCTTTTCCATCAACTCTTTTTTTGGCATACCTGACACGGCTATAACATGGTCAGTGTCGCAAATGATGGCAGGTAGGTCGCAAGCACGAGCCAACACCTCGGCATATTGTTTGGTGTACGGCTCAAGTTCACCGATAGGTGAGTATTTTTTGAAGATGACTTCGCCATTTGAGTTGGTAAAAATTTCCAATGGGTCGCCTTCACGAATTCTCATTGTTCTGCGTATTTCTTTAGGAATAACAACACGACCGAGGTCGTCTATTCTTCTAACTATTCCAGTAGCTTTCATATAAAAATCTCCTTTTGGTTTTAATTACAAACTTATTTTTTACCACAAAAGAGAAAATATACCTTTATTTTTAATTTGTGCTTTTTGAAGATTGTTTTTTTATTTATAGATCATATTGTAGGGGCGACCTCAATAAGGAAAAGCAAGCAAAGCTTTACTCAATTTTTCTCGAAAAATTGCGGTTTCTTAAGGCAGAGCCTTAAGGCGCTCGCCGCAGCGAGCGAAACACTCTATCGTCAAAAAAATCAGGAGGATAGTCAAAAAAGCTGTCCTTCGGACGGCTTTTTTGACGTAAGGAACCCTATTAAGGGGTTCCTTGATTTTGCCGAAGGCAAAACAAAGCAGGTTTGCCAAAATAAGTAAATTAATTGAAAAAATATAATTTTCTGTAGGGAACGGTCTTGACCGTTCTAAATTGGGGATAGCACTAACCTGTGGAATGGTCAAGACCATTCCCTACATTTTTTTGAAATTTTGCGAATATGGCAAGTTAGCACAAACCTCAAAACGCAGCAAACCCACCAGCAAAGCTGGTGGGTTTTGTACATCAAAATAAGAACTTAATTCAAAACTCCAATAAGCGAAGTATCTTCCAAAAGCGTGTTAAGATTATAAACAAAAAGCATATGAGTAAAATCAAAATCTTGCATGATGAAGTTTAAATCTTCGCTGCCATATCTTGGATCTATAATCACAATCGTTGAAAAATAAGGTGTAAGCATTGGAATTAGGCAGTTTGCGTATGAGTCTTTAACGATTAACAAGGTGTCATCACTCATTGATGTTGTGGTGATGATAACTTCTTCATAGTTGCCGCCTAAAAAGACTTCGTACTGATTAACTGTGTCGAGATTTTCGTCAAAAAATAAGGTGTTAGTCTTGCTATCTTCTGCAACAAATTCCACAATGTACGAACCAACGCTGTCACTAGGCACGCAAATTTCAATGGTGTCATAGCTTGAAGTGATGCCAGATTTTGAGCTCATTGTGCCTTGAAAATTGGTTGAAACTGTGTAAAACTCGTAGTAATCTTCGTCATATTCAAGACCCCATTTTTCGGCTAAGGTTTCAAAAACGCTGAAAGCTGCCGCCGTTGTCCAGTGGTGGTCGGTTTTATAAAACAATTGTGTGTCATCGTCTAAGTTAGCAAATGAATTTCTTGCGCTTATCCATGAAAAACTGCTGTCGTCAATGCCAGCTTTAAACTCTTTGAGCTGGTCAACTTGTGAGTCATTTTCATAGCCGTATGGCAAAAATTCTTCATATAAAAGTGAGGCATTAGGCGATAAAACAAAGGCTTGTTCGATTGAGCCGTAATTGTTTGAAAATTCAGTTAGCGCTGTTGTTAATTGTGAAACTGACTCAAAGTCAAACTCGCTTTGCATTTCAAACAAAAAGCCGTCATCGCCGATTAAAACTTCGTTGGCTTCCTTTTGCCCAAAAATCAAATCGATGTTAGATTTAAGTTGAACAATCAAATCACGAAAAACGAATTGATCGCTGAAATAAGTTTCAAAATCCTCCATGAAACTGCCGTCAAAAACGTTTTGCCAATTAAGCGTTGGAAAACTTGCAAGTGAGCGGTTTTCAGTTTCAGAATAGTCGTTATCTGCCACCACGTAATTTAGAGCAGCGATTGAAAAAATTGAGAGTATAAAAATTGTGACAAAAGAGGCGAAGATGAACTTTGTGCTTTTTTTCAATTAAATATACCTCCTTTTTAGAATCTAAAATATAAAAATGGGTTGTAAGTTTCGCTAATTAAAAAGATGATGCACACAGCGAAAATCACAAGATAAAATATGAACTGTAAACTCAAATTGAGGTTGATTTTTTTCACTCTGAGGATTTTTGAGAAGAAGTTAACACTGCTCAAACTCATCACGATGAGTGGGAAAAAGTTAGTAGTAAGATAATATAAGTCATTTGTGCCGAGCAGTGAATTTTCGTTTAAGCCAAACATTGTTTGAATGAAAGTCACAGCTTCGCCAAGAGTTTCGCTTGAGAAAAATACCCAGCCGATCATAACCAAAATCATGGTTGGAATGTAGCGTAAAAAGGCTGGAATTTTATCTAAGACTTTCGCAAAGATGAATTTTTCCGCCACAAGAAGCGTAGCGTAGTACAGCCCCCAAGCAACGAAATTCCAACTTGCGCCATGCCAAAGACCAGTGAGCGACCACACGATGAAAAGGTTGATAATCGTGCGAGCCGTGCCCTTGCGATTGCCGCCAAGAGGAATGTACACATAGTTTTTAAACCAAGTGCTAAGCGAAATATGCCAGCGTGACCAAAAGTCAGTGATGGAAGTTGCGCTATATGGAAAGTTAAAGTTGAGCATGAAATTAAAGCCAAACATACGCCCCAAACCAATCGCCATGTCAGAATAACCGCTAAAATCGAAATAAATTTGCAGGCTATAGCAAAAAATCATCAACCATGCTCGTACAACGCTCATTTCATTCGCTTGAGTTAAGCCCAACTCAGCATATAGCGACCCAACCATGTTGGCAAAGATAACTTTTTTGCCAAGACCACGCACAAAAAACACAATGCCTGAGGCAAATTTTTCAGTGGTGACAGTTCTATTTTGAAGCTGCTTTTCGATTTGATTGTATTGCACGATAGGCCCAGCGATGAGCTGTGGAAAAAGTGAAACGTAACACGCAAAGTTGGTGAGCTTTGTTTGCACACTTGATTTTCCACGATAGACATCAACGATGTATGAAATTATTTGGAAAGTATAAAACGAAATGCCTATTGGCAGAGCTAATTGTTTCGTTGCAATTTCAAGCGAGAAAACTTCGTTGATTGTTTCAACCGCAAAATCATAGTATTTGAAAAAAGATAAAACACCGAGATTGAAAATTAAAGCGAAAAACAAAATTAATTTCTTGTGAATGTTGGTGTTTTTATGTCTATCGAGGTCAAGACCGATGTTGAAGTTGAAATATATGCTAATTAGCATTAAAAATAGGTATACTGGCTCGCCCCAAGCATAAAAGAACAAGCTTGCGGCGCATAAAATAAAGTTTCTTGACTTAGTTTGCAATTCATTACCCTTTTCAAAAATTGGCAGGTAATAAAGTGCAAGTGTCACTGGCAAAAAAGCAAATAAAAATGTTGTGCTACTAAATACCATTTAAATCTCCTAAAGTTTAGCGTGAAATAGGCTAAACTATAATTTTAAATTCATCATAACAAGCTTGAGCATTTTCGCCCACGCAATAAAACACAAAGTTCCCCTTAGTTTCGATGATTGCATTTTTTAATAAGTCCGCTTGAGTGTCGGCGTAGTTATCAAAAAGGTCAATTTGCTGTGAAACTTTTTCTTCGATTGATGCAACTAATGCGTCAGTGTCACCAGTGTCATTTAACTTCACAATCAAAAGCTCTTGAACGCTCATAACTTCGTCGCACGAATAATAAATCACTGAATCAAATTCATCAAAAGAAAAAGAAAACTCATCTTCAAAATCGTTTTCGTCTTGCTCATAAATTAGCTCGACATCTAAAATATCGATTAAACTTTCTCCGATTTCGCTTGCGGATTTATAAGTCGTATAGGTTTGAGCTGAGATAACCAAAACGAAAACCACTAAAAAGAAAATGCAAATCAGCTCTTTGAATTTATATTTCATTTAATACATCTCCAATTCTTCGATTAAAAAGTCGAGCCAAACCTCAGTGTAAAACGTTTTTTTCATGTGAATTCCGTCACTGTCATAAACATCTTGTGTGAATAAGTCAGTGTCACTTCTCAAAAATTCAATTCCCAATTCGTCACACATTTCTTGCATAGCGTCGTTGTAATACTCGATATATTCAAACTTTTCTTCTTCGTTGAGTTCAAGGTCAACAGGGAAGATGCTGCTAACGATGATTTGAGTGTCATCTAAAGCTTCAATAAGTGGCTCTAAAAGGGAAGTATAAAGATTGATAAACCTTGTGCATTGAACTTCTTCTTCGCTCAGGTGGTTTAAGCCGTAATGCAAAAGCAAGATAGTTGGCTCTTGCTCAATTATTGCATCGATATTTTCTTCAAGGTGATAAAGATTTGCGCTAACTTGAGTTATCATGTTGTCTTCGTTTAAAATTTCATAGTTATTAAGCCCTTGCATGAGCGAATCGCCCACAACAAAAACATCTTTAAGCACCGCACGATAAGTGGTGTCTTCATTTTTAATTGAGTCTAAAACTTTATTGAGGGCGGTGAGTCTTGCGTTTTCAGCTTCTTCGGCTGCGAGTTTTTCGGCAAGTTTTTCTTGCTCTTCAAGATAGATTTCATATTTTAAATCAGCAATTGCATCAATATTTTCCTCGGCTTGTACAAAACTGAAATCTCCGATTTCAGTTAGTACGCCTAAACCTTCAAGCTCCACTTCTTCTGGAAAGTTGAGCGTGGTTTGAAGCGTGTAAAAATTATATATAGGGTAACTGGCTAAAACCAGCACTAAAATAAGTGCTAAAATTTTGATTTTCAATTTAATAGCTCCTTGTATTTTTAACAAATGTCTTTTTCTTTCGAGTGATTATACTAGCCAAGCCAAAATAATCCGAACCAGTTTTTTATTAACTTTTTGCACCACCTAGCATCGCCCAGCCACCCTCGTAAGGCGATAGCATTACTTCGCTGTCTTGCCTAGCTATGCAGCGCAAAAAGATAATAAAAAATCTGCGACCTAAAATTCACGAAATTTTATTTTAGGCAAGGCAGACGACGGCAAACGGGCGTTTTCCTAGGAGGATAACGAAGCATAAAGTGAAATTTTGTGGATTTTAGGCTGGTTCGGATTGCTTTGGCTTGGCTATATTCACTCATATCAAATATTTTAACTCAATTACTTAAAAAAAGCAATAGATAAATTACTTTAATGCTTAATAAAATGAAAATATTTTATAACAAAAAATCAGCTTTTATCTATTAATAATTGACTTTTTTAATTTATATAAATGATTTATGGCTTAAAGTTAATTTTTTTGAAAGCTTATAGGCATAAAAACTTGACTTATGTGTGTAAAATATGGTATCATTTAAAATAATAATGTAAAATAGACTTAATGTGAAAAATGCGAGTTCTCTCGCTTTCATTTGATAAGTCAAAACATAAAAAGGAGTTATCTCATGACAATCGATAAGATTAAAGAACTTGAACCTTTGTTTGATTCATGGTATGTTGATGGCAAAATTTCTCAAGGCAGAAATATGGATATTTTTAAAGTGTATCGTAATTTTGGTGTTGAAAATGAGTACATGGCATTAAAAACCATGAAATTTCCAAGAAGCGACAAAGAACTTAGTGCAGTAATAGATAGCGGAAAATTTGCAACCATTGATGATTATTTAACCACTCTTGAAAAATTGGTTAGACAAAACATGGATAATATGATGGAGTTTAGAGCTTGCAGCAACATTGTGAGATTTGACAACTATCAAATCATCAAGCAAAATTCATGCTTTTATGTTATTATGCTCATGGAGCTTGTCACTCCTTTAACAGATCATGTTAAAAGTGATGCAATCACCGCAAGAGAAGCTTGCAAAATTGCAAGTGACTTATGCTCAGCTTTAGCAGTTTTTAGGCAACGAGGAATCGTGCACCATGAAGTGAAACATGAAAATATTTATGTTAACGCTAAAGGAGATTACCTTTTAGGTGATTTTGGCGTGCCAACTCTTTTGGGATCAGAATATGAACTCAAAGAAGAATCAACATACACAGCACCAGAGCTCTATTCAGAAAATGCACCAGATTCATGTTCGGATATTTATTCGTTAGGTATTTTGATGTATAAATTCTTGAATAACAACAGAGTGCCATTTTTGCCTGAGTTTCCAGCACCAATCTCTTTAGCTGATAGGCAATCTGCTTTCCAAAAACGTCTTAGCGCCGAGGCAATGCCAGTGCCAAAAAATGCTGACCCAAGGCTTGCAGCAATCGTGCTTAAAGCTTGCAATTATAACATGAATCAAAGATATCAAACTCCACAAGCTTTGAGAAAAGATTTAAAAGACTATATCGATTTCATCAACGCATATGGTAATGGTGTTTCAACTCAAATTCTTGCAAATCAAATTAAAACTCAACCAGCAAAAACTGCGGCAGAGTTTAATTTCAATATTAGCAAATCTGATGAAAAACTCGAAGAAGAAAAAGAAGCTTTCAATAAGATTTTTGAAGAAGATGATGAAGAAGAAACAAAAACAGATAACAAAAAAGCTTATGCCTTATTAATAGGCTTAGCGGCGGTTTTAGTTGTCGTTGTTGTTTTTGTTTTCAGTGGTCTTTCAAGTGATGATGTTGAAATTGAATCAACAACTGAAGAAACCACGCTCGAAATCACAACAGAATTTGTGGTGACAACTGAAGCTCCAGTTGTCGTAACAACACAGGCAACAACTCCAACAACCATAACTACAACAACTGAAACCACAACTGAAACCACAACCGAAACGACAACTGAAACAACAACTGAAACAACCACCACCGAGCAATCAACAGTTCAAGAAGTTGTGACATCAAGCACAACAAGCGCAGTTGCAACAACACAAGAAGATGTTGAAGTGGCAACTGATGATGACGATAGCGTAAACACTGGCGTTCAAACAACTGATCCTATTTTAACATATTCATTATATGAAGATGGCGACGAAGCAAGTGACGGCAAAACATATTTTCAAATATCTAATTATGAAATCACTTCAAATCTCACAAGCGGCACGCTTTCAACAATTGAACTCGAAATCACTGATGATTTAGGTAGTAATTTATTCATGAATGATGGCGCTTATGTTTATGAAATGCAAGGTGCAACCATGCTCAATAAATCAACAGCAAGTGTTTCATGCAAGATTAACTATGAAACAGTTTTCTTTATTTCGAGTTTTGATAACATGACTTGCACAGTCACTTTAGATTCAGCCGATTTTAGATACGAACCAGACGTATACGATTACTACTTAGTTTTCGAAGAATCAGCTTTTGAATCTGATGATGCGATAACCTTACCAATTCAAATTAAGCTCAACTGAGTATAAATAAAAAGCTACTTTAGCATTATTGCAAGAGTAGCTTTTGTTTTTGGAGAGAAAGATATGAAAAAGCCAAACATTGTTTTTATTTTAGCTGACGATATGGGTCAATGGGCGATGGGGTGCAGTGGCAACGATGATGTGCTAACTCCGAATTTAGATAAGCTTGCACTTGAGGGCACGAGGTTTGATAATTTCTTTTGTGCCTCGCCTGTCTGCTCACCGGCAAGAGCGTCGATTTTAACTGGTTCAATTCCAAGTGAGCATGGCGTACACGATTACCTTTCACATGGCAATCTCGAGGGAGAAAAACGAAGTGGTAAGTTCGTAACACCGAAAAAATATATTGAGCATCTAACTTCATACACTGAACTTTTGAAGCAAGACGGCTACCGCTGCGCCTTGAGTGCCGACCCAGATGAGAAAAACAATCTCATTAAAAATGAAAAACTAAAACCAATCATGCAAAAAATGCGTAATGATTTAATGAACAGCATCGAGAATTATTCAACTGAATTATATCGCTGTGACGGCATAAAAAACACTGGTGTTGGTCAAGCGTATTCTTTTGATGTGAATAAATCTAAGGATAGCTTTGTGGCTATTGTGGGGTATAAAAATTATTTGAAAGCCTACGCTCATAGATGGCGATTTAGAAATTATAAGGTTTAGAGATTATTGCAGATTAGCAAAGGAAAAAATCATGCAAAATTTTACTCAATTTTTTTAAAAAATTGTGGTTTCTTAAGGCAAAGCCTTAAGTCGTTCGCCGCAGCGAACGAAATCCCCAATCGTCAGAAAATCGCAGGAAGATAGCAAAAATGTCCAGTGGACATTTTTGCGTAAGAAACCCTCGGCGGGGGTTTCTTGATTTTGCCAAAGGCAAAACAAAGCAATCTTACTGATATGAAAAACTATAAATAAATATGTTTTTTGTAGAGAAAAAATTAAAAAATCAAAAACCAAAGGTGGGTAATCGGATTTTGGCGGTTAACCGCCAAAATTGTACAAAACAAGCACGCTAAAATCAAAATTTAGCGTGCTTTTGCGTTATTTAAAATTCAGGGTGAGCAAGGTTTTGTCTGTAAGCTGCCATGATATCCTTGAAAATTTCGCCGCTTGATGGTGGTGTGTAAGTGATCGCATTTGCACCAGCTTCGATAGTTTCGGCAATGCTTTGCTCAGTAGGCCCACCAGTTGCGATGATAGGGAAGTCAGGAAAATCCTCACGAATGTGGCGTACAATCGCCGCAGTTTGAGCGCCGCCAGAAACGTTGAAAATGTCAACTCCAGCATCAATTCTGCCTTGATAACTTTCCTTAGTGCCCTCGCTGCCAATGGTCAAAACAACAGGCAAATCAACAAGTTTTTTCACTCGAGAAACCACCTCATTTTTAGTTGGCGCATTGAGCACAACGCCGATAGCCCCCTGATGTTCAGCAGAGCGAGCAAGGTCGATAACACGGTCACCTTGAGTGAGTCCGCCACCAACGCCAGTGAAAACTGGAATATCTGCCGCCATGAGCAGCGCTTCATTAATAATTGGCTGCGGTGTGAACGGATAAACCGCAAAAATCGCATCAGCATTGATGTTGCGTATCACGCTCAAATCAGTCGAAAACACCAAAGATTTAATACGCTTGCCAAAAATCACAATCCCAGAACATTCGTGAATAACTTTTGGAACACGAATCGCAAAACGTCTAAGATTTCCCTCGTAAACTGGCACATTTTTAGCTTTCATAAAAGCACCCTCTTCCTAGTTTCTTTAAAATATCAATTAATTATACATCACTATTGTTAAAATTCAGTTATGTAATTTGAAAATTGTTGCAAATTTTTTAGAAACTTGTGGATAATTCAACAAAAAATATAATGATTGATTTTTAATAGCACCAAATTAAAAACCACAACAAAAATTCAGCTGGGTTCGTAACCTTTTTGGCTTCGCCAAAAAGGTTACGAACGCACACTAACTTAGCCAGAGAATAATAAAAAACTGGTTCGGTTTATTATTCTCTGGCTAGCCAAGCCAAAAAAACTGGTTCGTATTATTTTGGCTTGGCTAGCAAACCTAAAACTAACTAGGATTGTTTTGGCCTGACGATGATATCAAAACTTTAAAAAAGTTGGACAGCAAAGTCAATGTTAAAAAATAAAAAATAATAATAAATAAAATTTCAAAAATCTATTGACAATTGCTCAAGCTTATGTTATATTATATAAGCACTTGCGAGAGTGGCGGAATCGGCAGACGCGCACGTTTGAGGGGCGTGTGGGGAGACTCGTACGGGTTCAAGTCCCGTCTCTCGCACCAGAAAAAAGTCAAGCTTTGCTTGGCTTTTTTCAATTAAATCCTCACTTTGTTCGGGTGAAATGCCTTCGGCATGAAATTCACTTCGTGAATGAAAAGCACTGCGGTGCATAGGATTTAATTTCATGTTACGCAGTAACATTTCATTATGCGTAGCATTATTTCATTGCGAAGCAATTTCATCACGAGAATTTCTGTGTGAATGAAAAGCACTGCGGTGCATAGAATTTAATTTCATGTTGCTTGCAACATTTCATAATGCGAAGCATTATTTCATTGCAAAGCAATTTCATTAAAAAATTCTGTAATAACCCAAACCAAATTTTCTTAAATGAAGATTGGTTTGGGTTATTTTTTATTTAAACGCAATAAATTAGGCAATAAATTAAATTTAATAAAGTTACATAGCTAAAATCAGCGAAGATATTTTAAGTATCCTCGCTGATTTTATATCTAACCATAGCACAATAAAAAATTCAAATAACTAATCAAACCCAAATAAAGTTGAAATCACAACAAAGCTATCTATTATATAAGAGAAAAAAAGAAAACTTAGCAAATTAATGCAAAACATTTGCATTTGTATTGACAATGTGTTTTTTTTATGATAAACTAGTTGCATTGCGGTTAGCTAAACCAAACGACAATAATCCAAATCAGATTAGCTAACTAAGTAAACTATAAACAATAAAAAGCTTTTTTGAAAGGAACAAAAAAATGAAAAGAATTATAGGAATAATATTATGTGTATGCTTGCTGGCGACTTGCTTTAGTGCTTGCGGTGAAGTTTCTCAAAGTGATGCAACACTTAAAATCGTAACAACTATTTACCCAACGTACGACTGGGTTAAGTCAATTGTGGGAGATAGTGATGATTATGAAGTAACATATCTCACCGATAGTGGTGTTGATTTACATAGCTATTCACCAAGTGTTGAAGATATTACATCAATTAAAGAGTGTGACTTGTTCATTTATGTTGGCGGCTCATCTGATAGCTGGGTTTCTTACACTGAAGAAGATGTTGTTAATGAAAATCAAATTCGCTTAAATCTTAATGATATGCTCGGCGATGACCTTGTTGCTAAAGAAACAAAAGAGGGCATGCAAATTGTTGAAGATGAATGCTGTGCAGAAGATGATTATGATGAACATTCATGGTTATCTGTTAAAAATGCAATTACATTCACTGAAATTATTAGCGAAACTATTTGCGAATTAGACCCTGATAATTCTGCAATGTATGAAGAAAACTCAACTGCTTATTTGCAAGAGCTTGGCGATTTAGATGATTTGTACACTGAAAGTTTAGCTCCTTATGAAAATTCTACTTTGATTTTTGGTGACAGATTCCCATTCATATATTTATTTAAAAATTATAACTTGGAATATTATGCAGCTTTTTCTGGTTGTACAGCTGAAACTGAGGCGAGTTTTGAAACTATCGTCTTCCTTTCTGGAAAATTGGACGACTTAGACCTCTCTTATGTTTTGAATGTTGAAAATTGTGGACACCAAATTGCTGAAACTGTTATTCAAAACAGCACTGATGCCGACCAAAGCGTACTCAGCCTGAGCTCAATGGAAAACGTGACAACAGAAGATGTTGCAAATGGCACTACTTACATTTCTATAATGCAAAGCAATTTAGAAATCCTTGTGCAAGCACTAGAGGGTTAATGCAAATGCAAGCGATTTGCACAAAATATCAAACTCAAGTTACAAAATAAGCACAAAAATCACAAAGTTAACTAAATTGCCAATTTTATTCAATTTAGTTATTGACAACTAACCGATTAACATGTATAATACATACAAATGCAAATGACTTGCATTTAATAAAATGTGGGAAACCACTTAAAAAATTAAAAAGGAGTTTGCAATTTACGGGGATAAACCCACTACTAGCAACTTAAGTGAGTAATAATGGAAAATTGAGAATTGAGAATGGAAAATTAAGGGTCGAACCCTCAGTCAGCTTCGCTGACAGCTCCCTTGAAAGGGAGCCAGTGCTTCGATTGTAATTTTTGCTTCGCAAAAAAGGTTAAAATCCAAAAAATCTTTGATTTTTCCCATAATTCTCAATTCTGCATTTTCAATTTTCAATTAATCGTAAGATAAAGCTAATTAAAAATTTCTTGAGTTTCTTAAGTAGGGGATAATATTTAAAACATTTTGATTTTATAAATAATGACAAGTTATATTATTATTTGCAAATAGTAATCCCTCACAAATTCAAAAAGTGAACTTCAAATTTGAAAGGAAATTTTTATCATGAAAAAATTCAACAAATCAAGCAAAAACGCAGGTTTCTCTTTAGTAGAGTTAATCGCAGTAATCGCAGTTATGGTTATCCTTGCAGGTGTTGCAGTGCCAATCTATGGTTCATATACTGAATCAGCAGCAGAAGCAGCAGATAGTACATACATCAACGAAGCTTATCGTGCAGCAGCAGTTGTTGCAGCTGAAGATGTTACAACTCTCGTAGCAGTTGGTTACACAGTTACTGGTGAAATCCTTGTTTCACATGGTTATCAAGATGAAACAGCTACATCAGCTGATGACAAATATTTATTCTGTAATGGTTGCTCAAATGAAATCGTTGCAATCATTGGTGGAATGCAAGACTTCCAATCTTCAACAATGTCAAATGCAACTCCAACTGAAGGCGAAACATTTGAAACAGCAATCGGAACTTTAACTTATTATGATACACTCAACATGGGTGGCGGTCAAACAATTGGCGGCTGGGTTCTTGAAGTTGACACAATGGGCGAAATCGCTGCTTGGTCTTAAGCTTCTATTATATATCAGCTGAACAATTAAACTTGTCATAACTTTTTACTAAATCATATTTAACTTTTGAATGCGAGAATTAACCTCTCGCATTCAAAGTATTTCACAAAAGGAGAACATCTATGCTACGCATCAACTTTATAACATCTTTGCACTCTCAAAACATAATAACAAAAGAACAATTAGACTCACTTTCATTATATATGAAAGAACAAGGTGCTAATGAAATGCAAGCAATTTTGCAATTAGGTCTTTTAGATAACTTGCAAGTTGCCAAAGCTGTGGCTAATAGATACTCTTTAAAATTTGTGAATCTTCGTGAACTTCAAATTCAGAATCAGGCGTTAATTGGATTAACGGCTGATCGTTTGTATAGTTTGGGCGCATTTGCATTTGAAGTTGACGAAGATAAAAAAACATTAAAAGTTGCCGTTGTTGATCCATCTGATAGCTCATCAATTGAGCTTTTATCAGTTTTAACCGGCAAGAAAATCACGGCGTACATGGCGCTTCGCTCTGACATTAACCACGCTATTGATAAGCGGTTTAACAGCTCAACGCAAAATAGTGAATATGAAGCTGGAACTGAAATTGATGTTATCGAGCTTGTGCAAAAGTGGCTCTCTCGGGCAGTACGCATAAACGCATCAGACATTCACATTGAGGGGCTTCCAGATAAAGTGCGTGTTCGTTTGCGTGTTGATGGTGTGCTTAGACTCTTTGACCAATATCCAATTGAGTGGATGAGCTCAATCGTTTCAAGAATAAAAATCTTGAGCGAAATGGATATCGCTGAAAGACGTATGCCTCAAGACGGAAAATTCAGCGTGAGCATTGATAAAAATGACTATGATTTTAGATCTTCTGTTATTCCAACTATTTTCGGTGAAAAATGCGTACTTCGTATTGCGCCAAAGAGAATGGTTTTTAGCTCAAAACAACAACTCGGCTTGTTTGAAGAAGATTTGCCAAAATTTGAGCGTATTTTTTCAAAAGAACATGGCATGGTACTAGTAACAGGTCCAACTGGTTGTGGTAAGACGACAACTTTATATTCAGTTTTATCAGAGCTAAACTCTGTTGAGAAAAACACTGTTACAGTTGAAGACCCAGTTGAAATCAATATTTCTGGAATCAACCAAGTACAAGCTTCTCGCCGTGGTGGCTTAGGCTTTTCAAAGGCACTTCGTTCAATTTTAAGGCAAGACCCTGATATAATCATGATCGGTGAAATTCGTGATACTGAAACCGCTGAAATGGCAATTCAAGCCTCGGTAACAGGTCACTTAGTGCTTAGCACATTGCACACAAACAGTGCCGCAACTGCGATTAACCGTTTGGTTAACATGGGCGTTGAAAAATACCTTGTTTCAGATGCGCTCACTGGCATTGTTTCTCAAAGATTGGTGCGTAAACTTTGCCCACATTGCAAAGAAAAAATTGCCTTAAATTCTGCTCAAGCTAAAATCTTAGATGCAAAGCAAGATGACAGCATTTATAAAAGTGTTGGCTGTGAGCAATGTGGATTTAGTGGCTATGTTGGAAGAACTAGTGTTTTTGAAATTTTGGAGATAAATGAGCCAATTAGAAAAATGATTAGTTCAGAAAATTTCGATACACATAATTTGCAAAAATTTGCTGTTGAAAATGGAATGTGCACTTTAACTCAAGGGGCTAAAAGATTAGTTTTAGCTGGTGTAACTTCTTATGAAGAAGCCTTGAAAATATACGCTGATGAGGATATTTTATGATTGGTATAAATGAAATAATAAACATAGGCAGTCAAATGAAAGCTTCTGACATTCACCTTTGTGTCGGTCGAAATATCCAATATCGAGTTCAAGGCAATTTAGTTTGCGTACAAGAAGAAATTTTGCAATCAAGCGATGTTGAGCAATATGCAAGAAGTTTAACAGATGAAACTTTATTTGAAAAAATCGACCAAGATTTAAGCGTGGATTTTGCAAAAACCATAGGCAATCAAGTTAGAATACGCTGCAATATTTATAAAACAAATGGAAATTATGCTTGTGCAATTCGCATTTTACCTCATGAAATTCCTAGCTGTGAATCTTTGGATATTCCTCAAAGTGTGATTGATATTTCCAATAAAACTAAAGGCTTAGTGTTAGTCACAGGCCCTACAAGTCATGGTAAAACAACAACAATTGCCTCATTAATTAATAGAATTAACGAAAATGAAAACAAACATATTATCACTTTAGAAGATCCAATTGAATATGTGCATACACATAAAAAATCAATTGTTAATCAAAGAGAAATTTATTCAGATGCTCATAGCTTTGCTTCAGGACTTAGAGCAGCACTTAGACAAGACCCAGATGTGATTTTAGTTGGTGAGATGAGAGATTGCGAAACAATTTCTACTGCCTTAACAGCTGCAGAAACAGGTCACTTAGTGCTTGCAACCTTGCATACTATGGACTGCGCAACAACAATTAATCGTATTATAGACGTGTTTGAGCCAGCTCAACAAGCTCAAATTAGAGTTATGCTCGCTGATGTAATCGAGTGCATAGTATCTCAAAGATTAGTCCCACTCAAAGACGGCACAAGAGCTGCCGTGTACGAAGTGATGACAGCAACTTCGGCTATAAGAAACTTAATTCGAGAAAATAAGACATTTCAAATTTATTCTCAAATTCAAATTAGCCGTAAAGATGGAATGCAAACTTTAGACGAAAGTTTAATCAATTTATATAATACTGGACTTGTGGAAAAAAATGAGCTGCTTAAAATCAGTACAGACCCAGTATCATTACAGCGAAAAATGCGTTAAAATAGGAGATGAGTAAATGACACAATATCAATACACCGTTTTGAGCCCATCTGGCAAGCTCAAAAAAGGTAAGATAGAGGCTCAAAGCGTTGAAGATGCAAGACTTCGCCTTAAAGATGATTTGCTAGAGCCTATAAAAATCAAAAAAATAAATGCAGCTTCCAAAGATATTCATATGCCATGGAAAACTAAGGTTAACTCAAATCACATGGCGAGATTTTTAAGACAATTTGCAGCTATTTATCAAACAGGCTTGCCAATGGTTTCAAGTCTTGATTTGGTTAGAAAGCAAACATCTAATAAATATTTAGTAACAGCGTTATATAATGTGATTCAAAACATCGAAAAAGGTGCATCACTATCTGAGGCACTAAAAAAAGAGCCTGACATCTTTGGTGAATTAGTTTGTGAAATGGTTGCAGTCGGTGAGCAATCTGGTACTTTAATTGGAGTGCTTGACAGATTAGCACTTTATTATGAAAAGATTGACAACATCAAAAACGCAACAGTTAAAGCACTTATATATCCATTTATAGTTGTTTTATTAGTCGCTATCGTGCTCGTTATTATGATGACTCAAATTATTCCTGAATTTGAAGCTATGTTTGAATCTGCTGGCTCGTCTTTGCCATGGATAACAACCGTTGTTATGGGTTGTTGTAATTTTTTAAGCGTACATTTTATATTCTTAGCATTTATGTTTTTTGCTATGTTTGCTGGAACATTTTATTTTTCAAAAACTATTCAAGGAAAATATTTCTTCGGCAAATTATCAAGAAAACTTCCTTTAATCAAGCAATTCACCATAAATCAATCAAGTGCAATGTTTTCAAACACTTTGAGCCTTTTGTTATATTCAGGTATTCCTATTGTTGAATCACTTGACATTTGCAAAACAAGCTTAAAAAATGTTTATTTCAAAGATGCGGTTGACAAGGTGAAGGAAATGATAGTTCAAGGGCATAGCTTAGGACTTTCTATCACTAGTGTGGATATTTTTCCGATTATTTTATGTCAAATGGTTTCAATTGGTGAGCAATCAGGTCAACTTTCACAAATGCTTGAAAAAACATCAAAATATTATGATGATGAATTAGAAGTTTCAACAGAAAGACTTTTAGCAGCCTTAGAGCCAGCTATCATGTTAGCTTTATCAATATTTGTTGGCATCATAGTGTTCGCCATTGTTTTACCAATGTTTACAGTGTACGGCACAATGCTATAAAGAGGTTGATTTATGTTGATATATTTTTTGTGTTTCGCCTTTTGTACCGCACTTTCGCCATTAGCGTATTTATATATGAATAAATATTGTGAACTGCCAAAAAGTTATAATAGAGTTAAAGTTTGCACCATTTTGAGTGTGATTTCAACACTGCTTAGCATAATCACGCTTGAGCAGTACGGCTCAAACATTGCAGCTTTGATGATAGCGATTATAATTTATAGTTTGCTAGTTATTTCAATAATAGATTGGAATTGTTATGAAATTCCATTTAAACTGAATTTGGTTATACTCGCTTGTTCGATTGTTTTAACTGCTATCGAGTTTGACAAAATAGGTTCTCACTTGCTCGGCGCTTGTGTCACAGGAGGAGTTTTTCTTTTGTTGTACTTGGCGAGCAAAGGTGCTGCCCTTGGGTTTGGCGATGTGAAGTTAATGTTTTTCGCCGGCTTAGGTTTAGGCTTATCAAAATCTATTTTAACTTTTGTTATTGCATTTGTTTTAGCAGCAATTTTGCATCCAATTTTTATGAAAGTTTTAAAAAAAGGAAAAGAGTTGGCTTTTGGCCCTTACATAGCTTTAGGAGTGATTTGCTCTTATTTGTTTGGTGAAAAGTTAATTTATTTATATATGAATTTGTTTTTTTAGGAGGTTAATTAAATGAACAAAATACTTTGTATAGACATAGCTAATAATAATATTCGCTGTTTAGAAGTTTTAGCAGATAAAAAGCAAAGCAAGCCTAACAAGGCTATTAGCATGAAGCTAGGTGTTGAAATAGGGTCTGAGCTTCCAACGCAAGAAGACATTTCAAAATTTCAAAATGAATTATCAAAAGCTGAAATCACAGCAAAAAAAGCTGTTGTTTTTTTACATACTTCGGGTCTTATATATAGAAATATTGAAGTGCCAGTTTTAGATAAAAAAGATTTGCTTGATTATATCACTTTAAACAGCAATGACTTTTTCCCAACTAGCATTGAAGATTACATTATTGACGCAAAAGTTTTCCAAAAAAACACTCAAAATATGCAAGTATCAGTGGTTTTAGTTCCTAAAACTGTTTTAGCAGATGTAAATGAAACCATGAAGTTATTTGGCTTTACTGATATTCAATTTGCTTTTAGTTCTCCTCTTGCAAAGTGGTTACAACCTGAAAAGCAACATATATGTATCAGCATTTTAGCAAATGAAATTAACTTCCAATATTTTGAAGATGATCAAATGATATACACTAGAAGTGAAGTGGTTGAAGATTTAAACTTTGACGCTCGAGGTGCGTTAGTACGCTTTGACGACTTCCTTTCAAGCCAATATTCGCAAAGCTTATACACCACTCAAGTGCATTTGTTTGCAGATGAAAGTGTAAAAAACATTGTTACGCAAGCTCTCAACGAAACATTTAACATCGATTTTGATTCTAGCGTTGAAGAGCTGCAAGCAGAATATGGCTATCTTATACAATTACCTCTTAACACAAAACAAGGCAAGTTTGACCAATCAAATGCTCAATTTCCAATCACTGCGCAAGAATCACAAAAGCAACTTATAGCTATTGCAGTGCTTGCTGTGTCAGCCGCTGTTATTTTTGTGTTAGTTCTTAGCTTCGGTTGTTTAATTCCAAAAGCAAATTTGAGCGAATTAAATGAAACATATGATGAGTTATATGCCTTAGAACAAAATCTTAGTGGAGATTCATCGGCAGCAGTTGCAATGAGTTATTCAACTTTAATCGCCGCAATGGACACCGCAAACAATCACTTTTTCACATTAATTGAAGAATTAGAGCAAACAATGCCATCAGACCTAGTAATTGATTCATTTTCAATCACTGAAAGTAGCGTGAGTATTGATGTTTCACTTGAGTCATATCAAAGTTGCAGCGCAGCTTTAGAGCAAATGGATAACTTAGTTTATGCAGATGCTGGCGATGTTTCAGCAATTTCTCAAAGTGGTGATACATATAGCTTTTCAATAACACTCACTTACACATCGGAACTTAGTGAATAGGGAGGAAGAATAAAATGAACAAGACTTTTAAAAACATATTAGCTTTAGTCGCATTAGCTCTTGTGGCTTTTTGTGTAATTATTTATACTACACAATATTCTTCACTTCAAACTGAAATTGAAAACATGGAATTTGAAATAGAATTATTAGAAGCTTCTATTGATAATTATGACGTTGCAGATGCTGACACAGATGTATCTGCAGATACTGAATTTGTTGATTTTGATGCTTATCCAGTGGATTTACAAGAGCAAGATCAAATAGATTTTTTCCTTGAGCTTAGCGAAAATTCTCATGTTGAGCTTTCTCAAATATCCATGGGTGATTCTTCAAGTGTCGGCAGCACAGGCGGCTACACAGTGATGCAAAAAACAATGACTTTCAAATATTTGGTCGATAGTTATGATGAGTTTTTAGCTTTCTTTGAAGAAATTCAATCAAATGAAAACTATCCAAGCTCAATCGAAAACTTCACAATGAGTGTTGGTTCAGATTCAAGCGTCAGTGGTCAAATTGAATTAAACAACTATTATATCACAGACTCTTCAATCGAGCGCAGTTATGAATTAGATTCAAGCGTTGAAATCGGTGCTTCTGGGTTGATGGGCTATGAATAAAAACAAAGGTATGTCGCTAGTTGAATTAGTCACAGCAGTGGCAATTTTATCTGTATCTATTCTTATGATAACTAGTTGTTTTTATGGTGTGGCATCAATTAGAGGCAAGATTTTGCAGTATAGCAATATGCAAATGATAAGTGAAAATATATTCGAGCAAATGCGAGTTTCAGGCGATTGGTCAAGTGACGAATTTGAAGAAAGCGAAGATGTTTTTGAATATAACGGACTTACATTTGAAGTTGAGCAAGATTCAAATGGTTTATGCACTATTACTTTCAGCCCAGATGATGCTGATAATAGCAAAGCATATTATTTTTGGATTGATCCGATTCGGGAGGACGTGCCAGATGAAGATTAACATTGAAAACAGAAAAAATAATGAAAAAGACAAAGGCGCTGCACTTTATTTAGTTGTGGTTTTCACAGCAATTGCAGTTAGCTTATTGATGTTTATGTATTCAAACCTTAGCTCAACTGCTATAACATATATAACTGAAATGACAACCACTCAAGAGGAGTTTTACCTAGAAAGTGCAGCAGAAATGGTACGAGCTGGAAAAACTCAAACTCAAATTGATGAATTGTTCGCCGAATTTGGTTGGTCTAATGTAAGCATTAGCATGGACTCAAACGATTACGCAGAAAATGAATCAGTAGAAGATGCCGACAGTACAGCAGACGAAGAATCAAGTGAAGATGCCGACAGTACAGCAGACGAAGAATCAAGCGAAGATGCCGACAGTACAACAGAAGATGAAACTTCTAGCAGCACTTCAAATGAATATCAAATTAGTTTAGAAGATGGTAGCTTAGTTTTAAGTTTCACACTTAAAGATGGCAAATATTCCAATTATTATTTTACAGAAAAGGTTGAAGATGATGAGTAAGTCTAATAGTGGTCAAACATTAATTGAATTAGTGGTTAGTATTGCTATATTTAGCATTGTTAGCCTTGCTGCCTTGAGCTTTTTCGGCTTCACAATCAATATATATTATCAAACTGTTCGACAAGAACAAATTTTATATGAATCTCGTTTAATTAATTATGCTTGCGAAACCTCAATCAAAAAAGCTGAATATTATGAGATAAACAGTGACGGAGATTTGCTCGTTTATAACTTATCCGATGAGAGTGATGATGTAACAGTGAAAAACATGAATGATTATATTGGTACAATTTCAACTTACATGACAAACTTTAGCGTGATTGATGAAAGCGGTTTGATAACATTTAGTTTTACGATAACTGTGGCAGATGAAACTTCAACATATACACTTAATTTAATGGCGCCGCAAAATTATAGTTAGTACGAAATTTGAAAAATAAGGCTAAATTTCAAAACAACCTAAAAATGATAGGTAAAGTTTCTATCATTTTTAGGTTGTTTTTTTAGTTAAGTGTTATATTTTACATAATCTGATAAATATTTTTATTGATTTTCATATTGACATGGTGAAAAAAAGCGAGTATAATTAAATTCTAATAACTATTATATAACAATTGAAATAAATTATAGAGGGAGCAAATCGTTTATGCAAGACAAAAACGCTACTGAACAAATATTAGTATCATGGCCTAGTTCAATGAAGAAAACAAAAGCAAGAATAGCTGTTTTGACTCTTTTACAAAACAGTGATGAACCTCAAAGTGCGTTAGAAATTTATGATCACTTAATCAAGTTAGATGAAAAAGTGAATCAATCAACAGTTTATCGAATTTTAGAAACATTCGTTGAAAATGCAATGATTAAAAAAATCCATTATTCAGATGAATCAATTGCATATTACGAAAGAATTGATGAAGACAACAGTGATTTAGACACTTCGGTTTGCCTAAGCTGCAAAAAAAGAAGTTTTTTAAAACCATCTGTGATAAATCAAGTCGACTTACAACAACAAACATCAGGCTTCACAGTGAAATCACATAGAATGGAAATTTATGGATATTGCAAAGAATGCACTGATAAAAAAGATTAAATAAAAATGATGTAATGGCAATTTTGTCAATACATCATTTTTTTATTTTCATTTTTTCTCACAGCAAAACATAATCATTGAACCATCAACAATCAAGTCGATATTATCATATGATTTCGCCAAAATTTCTTTAACATCATTTACACTTTGAAAAGGAGGAGTAAACCAACCTTTTTTCGACAAAATGCATTTGACTAAAGTATCGGTGATTTTGCTCTCGCCTTTAATATAAAAACAAGCAATAAATTTGCCCTTTGGTTTTAGTACTCGGTGAATTTCATCATAAGCTTTGATTTTATCAGGAAACACATGAAATCCATTCATACTAATCACGATATCACATGAATCATCATGCATAGGTAAAGCTCCAACGTCACCTTGCAATAGCGAAATATGCTCACACTCACCAAGTCTTTCTCTCGCCACATCTAGCATATCTTCGCTATAATCTAAGCCAGTTATATCAGCATTTTTGAGCTTTTTCCATTTTTCTTGAGTGAATACAGCCGTACCTACCGGCACATCTAACAGTACATCTAAAAAATCATCTGGGATATATGAAAGCACCTTTTGCACAATTTTTTTATCGTCAACACCGCCCCAAAATAGTTTGATATACACCTTGCCAAATAGGCTGCTTTGAGTTAGTACGTCATCATAAATATTTTTAGATGATTTATAAGCCTTATCAATTTTTGACATTTATTTCTCCTTTTTAATCGATTGAAGTAACTTTAAAGCCTCTTTTTTCAATCGCATTTTTTATTTCATCTTTTGAAACTTCATGATCAAAACTAACTTCTGCAATTTTTTTCGACAAGTTAACTTTTGCACTCACTCCGTCCATTGCGTTCAATGCTTTTGTCACACTGTTTTTGCAGCTGTCGCAGTGCATACCTTCTATATGTACTGTCATAGTGCCAAGCGTAGTTTTTAATTTTTTAGGCTTGATTTTTTCTTTTGTACCGCCGCAACACGTTTTTTTGCCGCTAAGTTGAAGCCATGTTTTGTACAGGGCAAAACCGATAATTGCGATTAATATGATAATGATAATAACGTCTTTAGATTGCATGATTTTTCTCCTTTTTGAATTAGTTCTTTGTAACTTTTGCTATCGATTTCTTTGCGTTTGCCAAGCTTTATATTATCTGCACCTTTCAAGTCAAAAAGACAGTCTGCGATTACGCATAAAACACTGCCGAGTATGCCTATTATTGCAAGTGTTTGTGTCATGATATAGTTTCCTCTTTCGTTTGTAATGTTTTTGACTAGTTAGCAATAGCTAACTTTTTATTTAAGTATACTCCTTTTTAAATCTAATGTCAATAATGAAAGTAGAGAGAGCCGTGAAAATTTCTATAAGTATCTTTTTAAATATAAAGCTAGATATTTTTGTTATTTTGTGTAAACTTCTCTTACTAGAATATTATAAGAAAATATCAAGGCGATTTTATTGCTCTTAGTGGTTCGATGATAACAGATAATCGCCCTAAAACTTGAGCATTCAATAAATAAAAAAACAAAAACACAGAGCAAAACTGTGGCTTTGCTCTGTGTTTATGATGTATATTGTTTTGACGATAAGCTGAAACTTTTTTTAATACACTGCTTCGCTTATTAAGAGGTTAGCGAAGCGGTGTACAAAACAATGACAACTTAAAATTTTGAATAATAGCGCTCAGTGATAGCATCTGCTAAATAGGTTTCAATAACGCAACTGCTATAAGAACTCAAGAATCCAGATGGATTCTTTTTCGCATTCACATAGACAGTGTCAGTGTCAAGTAGAGCGTTGAGAGTCTCTCTTGCAACATTTTTCACAATAACAACAGGGAAATCTTGCTTGAAGAGAACAAGGTTATGTTTGCCAACATAAATATCAACATACTTGAATTTTTCATCATAATGTTTATTTAAATGAAGAATTATATCATTCCCGTTGCTTTCAATGCAGCATTTATCGGTGATAACATCAATATCAGCCACTTCATTATATAAAATACTATCTGTTAAGCCGAATTTTTTGAAATTATCGTGATACTGCTTGAAATGCAGCGCAGATTTTGTTGTGGCGCTATTTTTATCAAGATCAACTTCAACTTCTTGATAAACTTCACTTTCTGAAAAATCAGGATTACGATCTTTAAACACAACCTCAACGGTATCAGCAGTGATAATTTTAATGTATTTTTTTGTGGTGATGCCTTTAAGAATCATTAAAGGATAATTGTAACTAGACAAAATAATATATCCTTTGGTATCCATATATAACATAGGAAATAAAAGATCATTTTCCAACTCTTTTGATATGCATACAAAACATAATTTTTTGCCTCTATCTGGTAATATAACAACTGATTCGACTTCGTCAAATAAATATGGTCTATATTTGAATCTTTCAAAAAGCATATCATCACCTTTTTGAGTCACCTCGCTTCGAGGTGTTTCAGCTGGGAGTGCAAACGGTTTTCAAATTAATGCCGTTCATAGCAGCACCTTTGAAAGGCAAATTGCGTTTTGATTCAATGAGATCTAAGTAAAGGTCTTCTGGTGAGATACTTATAACACTCATGTTATCAATTTTTGTTTGTGGAGCACTTGGGAGTTTAGGGAAGCAGCAATCATCAATATCTGCCATTTTGCTTATGAAAGGATAGTGTCTAGCACAGAAAATGAGAGCTTCACCGCTTTGCTTATCAAGTCGTTGAAGTTGCGATTGTGAAATAAGAGGGACATTTTGATATCCACCTTTACTGTAGTGTTCAACTGAGCCAGCTAAGCCACTGATTTCTTCTAAAAGTTCAAGCTCTTTGCTTGCTAAAAAGATCCAGTTTTCGCAGTTGCCCTTTATGGTTTGTGAAGCATCATCTCCATATTTGCTTCTAAGTTGGTGCATACTTTGAAGAACTAAGAAAAACTTAAGGTCACGGCTACGTCCAGCAGAAATCATTGAAGACATATCAGGGATTTTTGGAATATTTGCAAATTCATCGAGTACGAAATTAACTCTCACTGGAACTTTAAGTGTTTCTTGATTTTGAGCGAGCATGATTAAAGTTTCATAGCATTGCTTGATAAAAGTTGTTGCGATGAAGTGATAGTTTGTGCGCTCGTCAGGAATAATTATGTATAGAGCTGTTTTTTTTCTGCCGATATCAATCATGTTGAAAGTATCATTTGATAAGTTTCTAACCAAATTTTCTTGTGTTAAAAATGCTGATATCAAAGTGAAAAGATTTCCTTGAATATCGCCTTTAGCTCTTTCGCTAGAATAAGCTAAACCGTCGTAGTTTAACCTTGCAATGCTGTCCTTACGAGCTAAGTTCATAATTTCATTGAGATAGTTTTTTTGAATATCATCTTCGTCACCGCCACAAGCTTTAAAAAGAGCGATATCTTGTGTACCACTAGCAAAAGCACTGCAAAAGCGAGTGAAAGTTTTGATGTTGCACTCTTCTTTTGTGCAGCATTCAACCATTGTGATTAAAACAGATAAGGCAACACTTTTTGCCGCAGTAACCCAGAAAATATCTTTTGTGGTTTTGCTTTGTTGCTCTGAAATTGCTTCAACAAAATCATTTAAACGTGCAACAGCACCATCTTTATCTCCTTGATGATAAAGTTGATATGGCAATGAAAATGGATTCCAGCAGTCGCCGCAGTCCAAATCTCTAAAGTTTAAAACAACAACGTCATATCCTAATTCTTTAGCAAGTCCACTTGTTTTTGCGTACAATTCACCCTTGGGGTCAGTTGTAACAAAAGATTCTCCACCTTTTAAAATGATGTTTAATGTTGGCATACAAAAAAGACGAGTCTTTTTACTACCAGTTGAACCAAACACAAGTGAATGGTTGTCTAAATTATCAATATATGCAGTTTCGCCGTCATTTATCATTGGAACACCAGCATAAGGATAGTGATCATCTTTTAAATTGATTTTTAAAGTTGTTGATTGAATTTCGTGCATTGTTGCCCATCTTGTTTCGGCATTTTGAGTTTCATATTGAGAAAATTTATAATTATCATAATTCATGATTTGTTACCCCCTTTTATATTATTTAAGCATGAAAGCCCATAGGTTTAATTTTTTCAGCACAACTTAAAGTGGTTATAAATTCACTTTGAGCGCCAAAAAATTCTAATTGTGAGGCAGTTATTGCTGTGTCTTGATCATTTGCTTGTTGCATGAGTTCATAAGAAATATCTAAGATTAAACGGTCGATAGTTTTATAACCATCAAAATATCTTGAGCCCATAAGTTTTTCGATAGACTCAGCTAATAATTGCTCAGCACTTGAATCTAAGTTTAAGTGATAAGCTGCAAGTTTTTTGCTAATGTACTTGGCAAAATCCATCTTATCTGGATAACCAAAGTCAACGCTTCTAATGCGGCAAAATGAGCTTAAAACTTTTTCGAGTTCGTTAAATTGCTCACCTTTTAAATTATCTGCTGTGAAAACGATTGTGCAGTTTTTATCTATGATTGAAAGATAATCCAAAAATGTTAAGAAATGATCTTCTTTTGCATGAGATTCCCATTGAGTTAAATCAATGCAAATTAGGCCTCTAAACTCACTTCTATAGCCAGCAGAGAATTTGAGTTGTTGCACAAACCTTGATAATTCACCAAGCTGATATTCTGGTTCACAATAATCAAAATAAAATTCGAAAAATTTCACATCACCATAAAAATCCATTGAACCACTTTTTTCAAGAAAATTGCTTAAGTTATGGCAAAAATTACTTTTGCCAGCTCCTGATTTTGAGTTTAAAAACAAGTCGGGTAAGAGCTCAAAAGCGTTAACATTTTTGTTTTTAATTTTTTTCAAAGTTAAATCCCATTTAGTAACAATAGATTTCGCTTCTTCAATCCCTGGCATGGACATGATTTGGTCTAAATATACTTGATTTTGCATTAAATTTCCTCCTCGTTTATATAAGTCTGTATTTTAACAAAATATAACAAGTGCTATATATTAAAAACTATAAATACATAAAACTAGTTATTATAAATAGTATATCACATAAAAAAAGCAAAAGTCAATCACCAAAGCAACCAAAAATTCATAAAAACACGATTTTTCACACGTTTTCATGGTTTTATATATCGATTTTTTGATTTATGATAAAGAAAAAAACTATCTAAACAAAAAAATTATCGATATTATGAATTGATAGCAATCTTTTTTGACTAAAAATAGTTGATATACAAATACAATTAGACAAAAAAGATATTTAATCTATTTAAAACGTTTTATTGTAACACATATTGACTTTTTTTGACGCTAATGTTATAATATTTTTCGAGGTGATTTATATGGAAAATAAAATAGAACTAAGTGAAAAAGAATTGAAAAAACAAGCGGATATCAAAAAATCAAAAATCAAAAAGATACTATCTAAAGCTGCCTTGATTATTCCATTTATAATTGGTGTTGCGGGATATTTGGCGATAAACCCAGAAGAATATAGCGATGCTCTTTATTTTTCCTTAAGGCTATACGGCATGAACTTTGACTCAGAAGCAAGCACTTGGTTGCTCGAAGTGGCTCGTTGGAGCGCCTTAATTGCAACAACTAGCGTTATTATCACTGTTCTTAAAAAATTGTATAAAAGATTTCAAATACAATTTTGGTTGCTTTTAGGAGTGGATTTAACAATAATTTATGGTGATAATTTATACAGCCGTATGTTAGAAGAAGATCTGAAAATGAAAAAAATTAGATGTGTTATCACTGACGATATGGTTTATTCGCCAAAAGCTTTAACTCATGTTGTTATGTTTGAAAATCAAGAGCAAAACTTGAAATTTTTCTGCGAAAACAGCGAAAGATTTGCCAAACATAGCAGGGTGCATGTTTGGCTTGAAAAATTCGAGGCAAGCGTGTTAAACACTGAAGATGTGACGCTTGATATTTTCAGCCTTGCAGAAATAACGGCTCAAAAATTTTGGGTTGATAATTTCAAACCAATGCATGATTTAGTGTTGAAAAAACCAAAGGAAAAATCAGTTATTAAAATTGCACTTATCGGCACGGGTATTCACATTGAAAAATTGCTTGATTATGCAATGCAATTAAATGTTTACTTCTTAGATCAAAAAATCGAATATCATGTTTTTGGCGACTTAAAGGATTATCAAAACTTGCATTATAATTTGCCAGTTGAAAAGCATGAAGCTTACAACAAAGTTTCAATGTATAAAAACGATTCAATCTATTTTTATAATGACACTTGGAAAGCAAACGCAAGACTTTTTCAAGATGTTGATAAGCTTATTATCTGTGACAGTGCAAGCGATAATTTTGAGGTGTTTAGTGAAATTCAAATGTATGTCGCTAAAAATGATGAGATGCAGGTTTGTATTTTTAGTGAGCTTGGAAGAGTTCTTGATGATCAAGTGGCTAAGGATAATAAATTATATGTTTTCGGTAACATTCAAGATGTGTTAACAAACGAACTTATACTTCATAGCGCCATAACTAGTAGAGCAAAGCAAATTAATTTTTATTATGAAGCTTGCCAATCTGAAGAGAATAAAATCAAAAAAAAGAAACAAGAAATCTATTTGGAAAATAAGGCAAAAGGAATTACAACAAAAGGGTTTGACGAAAATTACGAACCAAAAATTTATGAGGATAAATACATAACTTCCGATGGCAGTTGGGGCAAGCTTAGTAATTTCCTTAAAGATTCGAATATATATGCCGCAACTTATTGGCTTACTAGACGTAACTCACTTGAAAAGGATATAGAGATTAAGCTAAAAAGTGCAAATCAATTAGACTCTGACGGAAAACAAAAAGTGCAAGAGCAACCAAAAGTGCAAGAGCAACCAAAAGTTGAAGAACAACCAAAAGTGCAAGAGCAACCAAAAGTTGAAGAACAACCAAAAGTTGAAGAACAACCAAAAGTGCAAGAGCAACCAAAGGTGCAAGAGCAACCAAAGGTGCAAGAGCAACCAAAGGTTGAAGAACAACCAACAATTATAAGAAAACTAATAAATTCCATTAAAAAACAAAAAGATCAAGACGAAGAATCATATGAACTTGATAAGGCGGTTGATCTTGAAGAATTTGCAATTGATAATTTTGAGATGTTTGCAGAGCTTGAGCATATTCGCTGGGCAAGATTTCACTATATGCACAACTGGATATATAAAGATATAGAGGAAAAAGACAAACAGAATAGATACCATATACATTTGAAAGATTATTCTTTATTAACGGAAAAAATAAAGGGTTATGATAAGGTCACTATTATTGTTGCTTTGGAAGAAGAAAAATATAAATGCAAGGGCTATACGATTTGTAAAGAGTACACTAAAAAAGAATATGAAGAAATACTCAAACAAAGAAATAAATCAGCTACAAAACAAATAACATAAACTTATCGCAACTCAAATTTCGGTTTGTACGCTTGTACGAAATCCGATGAATTTGAGTTGCGATTTTTATTTGCTATTATCGTTAAAAATCAAGTTTATTTTTAAAATATGACGGCTTATATTAACAAAGTTGAACTTTTTTAATTTATTTGCAATATTTCGTTAATTCCCAAAGTAAATTCCACAGTAGGAAGAACCTAGAATTTACTTTGGGAAAATGAGGAATTTAAACTGAGAAAAAATAAAAACAAGTGAAAAAACAGCTAAAAACAAGCAAA
>JAWXUR010000104.1:0-6043 GCA_044426265.1 Clostridia bacterium
CAGCTCGCCCCTACAATTTGCCTATCGTAGGGACATGGCAAGCCATGTCCCTACAGTGGTTTTGAGGATTTTCGTGTAAATACGTAGGGATAACCCTTGCGGTTCTCCGTAGATTTCTGCTAACCTTCGGACAACCGCAAGGGTTGTCCCTACAATCGTAAAATACATTGAAAATTCATCTATCAGTCCGTAAAAATCGCTATCGCTCTTTTACTGCTAACGCAAATGCGATGTTGTTTTTCTTTAGATTGCTCTTTAAGAAACTTTAACGCTTTTAGTTAAATTGTTCTATTTTTTTGTCGCATTTGCTTTATTTTTCATTCTTTGTTTTCATTCTCAATTCTCCATTCTCAATTTTCCATTCTCAATTTTCCATTCTCAATTCTCAATTTACTTGGGGTGTTTCGCTTGCTGCGGCAAGCGCCTTAAGGCTCTGCCTTAAGAATTCGCAATTTTTCGTGAAAAATTGAGTAAAGCTTTGCTTGCTTTTTTCTTTTTTCTTTTTTTTTTGCTTGCGTTGGGGAAGTGCGCTTTTTCGCAGAAAAAGCTGTACAAAAAAAGCAACCCACTTTCGTGAGCTGCTCGAATTTTCATGAAATTTTAAAACTAATTACTCAGCCACAACTTCATCTTCATTAAAAACATAGTCCTTATCAGGTAACACAGCATTAAGTGTGATACCAACAATAGCTGCAACAGCAAGACCAGAGAAGCTAAGTGAAATTGTTCCAAGGTTGAACACGATAGCGCCGTCTGTGCTATATGTGATACCGATTGCAAGAACTAAGATGATAGCTGCAACGATAACATTTCTGCTCTTTGCGAAGTCAACTTTGTTTTCAACGATATTTCTAACACCAACTGCTGAAATCATACCATAAAGAACAAGTGAAACACCACCGATTGTTGCTGTTGGCATAAGGCTAACTAAAGCAGCAAATTTTGGTGAGAATGAGAAGAACACTGCAAGAGCAGCTGCGATTCTAACAACTTTTGGGTCATACACTTTTGAAAGTGAGAGAACGCCTGTGTTTTCGCCATATGTTGTGTTAGCTGGAGCACCGAAAAGTGATGCGAGAATTGTTGCGATACCATCACCGATCATTGTTCTGTGAAGACCAGGATTTTTGAGATAGTTTTTGTTAACTGTTGAGCTGATAGCACAAACGTCACCGATATGCTCAACAACAGTTGCAAGTGAAATTGGAACGATACAAATGATTGCTGTTATGAGCAGTGAAGTATCTAAATTACCACTTGTGAAAATTGAAATAGCTGTGTCTGAGAAGTCGAAAGGAAGACCAACCCAACTTGCATCATAAACTGCTTGAATTTTTGCAGGATCTAAAACGTCGATATCTGTGCATTTATGAATTATTGCTGCGATACCAGCTGAACCGAGAACACCGAGCATAATTGGGATAATCTTAACCATGCCTTTGCCCCAAATGTTGCAACCAACAACAATAGCGATAGCACAAACAGCAACAAACCAGTTAGCAGATGCGTTAGCGATAGCTGAAGATGAAAGTGTTAAACCGATTGCAATGATGATTGGGCCTGTAACGATTGGTGGGAAGAATTTCATAACCTTGCCCACACCGAAAGCTTTAATCAAGCCAGCGATAACAAAGTACACAAGACCTGCGCACGCAACACCGAAGCAAGCGTAAGGAAGAAGGTCGCTTGATGTCATTTCTTCATAGCCCTGTGTGCCAGCTAAGCCGCTGATTGCGAAATAACCGCCGAGGAAAGCGAATGATGAGCCCAAGAAAGCTGGAACTGTGCCTTTAGTGATGAGGTGGAATAACAAAGTGCCAAGACCTGCGAAAAGAAGTGTTGCACTAACGCTCAAACCTGTGAGAGCTGGAACTAAAACTGTTGCGCCAAACATTGCAAACATATGTTGCACGCCGAGCACCATCATTTTTGGTTTGCCGAGAACCGCTGCGTCATAGATTGGCTCATCGCCAACTTGAACTTTTGCTTTTTTTGTGTTTTTAGCCATTTTTTTTATCTCCTTGATTTTTTTATTTTAGTCAATCTTAAAATCAAAATCAATCTTTTTTTCGTACGTCGCTTCGCTTTCACTGACGAGTTTTAAACTTATCTCTTCAAATCTGCTAAGCAAAAAACCGAATTAAGTGTTTTGAAATTTAATATCAACCATTTATATATTAATCATGTAACTGTTTATTTGTTATATGATTAAGTTCAAAGTTTAATGATTTCAACTTCCGTTTTTTCGTCAAAAGGTGCGATATTCACCTTAACTTGTTCAGTTTTTGACGTTGGTATATTCTTACCGATAAAGTCTGGGCGAATTGGCAACTCTCTATGCCCACGGTCAACTAAAACAGCCAGTTGAATTTTTGATGGTCTGCCCAAATCCAAAACCGCCTCAAGAGCAGCTCTTGCCGTACGCCCTGTGAAGATAACATCATCAACCAAAACCACGATTTTTCCTGTCACATCAAAATTAATTTTTGTGTCGTTCACACCGCTTTGTTTTTGAGTGAGGTCGATGTCATCTCTATAAGGTGTGCTATCTAAAATCCCAAACTCAACTTTTGCACCAAGGCTAGTCAAGTTTTCAGTGATGATTTTTCCCAAATAAACACCACGACTTTTGATGCCTATGATACAGATGTTTTCATCTGATTCGTTTTTTTCAATTATCTCATGTGAAATTCTTCTTAGTGCTCTTGTCATGCCAAGTTCATTAACCACGCTTGAATTCATATAACCACCTCTTTTTCCGCAAAAAAAAGCTTGTCAATCGCAAAACTGACAAGCATAACTTCACACCAAAAAAGCTCTCAGGAATTAAAAGAAGCCTGAATCTTATTTTTGAGGGCAATATTTAATCTTGTCGGTTTCACTGAACCACTTTTAAAGATTTATTGTATTAATTATAGCATACAAAACTGACTTTGTAAACTATTTAACGCAAAGTTTACAGAAAAAAGCTTTCGAAAAACTTAATGCTTTCGAAAGCCAAATTATAAAAATTAATATGTTGATCCGTCGTCTGAATCAAAAATATCTTCACCGGTTAAAGTTTTTATAAATGAAACAATTTTCATTATAAAATCTAAAAATATTTCCCAGTAATTTGAAATATCAGTCCCTACTTCTAGCTCGTAAAACATTGTTAGTTCCTCCTTTGAACGAATATACATCTAAACATTAACTGAATAAACCTAAAAGGCAATTTCAGCAGCACTTAAACTAAATAATATATTTAACATGGCTTTTAACTTTCTTAAAAGCTAATGAAAATCAATTTTTTATAGTAGCACTATAGTTATTTTATTATAGTATAATTATACATTATAGTTCTCAATTTGTCAACATTTTATTCAATAAATTATTAACTAATAAATAACAAATTTTGTTTAATTGTTTGTTTAATTTGCCATTTACCCCTCTTGAGTTATTATTTTATTTATAATCTTTACTTTTTATAAATTTTGCAAATCGTTAATAATGGAGTTTTAAACTGTTTTTTGAAAAAGTTGATTTATGAAACACGCAAGTAAAAACAGCTTTTATTCATCATTACCAACGATATGTAACTTAATATCTTCAAATTCTTCTTTTACGTCTTCAATAAATTCTTCAACTTCCTCTTTAAGTTCGTCTTGAGTATCAGAAATTTTATCTATGACTGTATTTTTAATATTTTCATAAACTTTTTCAACTTTTTTGATTTTTTCTTTTTTTGTTTTTTTCTCTTTCTTTTGTTTTTTATCCAAAGTTTCACGATATTCATAAGCTTCGTCATCAAACTTGCGTTTTTCTAAAAAAAGCTTAGAATCGCCAGAAAAAATCTCAATAGCTCTTTCGAGAACGTGCATCATAACATTGTTATGTTTTCCACCATATTCGCCGTCAAGAGTCCAATCAATCATTTCTTCACTGGTGATTTTGAGTTTTTTTGTTTTAAACGTCAAAACTTGTTGCTGATCATATTCTTGTTTGCGAACCTTTAAAAAAGTGCTAGGGATTTTGCTGTATTTAATTTTTCTAATGAGCATAACTTCGAAGTAGCCATCGTTTAATTTGATTGTGTTTTCATCGAGTTTGAAAATGCCACCAACAGAAGTTGAATTTGAAATATTACCGAAAACAAATTCGCCATTAATCACGCCATTATCATGCTCAAGACGCATTTTATATGGGTGAATATGCACAATGTCGGTTGCGCCGTTAACCACGTAAGCCAAATGACCGAAACGATTTTTCATTTTTTGCGAAGTTGTGTAAGAAGACTTTGAAAAAGTACCGAAAGATGCAATATAAGAAAAATAGCGATTATTAAAAAGACCGAGGTCGTAATCGTTTAAATTTCCACCCACGATCATCTCAGTTGCTTCTTTGATGCCACGAGGGATACCGATAGTACTTGCCAAATCGTTGGTTGTTCCAGCTGGAATATAACCAATTGGCACACGTCTTGATGTTGCCATAACGCCGTTGATGGTTTCGTTGAGCGTACCATCTCCACCGCAGCACACCACCATGTCTTTATCTTTAAGGTGATCCTTAACAATACGAGTAGCATCGCCCTGACATTTAGTTGTGTGGATTGAAAACTTATAGTCGTTTTGAGAAAAGCTTTCAACAATATCATAAGTTCCAGCACGAGATTTTTCTCTACCTGCACAAGGGTTAACAATTAACAAGACTGTTTTACGATTTTTTTCCATAATTTCCTCCAATAGCCCATTTACTAGGCTTATTTATTTAAAATCAAGATGAGAATTTACATAGATTTTTCCGAAAATTTATTTGATTTATTATACTTTATTTAGCAGTGAATAATGTTAAGATGAAGTAAACAATATGTACATAAAAATTCTTTGTGTAAAGTGCACTAAAATTGAGAATAGATTTTAGTAAAATTGCATTAATACACAAACTTAAATAAATTGTAGAAAAACCCTTGATTTTTATGGAAATTTGATGTATTATATGTACATAACAAGCAAAGACATTGATAATCTTAAGTGAGATTCGCTCACGACTTAATTAACTTTCTACACTCTTAATGTTTTCTTCATATTTTCTCCTTTTAAAAGTACTCAGTTTTTCTGGGTGCTTTTAAACTTTTTAGGGGAAATTTTTTTTTGCCTTTTTTGCCTTTTTACGCATTATTGAGTTGAGATATGTTGGTGCGTTTCCATAATTGAGAACTTAAGGATTTCATACGTAGGGACATGGCTTGCCATGTTCCTACAATTAAATGACACTTGTGAAAAAATGTTTTCTACAAACTGTAGGGCACGACCCCAATGCAAGCAACTTAAGGTAAAAATAGAAACCACGAACGCAGTTCGTGCACTATCTCCGTAGGGGAGTGGGTTCTACCCCTCCCTGTTCCCAATTCCACCCAATTTAATGCAAACAGCATGGGTGTGGTTTGTGTTATCGATTTGAATGTGATATTGTGGAAAACTCACCGCCGTTTCTGAGAGGGGTTCTACTCCTCCTTGTTTCCCGTTTTTGCAATTTCATTGATTATGTAATGGTTTGGGTTTTATGTTATCGTTTTTGCGTTTGCGTATTGTTTGATTTTTCTGCCGTTCTTGCGTTTGTTGTTTTGGGTAATTTTCCGTTTTATATTTACGTTTTGTTGATGCGGTTAGTGCAGTTTCTGCTGCCGCAGGGGAGTTACGTTTTTTTGCTTGCCCAAAAAAAGTAACCAAAAAAATGGCATTTTCTTTTTTTCTGGAAAAAAAGAAAAACAAAAAAAGCATTCAAGGAAGTATCCTTGAAAATCCTCTCGCACTGCGGTAGCTCTCTTGGGGGTTGGTGGTGGATTTTGGGCTTGTTGTTTTTCTTTGGTTTTTTTGTTTTTCACCTCGATTTTTTAATTATTAATCTATTTTCTCTTAAGTTGCTTGCATTGGGGTCACCCCCAATGCAAGCAACTTAAGGGAAAATGCACCCTAAACCCAACTAACCAATGGTTCATCAGTTGGGGAAAAGCGCTAAGGTTCGACGTATAAGGCTAATAGTAAACTTGTTTACTATTAGA
>JAWXUR010000105.1:0-6019 GCA_044426265.1 Clostridia bacterium
TGGCATTTTCTTTTTTTCTGGAAAAAAAGAAAAACAAAAAAAGCATTCAAGGAAGTGTCCTTGAAAATCCTCTCGCACTTCGGTGGCTTTCTTTGGGCTTGGTACTGGATTTTTGGTTTGATGTTTTCTTTTGGTTTTTTTGTTTTTCACCTCGATTTTTTAATTATTAATCTATTTTCCCTTAAGTTGCTTGCATTGGGGTCGTGCCCTACAATGTTTCGAGTGTAGGTTAACAGTGTAGGGCAAGGGCTCTGCCCTTGCCATGTTGGGTTTATCACAGATTTTAATGAAACAACAAATTTTGTTTGGTATTTTGTTATCGATTATAAATTGATGTTGTGGCGAATTTTTCTGTCGTTTCTCTGGCGGATAATATCCGCCCCTACGAATACAAAAACGTAGGGTCGACCCTGTGTGGTCGACCGCTGCTCGGTTTCGTGATTTCACGAAACAAAAACCACCATGTTCAAAAAAAACGAATAAACCCCAATTTCAGCACGACACAGGGGTCGTGCCCAATGCAAGCAACTTAAGGAGTTTTAATTAGTTTTATATTATAATTAATTGAAAATGGAGAATTGAGAATTGAGAATTATGGGAAAAATCAAAGATTTTTTTGGATTTTAACCTTTTTTGCGAAGCAAAAATTACAATCGGAGCACTGGCACCCTTTCAAGGGAGCTGTCAGCGAAGCTGACTGAGGGTTCGACCTTTAATTTTCCATTCTCAATTCTCAATTCTCCATTATTATTTTTTGATTATTCCTTAAGTTGCTTGCATTGGGGTCGTGCCCTACAATTTGCCTATCGTAGGGACATGGCTTGCCATGTCCGCAAGTTAGTACAAACCCAGCCTCGGACATGGCAAGCCATGTCCCTACAGTGAAATCCTTAAGTTCTCGAATATTGGGTTGTACCTGCAATTCGGTCGACCACATAGGGTTATCCCTACAAAAACCAACAAATTTCAAAATAAATTATTTATATAAATTATTAAACATAAGGAGAAAAAACATGACAATCGAAAACTTAAAACAAATCCTAAAAGCAGAAGTAAGCTGCTGCGAAGAAAGACTCGGTGAAGAAATAATCACCGCTTGCGGAAGCGACATGATGAGCGATGTTCTCGCTTTCGTTAAAGAACAAGCTGTACTGCTCACTGGTCTAGTGAATCCACAAGTTGTTCGCACAGCAGAAATGATGGATATGCACTGCATTGTCTTCGTACGTGGCAAAAAACCAAATGAAGACATGATTAAACTTGCCGAGCAAAAAGACATCATCATGCTTTGCACCGAAATGGAAATGTTCACCTCTTGCGGCAAACTTTATAGCGCTGGCTTGAGAGGAGGTAGTGGAGTGTGATTGAAGATAACAAAATAAAGCTACACTACGTTGTGCCTGATGACGATTTCACTCGTGCTGGCGAAGCTTCAAGTGATGTCAAACGCACACTCAAACAGCTCGGTCTTTCACCGGCAACAATTCGAAACGTAGCAATCGCCATGTACGAAGGCGAAATCAACATGGTCATTCACGCAAATGGCGGCGAAATTGACGTTGAAATTTGCGAAGATGAGATAAATATGTGGCTCAAAGACACAGGCCCTGGCATCAAAGATGTCGATTTAGCCATGAAAGAGGGCTATTCAACCGCCCCAGACAACGTACGCTCCCTCGGTTTTGGCGCTGGCATGGGTCTTCCAAACATCAAAAAATACACAGACAAATTTGCAATCGACACCAAAGTCGGCGTTGGTACAACTTTGATTTTAACGGTTAATATTTAACATTTTGAAGAAAATATATGGAGAAAAACAGAAGAAAAAGCAAAAGGAGGAAAGGCTGGCTTTGCGCAGCGAAATAATAAGTAATAGTGAAGAAGTAATAGGTGAAATGGTTATCGAGAAAATTCCGTAAAAATACGTAGGGACATGGTTTGCCATGTCCGCAGGATAGAAAAATTGTAGGGGCGACCTGTGGTCGCCAGTAGGTTTGATGTGATTTTCTGGCGACCACAGGTCGCCCCTACACTAACCAATAATTTTTGAAAACGTAGGGGCGGATATTATCCGCCCGAGAAACGGCGAAAAAATTATCCATTAACTAAACATCAAATCGATAACGAAAAATTCCAAACGTACAAACGAAAACAAAACACTCTTCACACAAAAGCAAGCCACCCTAGAATAACACTCATGAAAGAGGTATTTCACTCTGTACGCCTCGATGCTGACAAGTGTCAAGGCTGCACTAATTGCATTAAACGTTGCCCAACTGGGGCGATTCGAATTAGAGATAAAAAAGCTTACATAATTAAAGATAGATGCATCGATTGTGGCGAGTGCATTCGCATTTGTCCGCATCATGCCAAGTACGCTATTAACGACAACTTAAACATTTTGCTGCGTTATAAACATAAAGTTGCCCTGCCAGCTCCGGCACTTTATGGGCAGTTTAACAACTTAGAAAATGTTGATTACGTGCTAACTGCGCTCAAGCGTATCGGTTTTGATGATGTGTTTGAGGTGTCTAAGTCTGCCGAATTAATCAGCAGTGCAACAAGGGTTATGATGAAAGAAGATGAGCTTGTTAAACCTGTCATCTCGTCAGCTTGCCCAGCTGTTGTGCGCCTAATTCAAACAAGATTTCCAAACCTCATCGGCAATTTACTGCCAGTTTTTGCCCCAGTTGATTTGGCGGCAAAACTCGCAAGAGAAAAGGCACGTAAAGAAACTGGTTTAGATGATGAAGACATCGGCATATTTTTCATCACACCTTGCCCAGCAAAAACAACCTCATTTAAAAATCCACTCGGTTATGAAACAATGGGTGTCAACGGCTCAATTGCGATTAAAGACATTTATAAAAGCCTACTTCATGAGATGGATAATCTTAAGCCAATGGAGCTTGAAATGCTCAGCGATTCTGGCATTATCGGTGTTGGTTGGGCGAGCAGTTCAGGTGAAGCGGCTGGACTTTTAAAAGAGAGATATCTCGCTGCGGACGGCGTTGAAAATGTTATCAAAATTCTTGAAGAGCTTGAAGATGAAAAGCTAAACGACCTTGATTTCATTGAACTTAATAGCTGCATTGGTGGCTGTGTCGGTGGCGTACTCACTGTTGAAAATCCGTTCGTTGCTCGAGCTAGAATCCAAAAACTGCGTAAATTCATGCCAGTTTCATGCAACAGCCTTAGCGGTGATTACGACATAACTAAATTAAGCTGGACAAAGAGCTTGCCACCATCAACTTCAATGAAACTCGCTGACAATGTGATTATGGCAATGAAAATGATGGCTCAAATGAAAGAGATTGAAGAAGCACTTCCAGGCTTAGATTGCGGAATTTGTGGCGCTCCATCATGCCGTGAATTAGCTGATGACATTGTTCGAGGTTATTCAAAAGCGACAGACTGCATTTTTTACAAAATCCAAAAAGAAAAAGAGGAGATGGCTAAAAATGACGATTAAAGAATTTGCTGATAAATTAAACTTAACCTACATCAACGAGGGTGACTTAGATATTGAAGTGACTGGTTGTTATTGTGGCGATTTGCTTAGCTGGGTTATTTCAAAGGCGAAAACTGGTGATGCGTGGCTTAGCGTGATGGGCAATGTTAACGCTGTTGCCGTGGCGGTGCTTTCTGATTGCGCTTGCTTAGTGTTGACTGAAAATTCAGAGCTAGACGATCAAGCGAAGATGAAAGCGCAAATGTCTGATGTTAACGTGCTGCAAACTTCGCTCAATGCTTATGAATTAGCGGTTAAAATTTCAGGTATAATCTAATGAAAGTTTATTATGACTTACATTTACATTCATGCCTATCCCCATGTGGTGATGAGGACATGACCCCATATAACCTAGTGAACATGGCAAAAATTTGTGGTCTTGACGTGATCGCTCTCACTGACCACAATTCATGCTTAAATTGCAAATCAGCGATTGAAGTTGGCGAGCAAATCGGCATTGAAGTGATCACCGGCATGGAGCTTTGCACAAGCGAAGAAATTCACGTTGTTTGCCTTTTCGAAAGCTTAGAAAAGGGGCTGGAATTTTCCAAGTACGTCAAAGACAACTCGCCACAAATCATGAACCGAGAAAAAATCTTCGGCACTCAGCTCATCATGAACCATGAAGACGAAGTTTTGGGCAAAGAAGAGATGCTTCTCACAATCGCAAGCGAAATCAGCATTGAGCAAGTGCCAGATTTAATGCGTAAATTTGGCGGCATCGCCTATCCAGCTCACATTGACAGGGCTTCATATAGCATAATTTCAAGCCTCGGTGATTTTCCAAAATATCTCGATTTTTGCTCGTACGAAGTTGCTGACGCAACTTGTGCGGTGGACTTAGAGTGCAGCTATGAAAATTTAAAGGGCAAAAAAATGATAAGCAGTTCAGATGCACATTATCTTGAAAATATGCGTGGCAAAACTGAATTTTTTGAGCTTGAAAATTGCAAAACACAAACTATAATAAATTATTTAAGAGGTAACTTAAGATGACACGACAAGAAAAAGCAAGAGAATTATTTTTAAAAGGCTATAACTGCTCACAATCTGTTTTCACAGCTTTTTGTGATAAGTTTGATTTAGACGAAGAAACAGCGCTCAAAATTTCCGCTGGTCTTGGTGGCGGTGTTGGCCGTCAACGAGAAGTTTGTGGCTGTGTTAGCGGTGCGGCTATGGCGCTGGGCAGCGTAGCTGCCGGTACAAAAGAGGGAGATGACAAGGCGAAGATGAAAAACTACGCCTTAGTTGGCGAATTTTGCGATAAGTTCAAAGCCGCCCACTCAACAATCATCTGCAAAGAGCTTTTATTAAACTCTGGCGAAACCCTTTTCGGCACAAACCCAGACCCAAAAACTTATGAGTTTTACAAAGACCGCCCATGTTTAGTTCTTGTTGAAAACGCAGTGAAAATTTTAGAAGAGTTTTACGATTAATTTTTTCAAATCAAACTATAATGCGAAAAAAGACAAAGTTGATTTCATATAAAATTCACTTTGATTTAATAGTTGCGGTTTAGTTTCGAAATAAATCCGGACTGATTTATCTAGTAAAATAGACATATAGCACAAAAAAATAAAAATAAATTGTAAATTTTTAATAACTCCACCAAAAAATCGCTTTACTACTTTTATTTCTTAGACTTTTGTGGTATAATTCTAAAGGTTAATAATATAATAAGATTAAAATTAGAATTTTTACGCTCCATTTTCAATCGAAAAAAGTGGAGAAATGATATAAAAAATATATATGAACTAGTTTACAAAAATAAACTGAAAGAAGAGATTGCTTTGGAAAAACTTATAATAAATGGCGGTAACAAACTCTTTGGCGAAGTTGACATTAGCGGTGCAAAAAACGCTGCAGTTGCGATAATTCCTGCAACAATCCTCGCTCAAGATGTATGCCGAATTGAAAATATACCTAATATTAGTGACGTGTCTTGCATGATTAGAATCTTAAATCAAATGGGCGCAACAGTTAAATATATCAACAAGCACACAATTGAAATAAACACAAAAACCATCAACTCATTCATTGTGCCACATGAAATGACTAAGCAGCTTCGTGCTTCTTATTATCTCATTGGTGCTCTTTTGGGTCGCTATAAAAGAGCAAAAGTTGCCCTTCCAGGCGGCTGTAACTTTGGCGTTCGCCCAATAGATTTGCACATCAAAGGCTTTGAGCTTTTAGGCGCAACAACAAACGTTGAAAACGCAATGATTAACACAAAAGCAGACCACCTCACTGGCAGCTTGATTTACATGGATAAGGTTAGCGTTGGCGCAACAATTAACCTCATGCTCGCAAGTGTTAAAGCTCGTGGCTTAACAATCATTGAAAACGCAGCAAAAGAGCCACATATCGTTGATTTAGCGAACTTTTTAAATGCAATGGGCGCTGATGTACGTGGTGCAGGCACCGATGTTATCAAAATTCACGGTGTAAATGAGCTTCACGGCTGTACTTACTTAATCATTCCAGACCAAATCGAAGCAGGAACATACA
>JAWXUR010000106.1:0-5981 GCA_044426265.1 Clostridia bacterium
GATGTAATTTTCTGGCGAGCACAGCTCGCCCCTACGCTATAATAAATAACATGAAAAATCCTTAAGTTCCCAACTATGGGGTTATCCCTACGTATTTACACGAAAATCCTCAAAACCACGTAGGGCACGACCCCTGTGTCGTGCCGAAGTTGGGATTTATTCGTGTTTTTTTAAACATGGTGGTTTTTGTTTCGTGAAATCACGAAACCGAACAACGTCACGACACAGGGGTCGTGCCCTACATTCCTTAAGTTCCCGAGTATGGGGTTCTACCCTTGCGTGTTGATTAGGGATTTTTGAGCGTTAATTTGTAGGGGACGGCATCCTTGACGTCCCAGGGTTTAACGTGTATTTTAATGAAAACAGCGAATTTTTTTGGTTTTTTGTTATCGATTTTATGTTGATATGGTGGGTGGGTTTGTTGCCGTTCTTCGGGAGGGGAAACCCCTCCCCTACGTGGTTTATTTTTTGGCTTTATGTTTATTTTTAGATTTTTTTTGCCGTTGGTTTTGGGATTTTTGGCGGTGTTTTAAAATTTTTTCGTAGGGGAGGGGTTTCCCCTCCCCAAGAACGGCGGTGGGTTTTCCGTTACCTCAATGTTAAATCGATAACGAAAATTTAAATTGTACGCAGGAAAAATTGAGATTTTTTTCTAATCAAACACGCTTAATTTTATTCCATACATATAATGAAAAGCAAAACCAAAAAAATCCACAGAAAAAAACCAGAAATTTACAATAACTTTTTAAAAACACTTGACAGTTCCGCTTTATTGTGGTACTATACTACCATAGTAAAGTGAGAAGCAAGTTTTATGCCCTCACAAACTTAAAAATCTAGGCCGCCGCCGAGGAAATCGTCAGTGGTACGGCAAAAAAATTTAATTTAATAGGAGATTTATTATCATGAGTAAAAAAGTTTTAGCGTTAGTTTTAGCAGCATTAGTTGCTGTTATGGGATTCATTTTTGTGGCTTGTAGCAGTGATGCTGAGGAAGACACAACAACAATGACAGACCTCGAATACATAATCGATAAAGGCACTTTAGTTGTTGGTATCACAGATTACGCACCAATGAACTATCTTGACGATGACGGCGAATGGACTGGTTTCGACACAGAATTTGCTCTTTTAGTTGGTGAAGCTCTCGGTGTTGAAGTTGAATTTATCGAAATCAACTGGGATAACAAATTTATTGAACTTTCAGGCAAATCAATCGATGCTATCTGGAATGGTATGACAATCACAGACGAAGTTCTTCTCAATGCAAGTGTTTCTGATGCTTATGTTGTTAATGCTCAAGTTGTTGTTATGTCAAGTGACGTTGTTGGCGATTACACAGACACAGAGAGCATGATGGATTTAACATTCGCTGTTGAAGCTGGCTCTGCTGGTGAAAGCGAAGCAGCAACTGCTGGTTTTGAAAATGTAACAGCTGTTGCAGCTCAATCTGATGCTCTTTTAGAAGTACAATCAGGCGCTGCTGATGCTTGTATCATTGATATCACAATGGCAAACGCAATGACAGGCGAAGGCACTAGCTACGCTGACTTAGCTTATGCAGTTGAACTTTCAGTTGAAGAATATGGTATCGCAGTAAGAACAGATTCTGACCTTGTTGATGAAATCAACTCAATCATGGCTGATCTTATCGCAGATGGTTCACTTGTTGACCTTGCTGAAAAATATGAACTTACACTTGCTGAATAATTAAAACAACAAATTAATTAATATTAAGCCAAAGACAGACGGTTATAGCCGACTGTCTTTTGGCACTTTTTGCGTTTAAAAAAGCAAGTAAAGCTTTACTCAATTTTTCACGAAAAATTGTGGTTTCTTAAGGCAAAGCCTTAAGTCGTTCGCCGCAGCGAACGAAATCCCCTATCGTCAAAAAAATCAGGAGGATAGTCAAAAAAACTGTCCCTCGGACAGCTTTTTTGACGTAAGGAACCCTATTAAGGGGTTCCTTGATTTTGCCAAAGGCAAAACAAAGCAAGCTAACCAACACGCAAAACCTAAAAACAAAAAGCCCAACTCCCCCAGTACAACACTAAAGCAGCACAATTGGATTTAAAAAATCAAGCAAAAAATTGGAATGCATAAATGCAATACCTACAAATCAAAAACATAGGTATTGGATTTATCCATTCCAATCAATAACATTATCAATTAAAAACGAAAGAGGTATAAATATGTTTTGGGAAGTAACCCTAAGCCTAATGTCAGGCTTTGCAGAAACACTTAAAATTTTCGGCTGGACTTTGGTCTTCGCCTTACCGCTCGGCTTAGTTGTAAGCTTTGGCTCAATGAGCAAATTCACCCCACTTCGCTGGGTAACAAAAACTTTAGTTTGGATTATCAGAGGTACACCTCTCATGCTGCAACTCATCGTGATTTACTATGGGCCTGGTTTAATCGGCGCATGGGCATCAGGTTTGGGCAGTACTAACCCTATCATCATGTGGCTGGCAACTTGGAGCGTGTTTGATAGATTCGTTGCCGTTCTCGTGGCTTTCGTTCTTAACTATTCGTTTTATTTCTCTGAAATTTATCGTGGCGGAATTGAAAGCATTTCAAAAGGACAATACGAAGCTGGGCAAGTTTTGGGAATGACAAAAACTCAAACATTTTTTAGAGTCGTTTTGCTTCAAGTTATCAAACGTGTTATTCCACCAATGGGCAATGAAATCATCACCCTTGTTAAAGACACCTCACTCGCTCGTATCATCGCAGTTTATGAAGTTATATGGATGGGTCAAGCGTACATCAAATCAGATGGCTTGTTGTGGCCTCTGTTTTACACTGGCGCATTCTACCTAGTTTTCTGCGGTATTTTAACAATAGTATTCGGCTTAATCGAGAAAAAATTAAGCTATTTCAAAACAGTGTAAGGAGGAAAAACAATGCCAATTCTTGAAGTTAGAGATATAAACAAGAGCTTCGGCTCAACAAAGGTACTCAAAGGCATTTCGTTCGACCTCGAAAAAGGCGAAGTAATGTCAATCATCGGCTCATCTGGTAGCGGTAAAACTACCCTGCTTAGATGCATAAACTTCCTCGAAAGAGCTGATAAGGGCGTTATCAAAGTTGACGATGAAGTTTTGTTTGATGCAAATCAAAAAGCCTTAGATGTTAAGCAAACACGCAAAAAGCAACTTAAAATCGGCTTAGTGTTCCAACAATTCCACCTCTTCCCTCAATATAATGTGCTTGACAATGTTACGCTCGCTGTGAAGTTGCAAGCGAAAGAGCAAGAAAATTTCAAAAAGAATAAAAAAGAAATTTACGCTAAAATCGAAGAAGATGCAATTAAGCTTTTGAATGATATTGGTCTTGGCGAAAAAATCAACAACTATCCATGTGAGCTTTCAGGCGGTCAACAACAACGTGTTTCAATCGCTAGAGCTATGGCGCTTAATCCAAGCATTTTGTTTTTCGATGAGCCAACATCAGCTCTCGACCCAGAGCTTACAGGCGAAATTCTTAAAGTTATTAGAGAACTTGCTGATAAGCACATGACAATGGTTATCGTAACGCATGAAATGAACTTTGCAAAAGAAGTTTCAGATAAAATCGTGTTTATGGATCAAGGTGTTATCGCTGAGCAAGGCGATGCGCACGAACTCATCACTAACCCACAAAGTCAAAGGCTTAAAGAGTTTCTTAATAAAATAGGTTAAATTTAATATCAAAAGGCAGTGTTTTCATTAATTACGCAAATGAAAACACTGCTTTTTTTATATGAAGTTTTAAATGTAAATTAAAAAAGGTAGATATCTATTCATAGGTATTTTTGTTTAGGTGTAAAGTTTTAGCTGACACAGAGCACTAGATATTTTTTTACTTAATATATAAAAATCACTTGATAATTGATTAAAAATATGTTAAAATGACATATCAGTGCAATTAATGAGTTTATTTGTATAAACATTTAAATAATAACTTGTGTTTTATTAATTGCTAAATAACTGGTTTTCGAAAGGAGCATTTATAGAAATGAAAATTAAAGAACTCAAAAGCAAAGTGGAGTCTAACATGGCTGGCTCTGGCGAGGGAGAGAACAAAAAGTACATCACCCTCAAAGAATTTATTAGCTATCCTTTAGGTATGCTCGGTTTTGCAACAATGCTTGGCTTTGTTAACACTTATGCTAGCTTCTTCTTCACCGACGTACTGCTTATCCCACTTTCAACAGTTTCAATCATGTTCTTGGTTACAAGACTTTTTGATGCATTCAACGACCCTATCATGGGTATCTTAGTTGACAGAACAAACACAAAGTTTGGTAAACTTCGCCCATACGTGCTAATTTCTGGACCTATCCTCATGCTTGCAGTTGCAATCATGTTCATGCCTTTCACCGGCTTTAGCATGAGCACAAAAATCATCATTATGTATGCAACTTATTTAGCGTACGGAATCAGCATCACTCTTGCTGAAATTCCAGCAAATGGCATGGCAACAGTTGCAACACCAAACGAAAAAGAAAGAGCAAACTTCATCACAGTTTCAAGCTTAGCTCGTTCAATCGGTACAAGCGTACCTCTAGTTATCGTTACAGTTTTGCTTTTCGTTGTTGATCAAACAAAAGAAGACGGCACAATTAACTCAACACCTTACACTATTGGTGCTATCGTGTGCGCAGTTGTTGGCTGTGCAGCTTTCCTCGGAATTTTCTTTAACAACAAAGAGCGCTTACATATGCCTCCACAAAAAAGAAGTTTCTTTGAGGATCTCAAAAGCATCGCAAAAAACACACCTTTCCTATTATACGTTGTTGCGTGTCTTTTAGGTTTAGGAAGAAGCCTTGGCGGCGCAATGATTCAAGCGTACGTTGCAAACACACTTCTCGGCGGTGCTGGAAACCTCTTCGTTTTAGCCGTACCATCAGCAGTTGGTTCTATCTTAGGTATGATCGTTGCAAGATGGTTACTTAGCAAAATGGAGCTCAAAAAAGTTTTCCTCGTGACTTGTTTCTATGCAGCAATCACTCAAGTGTTAATGTATGGCGCATATAAACTCACTGATGGCAACATCTGGGTATTCTTTGCACTTTATGCACTTTCATCAGTTCAATGGGGCGCTGTTGCTCTGTTCCCACAACTTTTCTGCGCAGATGGTGTTGACTATTCTGAATGGCAAACTGGCAGAAGAAGTGAGGGTGCAACAATCGCAATCTTCGGCTGGGCAAACAAGGCAGCAAACGCAGTTGCAAGCTCATTCATGCTTTTAGTTATCGCATGGACTGGCTACAGCGCAGAGCTTTTATCATCTCAATCAGTTGAAACACAAGGCAACATGCTCATCGTGTTCACCTTAGTTCCAGCAGCGTTCAACATTCTTTCAGCTATTCCAATGTTCTTTTATGGCTTCGCTGGCGAAAAGAGAAAGAAAATTCTCGCTGAGCTTAGTGAAAGACGTAAAGAGCAAAACATTTTTGATATTGCTGAATGATAAAATAGACTTTATTGCAAAGACTCAACTCATAAAGAGTTGGGTCTTTTTTTTGTACAGCGCCGCAAGCGGCTAAAAAAAGCAAGTAAACAAACAAGCAAATAAATAAACAAGCAAGCAAAGCTTTACTCAATTTTTCACGAAAAATTGCGGATTCTTAAGGCTGAGCCTTAAGTCGCTCGTAGCAACGAGCGAAAACTCCAGCAATGTAAAAAATAAAAAGCAAAACAAAAAAAGAACCGCAGCAAATGCGATTCAAAAAAATAGAATAAACTAACAAAATGCGATATCGTTTCCTCAAGAGCAATCTATAGAAAAACAACATCGCATTTGCGTTAGTAGTAAAAGAGCGATAGCGATTTTTACGACTTGATTTAGCAAATTAAATGAAAACACGTAGGGAATGACCCCAATGCAAGCAACTTAAGCGTTTTTTTCTTATTTAATGGTTAATTTGTGTCGATGATTTCCACTTTGATTTATTCATCATTTTCGTCCACGCTCGCCGCTGGGCGTAACTTTTGCTCG
>JAWXUR010000014.1:0-30603 GCA_044426265.1 Clostridia bacterium
TACTTTTTTTCATAAAAAAAGTAAATGCCATTTTTTTGGTTACTTTTTTTGGGCAAGCAAAAAAACGTAACGCCCCTGCGGCAGCAGAAACGTGACTAAAAGCATCAACAAAAGTAAACATAAACCGAAAATTACCCACAACAACAAAACCAAGAACGGCAGAAAAATCAACCAACACGCAAACACAAAAACGATAACAAAAAACCAAAAAAAATAAAAAACAATCAACCAACAATTAACATATATAATAGAAAGGAATTTTCAAGTACAAACCAAAATCAAACTGTACAAGAAAAATAACAGGTAAAAATTATGAGAATTTTTAACACATTAACAAGAGAAAAACAAGAATTAGTTCCAATCAAAGAGGGCGAATTCAAAATCTACGCTTGCGGACCTACAGTTTATAACTTTATCCACATAGGAAACGCAAGACCACTTTGCGTTTTTGACGTGCTTCGCCGCTACCTCGAATATCGTGGTAACACTGTTAACTTCGTGCAAAACTTCACTGATATCGATGATAAAATCATCAGACGTGCTAACGAAGAAAACACAACTTTCACTGACATTTCTGAAACTTATATCAAAGAGTTTTGGACAGATGCTCACGGCATGAACATTCGTGAAGCAACAACTCATCCAAAAGCAACAGAAAATATCGGTGAAATCATCAATATTATCGAAACACTCGTGGAAAAAGGTTTCGCATATCCAAGCGAGGGCGATGTTTATTTCAGCACAAAGAAATTTGACGAATATGGCAAACTTTCTCACCAACCACTCGAAGACCTTGAAAGTGGCGCAAGAATTAACATTGGCGAGCTTAAAAAAGAGCCAATGGACTTCGCACTTTGGAAAAACGCAAAAGCTGGCGAGCCTTACTGGGAATCACCATGGGGTCACGGCAGACCAGGTTGGCACATCGAATGTTCAGCAATGGTTAGACGTTATCTCGGCGAAACAATCGACATTCACTGCGGTGGTCAAGATTTGATTTTCCCTCACCATGAAAACGAAATTGCTCAAAGTGAATGCTGCAACGGCTCACCTTTTGCAAATTATTGGATGCATAACGGCTTTATCACAGTTGATAAAATCAAAATGTCAAAATCACTCGGCAACTTCTTCACAGTTCGTGACGTTGCAGAGAAATATGGCTATGAGCCAATTCGTTACCTCATGATTTCATGCCAATATAGAAGCCCAATTAACTATAGCTTCGAAGCAATTGAGCAATGTAAATCATCACTTGAAAGACTTTATAACTGCCGTGAAAACATGGAGTTTGCTCTTGCAAATGCAGCAGATGAAACAAATGAAAACGATAGCAAAACAGCGCAAATGTTGGAAGCTAAAAAGGCAAAATTCATTGATGCAATGGAAGATGACCTCAACACAGCTGATGCACTCGGCGCAATTTTCGAGTTAGTTCGTGACACAAACATCTCGCTCAAAGAAGAGTCAATGTCAAAAACAGCGATTGAAAGCAGTATCAAAACCTTGGACGAACTCGCACAAGTTTTAGGTTTAATGTATAATAAAACAAAAGCAACAAGCCTCGAAGATGAAGTTGAAGCACTTATCGCACAAAGAAATCAAGCAAGAAAAGACAGAGATTTCGCCCTCGCAGACAAAATCCGTGACGACCTCAAAGCACAAGGCATAGTGTTAGAAGACACAGCACAAGGCGTGAAATGGAAAAAAGTTTGATAAAAATCAATTGATTAATTTTTGGCGGTACACTTTTTGGCGGTTTCCGCCAAAAAGGAACGCTCCCCCAACGCAATCAAATTAAGGGAAAATCAAGCAAAGCTTTACTCAATTTTTCACGAAAAATTGCGGTTTCTTAAGGCGGAGCCTTAAGTCGTTCGTCGCAACGAACGAAACACCCTATCGTCAAAAAAATCAGGAGGATAGCAAAAGTGTCCAGTGGACATTTTTGCGTAAGGAACCCTATTAAGGGGTTCCTTGATTTTGCCAAAGGCAAAACAAAGCAATTTATCCAATACAAAAAAACTATAAATAAATATGTTTCTGTAGGGGTCTTGGACCGTTCCAAATGGGGTTAGTGCTATCTTGCGGACATGGCAAGCCATGTCCCTACAATATCTAATAATTGTAGGGGCGACCTCAATGCAAGCAACTTAAGGAAAAAACATGTAAAATTTTACTCAATTTTTTTAAAAAATTGCGGTTTCTTAAGGCAGAGCCTTAAGTCGTTCGCCGCAGCGAACGAAATCTCCTATCGTCAAAAACCGCAGGAAGATAGCAAAAGTGTCCAGTGGACATTTTTGCGTAAGAAACCCTCGGCGGGGGTTTCTTGATTTTGCCAAAGGCAAAACAAAGCAATTTAGCCAATACAAAAAAACTATAAATAAATATGTTTCTGTAGGGGTCTTGACCGTTCCAAATGGGGTTAGTGCTATCTTGCGGACATGGCAAGCCATGTCCCTACAATATCTAATAATTGTAGGGGCGACCTGTGGTCGCCAGCAGGTTTGATGTGATTTTATAGCGAACATAAGTGTGCCTTATACGTGGTAATTTAATTGAAATAAAACAAGAAGAAGTTTATGCAGCTTGGAACAATGCGGTCAGAGGTATTGCTTTTGATAAAATAAAACCACTTTAAGGGAGGAACTTAATCATGAAAATTATAAATGGTATTGCATATGCAAATTCATCTGTTGAAATATTGGAAGTTTCATCTATAAAGGTGCTTGATGATATGATTATGATAGTTATATTTAATAATGGTGAAGAAAAGATTTTTGATGCAACAGTATTATTGGATAAACCAGTTTTTGCTGTTTTGAAAGATGTTCAAACATTTAAATCATGTGAAATTGTTGGTGGCATAATAACATGGCTAGATGGTGACTTAGATTTATCAACACAAATGTTATATGATTTAAGCTTTAAATATAGTCGTCTTGAAGTTGTTTAATTGTTAGTTGACTAAGTCATTAATAAAAAAGAAGGTGAAATCATGATAAGCAAACAAAGTCCCATTGCCGTGTTTGATTCGGGCATGGGTGGCATAAGCGTACTAAAAGAGTTACATAAAATCATGCCAAACGAAAACTTTTTATATTTAGGCGACTCCAAAAACGCTCCTTACGGCGTAAAAACCACCGAGGAAATTTGCGAGTTGACCACACATCATGTTGAAAACTTCATAAAACAAGGGGCGAAAGCCGTTGTGATTGCGTGCAACACTGCAACGAGTGCTGCCGCTGATTCGTTGCGCAGCCGCTATCGTGATTTTCCAATCATCGGCTTAGAGCCAGCGCTCAAACCAGCTGCACTTTGTGCCCACTGTCCACGAGTGTTGGTGATGGCAACACCGCTGACAATTCGTGAGAAAAAGTTTCGCCGTTTGCAACATGAATATGACGACAGAGCAGAGTTTTTTAACTTGCCAGCGCCTAACTTAGTAACTCTCGTTGAAGATTTGCAATTGAGCGGCGAAAAATTAACCGCATATCTTGAAGAAATCTTAAAACCATATAAAAATCTCGAGATGGATTGTGTTGTTTTGGGCTGCACACATTTTCCGTTTGTACGTGGGGAAATTGAGCGTTTTTTTGATAATAAGGTGTTGATTTTTGACGGTGGAGAGGGTTCGGCAAGGCAAACTAAAAGGGTGTTAGAGGCTAAAAACTTATTGAATGATAGTCAAGAAAAAGGGACAATTGTTTTTGAGAATAGTTTGCCTGAAAAGATTGATTATTGTAAACGCTTGTTTGAGCATAAGGGATAAAGGAAATAAAAGAAAATAAAAAATAAAAATAAAAAATAAAAAAAGCAAGCAAAGCTTTACTCAATTTTTCACGAAAAATTGCGGATTCTTAAGGCAGAGCCTTAAGGCGCTTGCAGCAGCAAGCGAAATACCCCAAGTAAATTGAGAATTGAAAATGGAGAATGGAGAATTAAAGCAAAGCAAATGCGACAAAATAGAATAAACTAACTAAATGCGGTATCGTTTCCTAAAGAGCAATCTAAAGGAAAAACGATATCGCATTTGCGTTAGTAGCAAAACAGCGAAGCGGTTTTTGCGGACTGATTTATGAAAGTTAATAGAATAAACGTAAAATGTAGGGTAGATTCATGAATCTACCGCAAGTTTTAACAAATTTCAAGTTTCGGTCGATTCATGAATCGACCCTACGAGATTTTAAAAATAAACGTAGTGGACGCATTGTATGAGTCCAAAAAAAACTCAACAAAACCAAAGGGTAATCGTAGGGGCGGATATTATCCGCCAGAGAAACGATGAGAAATTTCCCAAAACATCAAATTATAATCGATAACACACGTTGTCATCCTGAGTGTACGAAGGATTTTGAAGTTAGCACAAACCTCAATATTCTTCACTCCATCAAAACAACAGCGGCTCGGACTAGTAGGTGAGCGGAGCGAACTGTACGAAAAAAACGATTGGAAACGAAGAGTGTTGAGGAATTTGAAAATCAATTGTAAACTTTAACTTAAAAACAACTTTAACACTAAATTCACTTGATTTATTTTGAATTTGGTGTATAATATTATTAGATAAAATCTGTGAAAATAAAAGAAAATTTAGGAAGAAGGACTTTTTAAAATGAATGAAAACGTAACAATTTTTGATCACCCACTTATCTTACATAAACTCGCAATTTTGCGTGATAAAAACACTAGCTCTAAGGAGTTTCGTGGCTTAGTTTCTGAAATCGCAATGCTCATGTGCTATGAAGCAACTCGTGATTTGCCTGTTAAAGATGTTGAAATTGAAACACCAATTTGCAAAACTACTGTTAAAAAAATGGCTGGCAAAAAACTTGCTATCGTGCCTATTCTTCGTGCTGGTCTTGGCATGGTTGACGGCATTGTTTCAATGATTCCATCTGCTCGAATCGGTCACATCGGTCTTTATCGTGACGAAGAAACATTAGAGCCAGTTGAATATTATTGCAAACTGCCTAAGGACATCAGTGAAAGAGATGTTATCGTGGTTGACCCAATGCTCGCAACTGGTGGTTCGGCTATTGATGCAGTTTCTCAAATCAAACTTAGAAACCCTAAATCTATTAGATTTATGGGAATTATCGCTGCTCCAGAAGGCATTGAAAAATTCACTGCAGCTCACCCTGATGTTGATGTGTACTGCGCTGCGCTTGACGAGAAACTCAATGAAAAAGGTTATATCGTTCCAGGTCTTGGCGATGCTGGAGATAGAATTTTTGGTACAAAATAATCAACAAAATTCGCATTAATAGTTTATTAAAAGTAAAAAGATAAAGTCTTGGGTTAGATAATTGGGTTTGCGTTTGTAAATCCACATAAAAATAGTTTTATTTAAATATTATATGAATATTCAAATAAATTCAGCAATAACCCTTGACTTTATCTTCATTTTGTTTTATGCTTATGGTGAGTAAATTTGTATTTAACTATATTTAAACTCAGCAAGTTCTTAAGGTGTGATAAATGATTGTGATTTATTGCAAGAAAATTTGGTTTGCAACTTGTTGATTAATATGGATATACGACGCAGATATTTCTGGAGGTAAATAATGAAAGAAAAGAAAAATAACAAGTTGTTTATTGCAGGATCAATAACAGTGTTTCTCGTGGGTGCAATTTTAATTTTATCTACTTTTGGTGGAGATACTGAGGCTGAAGCTTTAACACCTTCATTTGTCACAACTGCAGGCACCGACGTTGTCACTTCTGTTGCTTCAACTGAAGCTTATCAAACAACAACAGCTGTAACAGTTAATGTTGATGTCACTGGTGGCGATGGAACTTACACAACTTTTGCAGTCGGTGCAGCTGCAACAACTGCTGGTGAAACAACAACATTTTCATCAGATTACACAACAGGCTCTGTTACCACAACTTATGGCACAACAGGCACAACACGGGCTGCAACAACAGTAACTACAACTGGCACAACAGGTACTACCGGCACAACCGGCACAACTGCCGCTGCAACAACAACAACTGCAACAACAGCTGATCAAACTGAACAAGAAGAGGCAGAGGATTACATATCAAACGCTGCTCTTTTCGATAGCGGTTTCTTAAGCTATATGTATGATTCAACTGATAATTATTATTATACAAACGAAGACCCATGGCAAAGAGCTTTTGGTTTCAACGAACTTTATGACGTTGGTGCTGCTTTTTGCGTAATGTACTATGATACAATGCGTCTTTACTTTGAATATGATGGAAAAGATTGGCTTATTCAATATTGGAAAGGTCAATATGGTTGGGTATTCATAGGCTCTGAAATTGGTGTTTATAACAAACCAACTTCAAGAATTGTTGATCATTATGATAGCGCAGACGACGAAGATGCACTTAAAATGTCACTCACTTGCTATCGTAAGGGTGAAGAAATCTTCACTCGTGGTTATGGTACATATTGGTGGATAACTGGTTTTGTTCCAGGTATGCTTGACTCTTTTGCCGATCGCAGTGAGATCTCAATGGAATCAAGAATCACAATGAAAGACACAACAATGCTCGCTGCTGTTAGAGCTGCACTCGATGAAAATATCGCAGATGGCGTCACAGTAGAGTACACAGTTGATGGTTTAGACCTTTATATCACTTATTATTAAGATTAATTGTTAATTAAGTATTGCAAAAATGATTTTTTTGTGTTATACTTAATTAAGGTAAATTTTAATTTGAGCGTAAAACAACGGACGAATTATAAACATACCTAAATTTTGTATATTAATAGCTTTGCTATTTATATAAATATTTAGAAAGGAAGAAAATTAAATTATGAAAAAGTTTTTAGGCGTATTAGTAGCAATCACTATGCTTATGTGTTTAGCAGTTCCAATGGCAAGTGCAGCTGATGATAGCTCAATCTCATCTCTTTTTGAGGGTATTGATGTTAGCAATTATTCAGTAGACGAGCTTTCAGATCTTCTTGAAACTCTTGGTCTTTCAGACTTAGACATCTCTTCTTTCTTCAGCTCAAGCGAAGAAACAGATGATAGCACTTTATCATTATTCGAAGATGCATTAGCAAACCTTAATTCTGATAGTTCAGATGATAGCACTGACGTAATTGATTTATCAAGCGTTACTTCATCTCTTACAGGTCTTGTTGATGATTCAGCTTTAACAAGCTTAACATCACTCTTCACAGATTTTGAAGCTGATGACACTGATTCTTTGTTAACAACAATTTCAACAGCACTTTCATCAACTGGTTTAGATTTAACAACACTTTCAAGTTTTGACGTGGGTTCTTTCGACATCACTGACACAAGCTTTGTTACTGACTCAATGGCAACAATGGCTGACACTATCGTTTTAGGTCTTAATAGCCTTGGTCTTGACACATCAACTGTTGAAGGCTTACTTGATAACGACATTGTTAACTTCTTTGCTAACTTGTATGTTGGTTTCATCGGCGGCGAAGCTGACGAAGAAGTAACAACAACAACAGAGGCAACAACAGAAGCACCTGCAGTTGTAACAACTTCAGTTCCTGACACTGGCGATACTTCATCAGTAGTTGTAGCTCTCGCAACTCTTTCAATTTCTGCAGCAGCGGCTTTCGTTTGCTTAAAGAAAAAAGAAGACTAATTTCCAAAACAACCCCTTTTTGGGGGAGGGTCAAAACCCCCCATAAGTTATTTTAACTTTTTTAAAAAAGCTAATCCAAAAGCTCCTCACTTAATTGTGAGGAGCTTGTTTTTGTTATTTGTCAATATTGGAGTATCTGAAAAACATAAAAACATAAAAACATAAAAACATAAAAACATAAGAGTTAAGAAATTATAATTTAAAAAGAATTGATAATATCAATAATTCTACATAAGAATTATTTTAATTATAGTTATTGCCTGTTAATTCAAGAAACAACATATTAGACAAAAAAATTGAAAATAATATATATAATTTATTACTATTTTTAGCGGTAGTTTTCAGAAAATTATCCAAATATTTAGAGAATTTTGATAATTTATCATTATAATTATTAATATAATTGCATTTTGATATAAAAATAAGGTATAATTAGTGTCAATTTGTAGGTAAATTCTGCGTTTTTTAAAAATAAAAGACTTTTTTTGTTGACTTTTAGAACAATAAGTGATAAACTCATACTATGGATAACTATACAAATCGTTCTATTGTGTTATTTTACTTTAAGCGTTTAAACTATTGAAACGATAGAGTAAAGCGCAATATAAGCAGATATATAATAAAGTTAGAGGCTTTTTATCTTACTTGAGTTATTGTATAGTATAGAACATATCTTTATTAAGTGATTAGAAATTTGCAAGGAGAAAACTATGAGTGAAATAACCAACCAACCAATTTCAGAGGAAATTGTTCAAACGCCAGTTGTACAACAGGAGCAACCAAAGAAATCAGAGGGCAGCAAACTTGCCACAATAATAAGTGCCATTGTTTGCGTGATTTTAATTCCTGTTATCTTATTAAATTCAACCCTTATCGTGAAATCTTATATGGATACCGATCATGTGCCATCAGTTTTTGGCATTAGTCCTTTAGTAGTGCTTTCAGGTTCTATGAGTGGAACGTTTGAAGTTGATGCACTCATCATGATCAAAGACGTTGATGCCGAGGACCTCGAAGTTGGCGACATCATTTGTTTCTTAGTGAGCGGTACAGCCGTAACGCACAGAATTATTGAAGTCACAGCAGACGACAACGGCGATCTCGCATTCGTGACCCAAGGTGATGCAAACTCAGCGCAAGATACTTCACTAGTGCTTGCAGAAGATATTGAGGGGCAATACATTTGGCACATGGAGGGCATAGGCGCATTTGTTATGTTTATGCAAACCACATCAGGCATGGTGATTTTCATTGCCGTACCTATCGCACTTTACCTAGTGCTTGACTTCTTCCTTTCTCGTAAAGACAGAAAAACCGATGCTAAAAAGCGCAAAGACCTTGAAAAAGAACTCGAAGCGCTCAAACAAAAAATCGGTGATTAATTTGTTGTTTAACATTTCTCAAAAAAATCGGAAATGTTTTTCAAATAAGGTGTGAAAAGTTAGCAATCTAACTGCACAGCGCATCTTACATAAATAGTAGGGAACGCATTTTATGCGGCCTACAAAACGGAACACGGCAACGTGTTTCACATAAGGTGGGTGAGTTATAATAATAAGTGCAACAAAAAATAATTAAAAAAAGATAGCCCAAAGCTGAAATTTCTGGTAAGATATAAGTGACTAAACCAACATCTGAAAGGAATGACAGCAATGAGCTATTACCATCTTACCATAAATAACAGAAAAGATATAGAGAGATATTTTAAACAAGGCAAAAAAATTACAGAAATTGCAAATTTAATGGGTTTTCATAAATCTACAATTAGCCGAGAATTAAAGCGAAATCTAAACAATCAAAACAAATATAATGCAATAGGTGCGGATAGAAAAGCTAATGCTAGACATAAAAACTGTGGTAGAAAAGCTATAATAACTATCGACAAAAAAGCATATGAAATTATAGCAACTGGTTTGGATTTGTACTTTTCTCCTGAAGAGATTGCAAACTCTATGCCAAAGAACCACAAGGTAAGCACTTGCACAATTTATAGAGCATTAAAACAAAAGTTATTTGATAAATATCTTCATAAAAAATTACGAAGATATGGGAAAAACAATAAAAAAGGCACTAAAAAGGGCATTTGTTATGATTTTTCGCAGGTTAGAACCTTAGACCAGAGAAATTCATCGGTATTTAATCGCAACCGTTTTGGTCATTGGGAATTAGATACTATTATTTTACACCCTGAAAATGGATATCATTTAGCTACTTTTGTTGAAAGAAAATCAAGATATTTATTGATGCGAAAAATACCAAACAAAAAAGCAGTCACTATGTCTAACGCTATTATTGATGCTTTTAAAACTGTACCTGAAAAATATAGATTAAGTCTTACTGTTGACAGAGGATTAGAATTTACCGATTGGCAAAGGGTAGAAAAAGAACTAAATACTAAAGTCTACTTTTGTGATCCTTATTCTCCTTGGCAGCGTGGCAGCAATGAAAACACAAATGGTTTAATTCGTCAATTTTTCCCTCGTGGAAAAGTTTTTAAACAAGTTACTAGTGATGATGTTTCCTTTGTTCAATACTTATTAAATATACGTCCTCGCAAATGTCTTAACTGGAAATCACCTATTTCTGTTTTTTGTTGCACTTGACTTGACAACTCACCGTGGACGTATAAAATACGTTCCATACTAAATATTTTTTAATTATTTTATGGAGGCAAAGAAAATGAAATCAAAACAATTAGCAAGATTGGGCGCAGTTGCTGTAGCTCTTTCTTTAGCAACAACAAGCTTAATGAGCGGCACACTCGCAAGATACACCACAACAGTTAGCGGTGAAGACACAGTAACAGTTGCACGTTTCGGTTACGAAACAAACGATGGTTTAGATGATGTTGAATTCACAACAGAAACAGCAGCAGCAATCGATTTATTTGATGATCTTAAAACAGATGCTACTGGTACAGTTGCAACTGACGCTGATGATTTATTATACTTAGCACCAGGCGTTTATGGTTCATTCCAAATCGAAATGAACGCATTATATGCAGACGTTGACGTTGAAATGCTCGGCTCAACAGTTGATGTTACAACAACTGGCGAAATTGATTCAGCTGCTGACGAATTCTTATCATACACTATCACTTACACAACAGGTGATTCAACAACTGATGAAGCAGCTCAAGATGCTCCATCAGCTGAATTCACTTACAAAGTTGCTCGTGACACAGTTGACGGTTTTGCTGCTGCTTTAGAAGCTGCATTAGCTTCAGTTGTTTTAGAGAAAAACCACGTTGGTGTTCTCACAGTTGAATATTCATGGGTTAATGATGGTGATAATGATGCTGATGATACAGCTTTAGGTATGAAATGGGCTGGCACTAGCGACATCAGTTATACTGGTTATGCAGAAGTTGATGCTCCAACAGTTCAATTAACTATCAAAAACGTTGCTTCACAAGTTGTTACATCAAGCGAAACTGTTCCTACATACACAGCAGATGATGCTAATTTATCAGCAGTAGTAGCATAATTAGCTTAACAACTAAAAAACACAACAAATAAAGCAATCCCCACTACTGTGCGGTGGGGATATCTGCTTTTTAAAAGGGCAATTGATTTTTATAAATAGCAATTCATAATGTAAAGCGCATAAAAAAAATTATGGGTTTCACATTATGAATTTCAGTGGGAAATTCATTAAAATGGCAAAAATTGGAGATAAAAAATGAAAAACAACAAGGTATTCTTATTGCTGATCCCTCTATTTGTTATCACTTTTGCAACGTTAGCAGTCTTGGGTTATCAATGGGGTCTTCTCGGTGGCTTAAGTGCAACTGATATTGACTTAGATCCAACTGATAGCTCGTCAATTGTTGCAGCTGATGGTTCAATTGGTAGTGTTGATGAAAGTAGTTCATCATCAAACTCGAGCGGCAATGGAGATAACAGTGACGAAACAAGTGGCGACTCAAGTAGCGACTCAAATGACGGCACAAATAGCGACTCAAACTCAAGTTTGCAATACGAAACAACCAACGACACCGGCGAATTTTCAGTAGTTTCTGACAACACTTTTTGGCAACAAAACACAAGCGTTGACATCTTCAACGGCTTAGAAGTTGTACAACCGGGCTCAAATGGCGAATTTGTTTATATGCTTTCAAATGGCAAAGTTGCCGATATCAACTACACAATGACAATCAATAAAAGCGAAGATTCAGCATATCAAATTCCAATCGTTTATCGCCTTAAAACCCTTGGTGGCGATTATATTGGCGGTGAAGACTGGCTAAGTGCTGAGGAGTTAGAGGAAATAACCTCTGTTGTTGTGTCTGGCGATCAAATCACTTATGTGCTTGAATGGCAATGGGCGTTTGACACTGGAAGTGACGAAGACAACGAATATGACACAATGTTAGGGCAAGCCGAAGGCTTGCAGTACACCCTCACAATCACAATTTCAGCTTATGCAGATAGCGACAGCGTGCTAACCGACATTCCAAACACTGGCGATAACAACGCTTGGACTATTTACATTGCGGTGTTTGCAATCAGCTCATTGACAGTGATTTTCTTAGCTGTCACAAGAAAAGAAAGAAAGCAAACAAAAGCCAAATAAGGCTAATAGGTAATTTATGAAAAAAGTTTTTACAAATATAATAAATGTCTTGCAAAAAATCATTGTAGTCATATTGTCATTAGTTATAATAATGAATTTTTGGCTGATTTTTTCAAGATATGTGCTTAAGCAAGATTTGCCTAGCTTTTTTGGCTATAGTTATGCAAGTGTGCTTTCAGGCAGCATGGAACCTGAATTTTGTGTGGGCGATTTAGTCGTGTTTAAGCGGCAAAACGATTATGAAGTGGGCGATGTGGTGATTTTTTCACAAAGTGGCAGCTTCATAACTCACAGAATTGTGGACACTCAAGATGATATGTTTATCACTCAAGGTGATGCAAATGATTCGGCAGATATTGACCTTTTAGACGCAGATAATATCCATGGAGCAATGATTTTTTCACTCAGTGGCATGGGCAATGTGCAAAACTTTTTAGCTCAACCATTTGGAATGTTAATCTTAGTTTTTGCCGGCATACGGATTTTGCAAACACCAAAAATATTTAAGAAAGAAGAGCGGCTAGATGATTAAAAAAACAGCTAACACTGCGGTTAAAAAGAAAAAAATAAGCCTCGTTAAGCTTATGTATATCATATTGATAACTGCGTTAGTTAGCACAACAACGCTCTCAAGATACCTAACTCAAACTGCTGGCGGAGATACCTCGGTGTTGGCAAGTGCAGTTTTAGATGAATATGCGGTTGTCGTTCCGCTTAGCGGCATTGTGCCGGGTGGAACTTATGAATATATTTTCGCTGTAACAAACGAAGAAAATGGCGTTGTTTGCGATGTCACTCAAGATTATTCATTAACAATCACTGGCACAAACAACTTGCCTTTAATCCTCACTTTATCAGCGTTCAACTATGAAGATGATGAAGTAATCGAAGAAACCGATATTCACGCAATAGAGCAAGATGATGATAGCTCTGTGTTTAGCGGTGGCGAGTTTCAACACACAGATAAAGAGGTGCATTATTATCAACTCACTGTTTATTGGGACGAAAACGAAGCCGATTGGAACTTATCAAAAGAAATCGAATTAATCACAATCACTGCTGATTCATGGCAACAAGTCGCTTAATTTCGGCTTGGCTTTGCTGTACACCGCTGCGCTAACACTGGCGAAACCTCAAAAATGCGGTGAATATAAAAATTAATCATTAAAATAAAAAACTCAAGGAGGCAATATGAGCCAATTAGATAATATCAAAGGTTTAATCAAATCACATAAAACACAAATAGCCGTGTTGCTCCTCGTTGTAATTTTATCAACAGTGACGTTAGTTTTCACTTTTTCACGCTACGTGATGCAAGATGAAGACGATCAAATCTCTGTGCCAGCAAACTTTTATTTCCTCAGCGATTATCTTGTTGAGGGCGGTGCTACCTACACTGTGTACACCCCAAGCACCGAGTTTTTAATCAAAAATAACGACAGCGTAAACGTAACTGAAAACGATATAATTTACACAGTTGAATACACAGCAATCGATGAAAATGGCAACGAAGTCACGACAGCCACGCTCACCGATTTAGTCTTAATGCCAATTCTTGAAGATAGGCAGTACACCTTGAGCGCTTTAGGCGAAGAAGATGAAATCATGAAAAGTTCAAATTCATATTTGCTTAGCGCTCCAACAGGCGTTTGCGTAACAGTGAGTGCAACATCTTCAAAAGATTACACGAAAACTTTAAGCGCAACTTTTGAATTTGTTGATGCAGAAAATGAAAGCTTTTATCAAGTCATAGACTATGGATATTACTGCGAATTAATCATTTACACTGGCGAAAATGTTGAAGATATCACAATAGATTATGGCGAAGACATTGCCCCAAACAACATGGACGATGCCATGTTTGATTGGAAAGAACAAACCACTGGCATTTATGAAGTCGGTGTTGATATAGTTAGAAACGGCTATTATGTGTTTGTCTTTTTTGAAGAAGTTGTTGCAGATTATGCTCAGCTTTCGCAAACTTTAATTGGCGAAGATAACACAATCTATTTAGCAATAGAAGCTGAAACCGAAGAAACACAAAGCGATAGCGAAGTTACAGCAACTGCCACAGTTCCAAGCAGCCAATATTAAAAACGGAGGGCAAAACAGATGTTTAAAAATCCAAAAACATTAAGAATATTAGCTGTTTTGCTCGTTCTTGCTGTTATTTTAATCAATATCAGCTTAAATGTACTCTCGAAATTCGCATAGATGCTCAAATAGGAGGAGAACCAAATTGAAAGCTACAATGAAAAGATATAATTTAAAAAAGATTTTAATTCTCATGTCATGCGCATTATTGCTCATGGCTTTTGTTGCGTTATTAACCCATGGTCTTTATGCAGTGGCTGAAACAACAACGCAAGATGAAACAGTTGAAGACGTTTATCTTGACTTAGAAAATGGCGACATAGTTATCGGTGATGCTGAGTATATTGAAGTCGAAGAACCAGAGATTGAAGATGTACCAGAGGTAGAAGTAGACACCGAGGCTGCAAGCATTGCAGGTTATTTGACTGACACTATTCCATATGAACTTGATGATGGCATATTAACAATTTATGGTACTGGTGAAATGCCAGATTTTAATATAACTTATGACGAAGCAACAAACACCTATTCAAGCACAAACTTATCTCCATTTTATGGCAATGAGTATATTGAAAGAGTTGTAATTTCAAGCGGAATCACAAAAATCGGTGCATACACATTTTATAACTGCCCAAATTTAGAGGGCTTGTTGACAATTCCAAGCACTGTTGCAGAAATAGGCGACTACGCTTTTTCAGGCAACAGTTACGCAAACGCACCAAAGTTCACACAAATTTTTAATGAATATGATGGTGAGCAAACTTTAGGTGAAAATATTTTTTATGACCTTGCAGATGAAGATTACGATTACAGCACTTATGACTTTGTATATGTATACAATAAAGTAACTAAAAATAGTCATTATGTTTCAAAGTCAAGTACATACGAATCATCTACTGTTAGAGGTTTATATTCGGCTATTGATAGCAATTCTAACTTTGGCACAATAATGCAAGACCTTGGCTATAAAGAAAAAACAGGGGAAATTTCTTGGTCTTCTGGTAATACTTCTATTAATTATGTGAATCCTGTCACTGGTGCGAGCTTAAGTACTACAAATAAATTAATATTTTACTCTTATACCGATGGTGGAAATAGTTACTATTTCATTCCGTCAACTATTTTTGATTTAGGCTTAAATTACAGTAGCACAACCGACCCTTTAACAGAAATTGAATTTTGGCAATCTGTACTATTGACAAACACCATATACCAAAGTATAGCAGACGGTATTGGGTTGGATTATGAAGGATATGAACTTGATGACCTTGTCGATAGCTACACTGTAAAAAGATTTTTTATAGGTAGTACATTTGTAAATAGTGTGTATTTGAACTCAGGAGCTACCTTAGGTATGACAAAATCTGGTACAAGCAATAGTAATAGTATCTTTAGCTCAAGTTATGACGGAACTAACGCAGTAATCGCTGATTTAAACATACCAACATCAGCTATCCCAGACGTAACTATTGCTGGAGAAGAAGTCACTGATCCAACAGAAACTACAACCGAAACTACAACCGAGCCTACAACTGAACCTACAACAGAAGCTACAGTAGAACCAGAAGAGGATCATTGGGAATTCGATAACATATACACCTATTATGATGAAAATGGCTCAAAACAAACCGAAACATATGACGAAAACACAGTTTTTCACATAATTCAAACAGGTTATGATGCTGAAACTGGTGAGGGTGTTTTCACCCAAAACACATTAACAATTACAGGCGAGATTGACGTTGTTGTGTACCTCGAGGGTGTTTATATTAATACGCTTGGTGATGAAGTAATCACAAATAGTAGCGGTACAACAGAAATTACTACGACATCGACAACTGGAAGAAAAGGTGATGCTGCGATTTTGGTTGAAAATCGTGCTGATACTATCTTAGTTATAGCCGATGAAACAATAAATAGTGTGCAATCTAACGGTAACCGTGCAGGTATCGAAAAAGCAAGTGCAAGCACAAATTATGACTACGAACTTCTTTATTTAGAAGATTGGTACGAGATTGACCAAAACATTGAACTTGAAGACGGACACCTCACAATAGCCAGTGAAAGTGCTTATGCGGCTATTGTTGCTGCTGGTGATGAAGCTATGATCACAGAAACTGAAACAGGGCAAAACATTGTAGTTGAAGATGGTGAGATAGTAAGAGATGGCGTTAACCCAGCATATGAAGAAGTAACATATGAAGTTGAAAAATACGACTACGAAATTTTTGAGGGCATTTCAACCGAAAATGATGGTACACTCAATGTAACTGGTGGCTCAAACACAAACACACAAGAGGGTGCTGGTATTGGTACTAGAGGTGTTTCTGGTGAGGATGAAATAATAGTTGACGTTGACCTTGCCAACTTGCATATTGTGGGTGGTAATATTACATCAATTGCCTATGGTACTCATGCTGGTGGTGCTGGTATTGGTACAGGTGCAGGAAGAACTTCTGCAGATTTTGACTTTGGTAGTAGTGCCAAAAACTTTAATATTTACGCTGGTAATATCGAGGCTGGCTCAACTGGTGCAGGTGCTGCAGATATTGGTGGTGGCTTTGCAAGTAGCTATGCTGTTATCAACATTTATGGTGGCAATATCGAAACAATGAATATCACAGGCGAGGTTCTTTATGAGGGTGATATAGAAAACGAAAATGATAGCAATCGTGTTTGGAAATTCTATGCTTCTTCACAAGATATAATCACGGTAAAACGTGGTGCAGGCATTGGTGGCGGCGGTGGTGGTACTGCTACTTCCCCAAAAGCTGGTGCAACTGTTAACATTTATGGTGGCGACATAACAGCATATAGTGATGCTGGTGCAGCAATCGGTGGTGGCGGCGGTGGTTCAAAAAGTACTGCTGTTGGTCAAGACGGAACTGTTAATATTTATGGTGGCACAATTTATGCTGAAAGCAGTAACGGTGCGGCGATAGGTTCTGGTGGCTCTGCTGGTTCTGGTTCTGCTGAAACTGGTATTGTTAATATTTATGATGGCGACATCACTGCTGTTATTTATGCACGAGAAGATGAACTAGATAAACCAGAAGGATATGATAACTCGACTAGAATAGATCTTGATGGTACAGGTGCTGCAATCGGTGGTGCTGCTGGTGGTACAGATGGTTCTGGTGGTGAAGGTATTGTTACAATCACCGGCGGTACTGTGAGTGCTACTAACTATGCCCTTGGTTCTGCTATTGGTGGCGGTGGTAGTATTGTACAAGATGGCGGCGACGCAACTATCTTAATTAGCGGCGGCGATATTACAGTTAGCTCTGAAAGCGGAACTGATATCGGCGGCGGGTCAAGTGAAGAGGGCAATGGTGGTGACGTTTCTGAATTTTTCATCACAGGTCAAGATACGATTGTTTTAGCCCAATCAATCGGTGGTGGTTCAAGTGTTGATGGTAACGGCGGTGATGTAACATCGTTAACCATCGAAGATGCAACACTAGAGATTGACGGATTTATCGGTGGTGGTTCAAGCGAATCAGGTAAGGGCGGAGATGTGACTTCACTTAAAATTGATGATGCAACGCTTAACATCAACGGCTTTATCGGTGGTGGTTCAAGCGTATATGGCGATGGCGGTAGCGTGGTTGACTTAACTGTACTAAGTGGTTTGCTTTATGTTGATGGCTATGTCGGCGGTGGCTCAAGTACATACGCAAACGGCGGCGATGTGACGAGCCTCAAAGTTGAAACTGGTACGATTGAAATTGATGGATATATCGGCGGTGGCGCAAGCACTGAGGGCGATGGAGGCGATGCAACTGTTATCATCGGACTTGAAGATAGCACTGTTGATAGTGCGTTCCTCACAACAGTTTCAATCGGTGGTGGTTCAAGCGTCAAAGGCGATGGCGGTGACGGAACTGTTATCGTTAACGGCGGTGAACTGGTTATCGGCGATTCAGCTGAACTTGACGGCTTTATCGGTGGCGGCTCGAGTGAAGATGGTGACGGCGGCGATGGTAATGTCACAATCCACAGAGGTTTCATCACAGTTTATGGCACAATCGGTGGCGGTAACACTGTTGAGGGAGCTGGTGGCGAAGGTGATGTGTTTATCGAGGGCGGTACAACTAAAGCTGTGCTTATCGGTTCAGGTTTCTCTGAAACTTCTGGTTATGCACGGGCAAAAATCATCTTTAATGGCGGCAGCGTTAACTCACAAGCAACAATTCAACCAAGTGCAGTTTGGGAAGATGAAAACTATAGCGAACTCGTTTATTTAACTCGTATTTGTATTTATAGCAATGACTTGCTTCAATCAAATGACTGGGTTGACAGCTTAACTTTCTCTGACGGAACTTTCAATGATAATTTTGGCGGAAAAGATATTGTAACTGATGAACTCGGTTTCGTTTATTTCTGGATGCCAGAAGTTACTTACTTAACAGATTTAGAAGCAGATGATGTCGAGTACGAGGGCAGTGTTCTCGCAAAATCAGTTGATATTTTGAGATATAACTGCGTTAAAAACTATTATAATATCACATTCCCATATTCAGATTCAATGCGTTTTTATAGCGATGAAGAGTTATCATATGAATTCGCTGGTAGCTACTCAGGTGTTTTATCAAGCGCCTATGGTCAATTGCTAGATTTTTACGTACAAACTGACGAAATAACCGACGATAGCGGTAATTACTACACTGTTGAGGCGTACTATTCAAGCATCGTTGACGGCGAAGGCGTAATGCTGCCAATGAGTTCGAAATCTGATTCAGATCCAGAAAATGGCTATTATCACTATGAATTAACAGTTACAACAAGCGTTGATTTACTGTTTAAATACACCAACACAGAAACAGGCGAAGAGTGGATTTCTTTAACTCTTTCAGATTCCGATGTTGTTGTAACAGAAAACACAGTAACTTTTAATGGTTACACATTAAACACAGAAACTAGAAACTATTTCTTCACTTCTTCAGGTATTCCAACAGATAACACCTTAACATTTGAAAATGGAAATGATGAAGAAGCTGACCCAGTTTATAACGTTTATGCTGACCGTGTTGTTATTGAAAATGACGGCTCAATCTTAAATGTATTGTCTGACACCGTCAATCTCACATTCTCAGAGTTTGATAACAGTTTAACGTCAACTTCACGGTATGATTCACCAATCACAGTTGCTGATGGCGCAACGCTTAATATTTTAGATGTTGACGATCAAACAAATGTTTTAACAGTGACATCAACCATTTCAGGAGTTCCAGCAATTTCAGGCGATGGTAATATCGTGATTGAAGACACAAACTTCCTTGAATTAAACGTTGCAGATGAAGACACTCCTCAAATCGTGGGCAAAAACTTCACCTATATTGATGAAGACGGCTTAACTGGCACTGTGCCATACACCTTCGAGTCAACTCAAGGCGAATTAGTTGGTTATAACTACACTGACGAAGATGGAAATGTGGCTTTATATCCAGCTGATTATGAATATGAAGATGCCTCAGGTACTTTCGTTGCAACAACAGTTAAAATCATTCCAAGCGATGCTTATACATTTGAAATTTCTGAAGATAATGAATACTTAATTTTAACTCCAGTTAATTATGATGAACAAGAAGATGCAGATAAAACCGCCATAGTTTACACAACTAAAGACGGCGAAGAAACAGATTTCTTGCAAGATTTTGAATATTCAGCAGATTCAGTTTATATTAGCGCTGAAAATATTTCAGGAAACATTCAAATTCTCGTTGGTTTTTACGGCGAAGTTTTCGCTAATGTCGATGATTACATTGTTCCTTATACAACTCAAACTTACACTTTCCCATTCCAAGTTCTTTATCCAACAGTTGATAGCGAAGATATTGAAAGTATAAATATTTCTTATTATGCTCAAGAGTATGATGAAGACTTAGGTGAGCTTACAGAGGAAGAATACGAAGATCTTGACTTCCAAAGCGGAGAAATCAGCAGTGCGGACGTTGGTAAGCAGTCAATATTTATTAAAGTTGAAGTTGATTATGTTGAAGTTGATGGTGATATTCCAGAAACACGGACAGAATATTTCGGACCATACACTTTTGAAGTTTATGAAGCGAGCAATGAGTGGATTATCAACTTATCTTGCCCAAGCGTGAGAATTGATGAAGTTGTAACAGCTGTTTCAACCGCAAAATGGGGCGAGGCTATTTATTATTTCTATGACCCACTTGACAAAGAGGGAACAATCACAAAAGATATTCCAACCGAGCCAGATCGTTATAATGCGATTTCGTTCGTACCGGCGAGCTTCCCAGAAAGTGTTAAGCTTCCTGACGACTTTGATATGTACGACATTAACTCATATGATTCTTATGGTTATCCAATCGATGAAAATGGTGATAGATTAACAGATGGAAACGGCGACGAAATTCCAGTTAACTATCCAGCAATTTTCAGCCAAGTTGTTTTCTTCGATATTCAAGACACAGCGACATACACAATCGATGAAAAAGTTTTATTGGAGCTAGACGATAGTAGCAATGGTGTTCAAATTCTTGTTCAAGATGTTAGCGCACCAGTTAATGGCGATTTCACTATTGGCACAATGTTTACCTATCACTATCACATTGATGAAGATTTAGGTATGCTCTTCACAGGCGAAGACGAGCTTCCAGTTGGCACAAGAATCACAATGATTGATTTTAGTGAGTCAACAACTTCACCATATTTTTATTATTACATCATCACTGGTGAAGAGGAATACACTCAAAACTATGACTATCTCGATGAAGAACTTGTTGTCGATAGCGGTATAGGCTTATCATTTATCAACTTCACTCAAATGGGTACAACTGACGTGCCTTGGGTCAACCATTCAAATGCAGCAGATGGCATAGTTGCCTATGCTTTAATGCAATTCTGCTTTGAATTCCCAGATGGATATGAAGGTAATGAAGATGAAGAATATTCATCTGAATATCTTTATGATGTGGTTGATTTTTCAATTAAAACATTCGATGAAGATGAAAATGTTGTTCAAGAAATTTACGATGATGACACCTATGATTACACAATTATTCAAGGTTATAGCAATGTTGAGCTTGATATTTCTCTCACCTTAGATGATCCGATAATCGATCCAGGCAAAATCACAGTGGATTATGAAAACAACCTCGAAGAAACAATTCAAGCTGACATCACAGTTAGTGGAGTTGCTGGATCAAATGATTATCTTGCACTTCAATTTTATGATGATAGCGGAAAAATCACTGATCTGCCAACTGGTGCTTCTTTGACATACACAAACAGCAGTGGATCTCAAGTGGCAACACTTGTTAAGGGCGGCTATGTGTTAATCGATGTTTCTAATGGCGTATACAGTCTTGAAATCACTGGAATGCCAGCGGATACATATAACATGACGTTCTCACTTTGCACAGATGCAGTTGTTAAAGCCTATCCAATGGCTGACGTAAACGATGAAGAGTCTGTTTCAATAAGCACAATTTCAAAAAGTTACTCAATCAAAGCCGAACTTGCTGATAATTTATATGATAATTACAGATTAATCGATGGCGATGATGGGGAAGAGCTTGAATTTACTGTGTCTTACTATGCTAACTACGCAGGAAAAATCACAGTTGACGTGCAGAAAAAAGAGGATATCGGCGTTTATGTTGATATGGTATATGACGGCATAGACACATGGGTAAATACGGCTGGAATATCTGTTTCCAAAACAGACGAAGGTCAAACCACGATTTATGTCACAGTGCCAAGCGGCACAGAGGCTGGAACTTATAGAATTAACTTCAACCTCGGCGATGCAACATACGCATATAATATCATAGTTAAATAAACAAAAAGGCGACACTTGATTTCAAGTGCCGCCTAGTGCTTTTTGGTACAGTTTTTGGCGGTTAACCGCCAAAAAAGTACGTCAAGGCATTTGTGCATGAAAAAAACTCGGTGTAAAAACCGAGCTTTTTTATTTATTAAATAATTTCAATTAACATCAATTAACAAGATTAACAGGCTCATTTTTAACAAAGCCTTCAATATTGCCTTTAAAAGTGTTCATAAGTCTAATGCGAGATTCATAACTTGCCCAAGCAATATGAGGAGTGATGAAACAGTTTTTTGCCCCTAAAAGTGGATTGTTTGGCATTGGAGGTTCTGTCGAAAGTACATCAGCACCAAAACCAGCGAGGTCGCCGTTTTCAAGAGCGGCAGCGAGGTCGGTTTCGTCAATAACTTGACCTCTTGAAGTGTTGATTAAATAAGCAGATTTTTTCATTTTTGCAATGAAGTCTTTGTTAACTAATTTGTCTGTGTCGTCAGTGAGAGGGCAGTGCAAAGAAATGGCATCTGAGTTTTTCAAAACTTCGTCCATGCTCACGAAAGAAACATCACCTTCGCCGTCAAAATGACGAGTGTTTGGTGTGTAAACCAAAACTTTCATGCCAAAAGCAAGCGCAACTTTTGCAACATGAGTGCCAATTTTTCCTAAACCGATGATACCAAAAGTTTTGCCAGCAATTTCACTAAGTGGAGTTTTCCAAAAGCAGAAATGCTCGCTAGTTGTCCACTCGCCAGCCATAACGCAGTTTGAGTGCAAGCCAACTTGATTGCACAATTCAAAAAGTAAAGCGAAAACACTTTGGGTAACGCCAGTAGTACTATAAGCTGGAATGTTTGAAACTGGAATTCCTTTTTCTCTTGCAAAATCGCAATCAACAACATTATATCCAGTTGAAAGTGTTGAAATAAACTTGAGGTTAGGCAATTTTTCAATGATTGAAGAGGGAAGTGGCACTTTGTTTGTCACAACAATATCTGCACCTTCGCATCTTTGAAGTACATCATCTGTTTCAGTTTTATCATATACTTTATATTCCTCAACTAATTCGCCGAGCCAATCCCATGATAAATCACCAGGGTTTTCTGTGTATCCATCTAAAATTACAAGTTTCATGTTATCTGCCTCCAAAAAAATATTTATTCAAGTTAAAATATATTAAGATTATATCATAAGATATCAAAAAAGTCACTAAAAATTAAAAATTTTTGAGCCTACTTTATAAAAACTTTAAAAACACACTATAATTTACAATTAACATATTGACGTGTTGGAAAATTTATTGTACAATGTAAAGGATAATAATTATGTGAAATTGCGCCTAGTTGGTGCATTAATAAAAAATACGGACTTGAAAAATTAAATTTGAAATTTAAGGAGAGCTTTCTTTGAATAAAACTAGAAGAAGCAGATATGCCCTAAGTTTTGCATCATTTGTCTGTTTTAGCATAGCCTTAGCTTTAATGGTATTGATTAGATTTTTTCAAGAACCAGAATTTATTGAGTGGTATAATTCATACACCGACTTGCTAATTTCTTTTGAGCTTTGGATGCAAACATATGGTGCTTCGTGGATTTCAGTGGCGATTATTTTGCTCAATTTTGCTTTAAAATCAGTTATAATTTGGTTTCCAATTCCTTGCATGTGCGTGGCAAGTGCTGTTTTATTCCCATGGTATTGGGCGATGGCAATTGATCTTGTTGGCGTGATAATTTTGTTTTCTTTAAAATATTTTTGGGGCAGCAAAATGGGCGGAGGAAACGCAGAAAAAATACTTTCAAAATATGATGTTGCACACAACTTTATAGATGAAAGTAAATTAGGCTCAACAGTGGTGCTTTTTATGTTAAGATTAGTACCATGTATTCCAATTAACGCTGTTAGCCAGCTTTATGGAACAACAGAAATTAAATATAGGAAATACTTGATAGTGTCAATTTTAGGCTTCACTTATAAACTAGTTTCTTATACGATTATCGGTAGAAACGTGTTTGACCCACTATCAGTGAGTTTCGTTTTGCCTTTTGTTATTTTAGCTCTTTTTTCAGGAGTTGTTTTAACGGGATTAAACGGAATTATCAGCGCAACAAGTTTAGGAAAGAAAATATTGAAGAATATCTCGAGAGGAAAAAAGGTGGATTAATTATGGCAAATATCGAGCAAATTAAAAAAAGTATGATTTCAGGTGCTCTTGATGAAAGTTTTGAAACCATTTATGTTAAAGAGCAAATTAAATCACAATATCCAAGATATGAAGCAGTTATCGATAGTTTTGCACAATATTTTGATAATGATAAAACAAGAGAAATTTCTCTTTTTTCAGCACCAGGCAGAAGTGAAGTTAGCGGAAATCACACAGACCACAACCACGGCAAAGTGCTCGCAGCGTCAATTAGCCTTGATGCAATTGCAGCAGCTTGCAAAAATGATGATGGAATCGTTAGAATTAAATCAGCAGGTTATAACATGGACGTTGTTGATTGTGGCGAACTTGAAATTGTTGAAAAAGAAATTGGCAAGAGTAACTCTTTAGTCAGAGGCGTTATCGCTAGATTTAAACAGCTCGGTTATAACATCGGCGGTTTTGATGCAACAACAGCTTCTCAAGTTCTTTCAGGTTCTGGGCTTTCATCTTCAGCAGCCTTTGAAGTGTTGGTTTGCACAATGCTCAATCATTTTTATAATGATGGAAAAATCGACCCAGTTGAAATTGCTCAAATTTCTCAGTACGCTGAAAATGTGTACTTTGGAAAACCTTGTGGTTTATTAGACCAAATGGCTTGTTCAGTTGGTGGCTTTGTAACAATTGACTTTGAAGATCCAAGTAAGCCAATCATAAACAAAATCGATTTTGATTTTGCTCACAGTGGGCACAGCCTTTGCATTGTTGACACTAAGGGCAGCCACTCAGACTTAACAGATGAATATGTTGCTGTTAGACGTGAGATGGAAAAAGTTGCTGAGCATTTTGACAAAACAGTGCTTCGTGAAATCACAAAAGATATGGTTATGGAAAACATGGGCGAAATCATCAAGGCTCACGGCGAACGTGCAGCAATGAGAGCTCTTCACTTTTTCAACGACAATGCAAGAGTTGAAAAGCAAGTTGCAGCACTCGCTCAGGGTGATTTTGAAACTTTCAAAACTTGTGTAATCGAAAGTGGTTTTTCATCTTATATGTATAATCAAAATGTTTACACTTGCAAAAAGCCAACCAATCAGCCGGTATCTCTCGCACTTGCAGTTAGTGAAGAAATTCTCAAAGGCAAAGGCGCATGGAGAGTTCATGGCGGAGGTTTCGCCGGTACAATCCAAGCTTTTGTGCCACAGGAAAGCCTTGAAGTGTATATCAAAACAATGCAATCAATTTATGGCGATGATTCTTGCTACGTTTTAAATGTTAGACCATTTGGCGGCGTGAGATTAAAATAAATAAAAACAACAACGTCAAAAACTTCGTCAGTGAAAGCGAAGCGACGTACAGCAAAGCAAATTTCTCAATCGACTAAATTAATAAAAAAAGAAAGAGTTAACAGGAGAGAAAAAAATGGTTAGAAATAGCAAAAAACTCATAATTGGTTTTCTTTGCGCTATTGCGGTTATTTGCACCTTATCAATAAGCGCATTTGCAGCAACAGATAATCAAGTTGTGATGACAACTTACACAAGAACTTACGATGCTATCAGAGTTAACTGGGAATCAATCGATGGCGCTGACGGTTATCGTGTTTATTTGCAAATTGATGGAACTTACACAAAAGTTGCCACAGTTTATGGCGAAGACACAACAACTTATCGTCTTAGCGGACTCAATGCAAACACTGAATATAGTTTCAAAGTGAAATCTTTCACTTATGACTCAACTGGCACAGCTGTTTGGGACGAAGCTAGTGAAGCTTATTCTGCAAGCACAAAAACAGAGCAAGTGCAGCTCACAACTTATTCATGCACATACGAAGCAGTTCGCATTAACTGGGAAGCTATCAGTGGAGCAGATGGCTATCGTGTTTATCAATACATCGATGGTTCATGGAAGAGCCTTGAAACTGTTAGCGCATCAACTTTAACTTATAGAATTGACGGCCTTGATGCTGATACTACTTATAGTTTCAAAGTTAATTCTTATGTTAGAAATGATGAGGGCGTAGCTTATTTCCTCACAACAAGTGATGAATATTTTGCAACAACACTTGACACGAAAGCAGCATTCACAACATCTTCAAGCACAAATGATTCCATCACTCTCAATTGGGATACAGTTGCTTATGCAGATGGCTATCGTGTATATCAACAAATTGATGGAACTTACACTAATATTAAAACTATAGGTGGAAATGATTCAACATCTTTCACTGTGACTGGGCTTGAAGCTAACACAGAATATAGCTTCAAAGTTAAAGCGTATATAAGAGATGATAATTCAGTTGCGATTTGGCAAGATGCTAGTGATTCTTTAGAAGTTACAACTTATGACACTCAAGCAGCTTTTAAAAGCTCCTCGAGTACATATGGAACAATCACTCTTAATTGGAACACTGTGACTTATGCAGATGGTTATCGTGTATATCAACAAATTGATGGAACTTACACTAATATTCAAACTATCAGCGGAAGCTCTTCAACATCTTTTACTGTTGATGGCTTAATTGCAAACTCTGATTATAACTTCAAAGTTAAAGCTTATATTAGAGATGAAAATGGTGTTGCAATTTGGCAAGAAGCAAGTGAAGCATATAGTGTTTCAACACAAGAAATGGCAACTCCAGCAACAGTTTCTGGAATTTCTGCAGCTTCAGTAGCATATGAATCTATCTTATTAACATGGGATAAAACAAGCACAACAACAGGTTATATCATTTACGTGTATGATGAAGATACAGACACTTATGTTAAGCTCGGTGTTTCAAGCACAAATGCTTATATTGTGACAGGACTTAGTTATTCAACTGAATATAGTTTCAAAGTTAAAGCTTATTATGAAACAGAGGGTAACACATCTTATGGTTATGAAAGTGACGATTTTGTGGTTAGCACAAAATCAGTTGCAGTTCCAGCAACAGTAAGTGAAATCGTTTCAGCTTCTGACTCATCATCAGTAACACTTTCATGGGAAAGCATTGACGCATCAACAGGTTATATTGTGTATATTCACAATGGCACAACATATGTTAGATATGAAGTAACAAGTGAAACAACAAGCACAATAACAGACCTTGATCCATTAACTGAATATTGGTTCAAAGTTAAAGCATACACAAAACTCGATGGCTACACTGAATATGGTGACGCTAGTTCACAAGTGACAGTTTCAACTGTTCCAGATAAAGTTGAAACTTTTGCAACAAGCAATGTAACGAGCGATAGCTACACAATTTCATGGTCAGCTTCAGGTGAAGTGGACTATTATGTGCTTGAAGAATATGATGCAGATTTGGAAACATGGTTTGTTGTTCAAGAATCAAGCAAAACATCTTATTCAAACGTTATTTTAGGTGGCGGAGAAATGCAATATCGTGTTTGTGTTGTTGCTTATGGTGAAGATGGAAATAAATGCACAAGTGGTTACACAACTCTTAGAGCATCAACTTTGCCTGGCGAAACTGAAATAACTGGTATCGCATCTAACTCAAACAGTGGTGTTTCAATTAAATACACAGCAGCAGTTGCAGCATCAGCTTATCAAATTTATATGTATGATGCAGCAAATGGTGAGTGGGATTATATAGCCTTAAGCGCAACAACAACTTATAATCACAACAACCTCGATGAAACTAAGGAATACACATATAAAGTAAAACCAGTTTCAATTTGTGGTACAAATACATATTATGGGGAGTTTTGTGAAAGTGAAACTATCTTCTTCGAAGTTGTTGATAACACATCAATTTACTCGGAAATCGAAGCTCTCGAAAGCAATGGTGTTTTCGGTTACCTCTATGATTTAGATGGATATTTCTACACATCAGGTGACCCATGGCAACGTAACTTCGGTTATTCAACACTTTATGACGTGTTAGCACCTCTCACAATGATGAATTTCGATACAGATAGAATTCTCTTTGATTATGACGATCAAGAGTGGATGGTTCAACTTTGGAAGGGTCAATATGGTTTTGTGTTCTATGGATGTGAAGTTGGTGTTTATAACCGTGACCCAGATGAATATGGCGATTCAGATTTCTATAACTGCGTTGAAGATGATGATATGCTTTATATGTCTGTTGATTTCTATGAAAGAAACGGCTGGACATGGGGCGTACCAAATTGGGAACTTCAGTTCTCACGTCCTTATGGCTCATACTGGTGGTGCACAGGCTTCGTTCCTGGCTCAACAGGTCTTAGCTATAACGACATCAAAATGGAAGTTCGAATCACAATGAAAGATTATGAAATGCTCGATGCTTTCATTGGCGGCATGGAAGACGCTGGCTTCACTGAGGGCACAAGAACTTCAGCTGAGCTCAAGTCGTACACATCAACCGCTGATTATGGTCTTTCAGATAACGAGTTTGTGGTTAACGGCTTAGATATCTACTTCTGCTATAGATATCAATCAGACTCAATCTACTTATAAAATTTCAAAAAATCTAAACGGACGTACTTTCGAGTGCGTCCGTTTTTTTAGCATATCAATGTAAAAATAAAAAGCTATAGATACTATTGATTTTTTTGATTTTTTTTGATATAATTAATGGGTATTTGTTTTTAATATTGAGTATTGGTTTATTTTTCCTGTACTCAACCAAATATACTTAATAAAAAGGAGTCAAGCAAATGAAAAGAACTGAAATTTCAAAGTTATATGCAGATTCTTCTGCTTTCACCAGCGAAAAAGTTACAGTTTGTGGCTGGATTAGAACAAGCCGTGATTCAAAAGTTTTAGGTTTCATGGAAATCAATGACGGCAGCTGTTTCAAAGGCGTACAAATCGTTTTTGAAAAGGATAAAATCGATAACTTCACAGAAGTTACAAAGTTCAACGTTGGTACATCTGTTGTAATCGAGGGTGATTTAATCTTAACACCTGAGGCAAAACAACCTTTTGAAATCAACGCTACTAAAGTAACAATCGAGGGCGAGTCAACTCCTGACTACCCACTTCAAAAAAAGCGTCACTCACTTGAGTATCTTCGCACAATCGCTCACCTTCGCCCACGTACTAACATCTATAGTGCAGCGTTTAGAATTCGCTCAATTGCAGCTTTTGCAATTCACAAGTTCTTCGTTGACAATGGATTTGTGTACGCTCATACTCCACTCATTTCTTGCAGTGACTGTGAAGGCGCAGGCGAAATGTTCAGAGTAACAACTCTTGACATGGACGAAACACCAAAAACCAAAGATGGCGACATTGACTATAGTGAAGATTTCTTCGGCAAACAAGCTTTCCTCACAGTTTCAGGTCAACTTCAAGGTGAAATCATGGCTCACGCTTTCGGCAAGATTTACACTTTCGGCCCAACATTTAGAGCTGAAAAGTCATACACTCAACGCCACGCAGCAGAGTTTTGGATGATTGAACCAGAAATTGCATTCGCAGACCTTTCAGATGACATGGACTTAGCAGAAAACATGATCAAATACGTTATCAAATACGTTATGGCAAACTGCCCACAAGACATCGAGTTCTTAAACCAATTCGTTGACAAAGGCTTAGTTGAAAAACTCACAGCCGTTGCAAACTCAGACTTTGGTAAAGTGACATACACAGATGCAGTTGAAATTCTCGAAAAGAACAACGATAAATTCGAATTCAAAGTATACTGGGGTTGTGATCTTCAAACAGAGCACGAGAGATATCTCACAGAACAAGTCTTCAAAAAACCAGTTTTCGTTACTGATTATCCAAAAGACATCAAAGCATTTTACATGCGTATGAACGATGACGGAAAAACAGTTGCAGCTTGCGATTTATTAGTTATGGGTATCGGTGAAATCATCGGCGGCAGCCAACGTGAAGAGCGCTTAGACGTTCTCACAGCAAGAATCGAAGAAATGGGCTTAAGCCCAGAAGATTACGACTGGTATTTAGATTTAAGAAAATACGGCGGCACAAAACACGCAGGCTTCGGCTTAGGTTTTGAACGCTTAATAATGTACTTAACAGGCATCTCAAACATCAGAGACGTCCTCCCATTCCCACGCACAACAGGCTCAGCCGACTTCTAGTCGAGCTGCCTCGACACGCACGCCGGATTAGTTTGTACTATTTGGCAGCGGATACACCGAGCAGTTAGATTGCTCGGACTTGGGTGGTTACGATATAGGTTTGATGAGGTGAGCCGAAACGTCAAGCTGTCGCTTGTTGTTTCTACTTAGCTTTTTGGTTTGATGTGTGGTTGGAAAATATTTTTTGTAACCGTAGGGGAGGGGTTCTACTCATGCGTGTTGATTAGGGGTTTTTGAGCGTTAATTTGTAGGGGACGGCATCCTTGACGTCCCAGGGTTTAACGCATATTTTAATGAAAGCAACAAATTTCGTTTGGTTTTTTGTTATCGATTTCACATTGATGTGATGGGG
>JAWXUR010000107.1:0-5952 GCA_044426265.1 Clostridia bacterium
GCTATCTTCCTGCGGTTTTTGACGATAGGAGATTTCGTTCGCTGCGGCGAACGACTTAAGGCTCTGCCTTAAGAAACCGCAATTTTTTAAAAAAATTGAGTAAAATTTTACATGATTTTTCCTTAAGTTGCTTGCATTGGGGTTGTCCCTACGTTGTGAGTGATGTTTTTCTTTTTTTTATTCCACACCACGATAATAAAGCCCACGAGTATACTCGCCATTAATCGCTTTGCCTTGCTCATAATATTCAAGTATCTTTTCAATACTAGCAGGTTTTTCACCAGTAAAATAAAACGAAATAAAATCCATATTCTCAACTTCATGCATTCTATCCGCCATGTAAATCGGACGTGAATTTAAAATCTCACTGCACCCCATTGTGCAAGTGACAGGGAACTTAACATTTTTTCTGTCTGTGATAACTCCACGACCTCGACACTCGCCACAAGTCGTGCCATTTTTGATTGGACAGTTACGTGTGAGCATCAAAGGCAGTCTTCCATAAGCAACAATTCCACGAGGAACAACGCTTGAGATGTCAGCTGCTTGTTCAAGGGTTAATTCAGGCGACAAGGTTAATGACTTTACACCTAAGTCCTCCAAAACTTCAACGCTATAGCTGTTAAAAACGTTCATCGAGAAGCCTGTGTGCACGTCAAAACCCATTTCTTGAGCTATTGCAACACCATCAAGTGTAAGGCACAGTGCTGTGTTAATTCCGAGTTTTTTCACTCTCATAAGATGTTTTTTGACATACTCTTCGTTACCAAAAATACCTCTTGGAATCTCCACACCCACTAAAACATGGGAGTTTTCCACATTTTCCACATAGTTTTCCTCAATTTCAAGAGGAAAGTATAAGTTTTCCACATTAGCAAGATTTTTAGGTGTTTGTAGACCGTTTCTAACTCTAACATGAAACTTAGGTTTACCGTTAGTTGTATGTTTTATTCTATTTAAGTTTACGTCTGTAAAGTCTTTAGGCTTTACAGCTAAAATCTGACTTTCAATGTTTTCAATAGCTTCACGTCTTAAAGCATTGATAACACTCGCTGGAACAACAAGCCCATCATCAAGTTCAACTTCAACATTTTGTGCAAAAAACTGTGTTCCGCCGCATTTTGAAATTCTTGCTTTTAGGTTTTCTTCGCTCATTGGTTTGTTGATTGCAATTTCTGGAATATATTCATTTTCAATGAAACAAGTTTTGCCAAGAGCAGTTGCACTAAGGCTGATTTTTTCATCTTTAACAACACTTAACATGAAGTCAATTGGAATTAACCCAGTTTCTTTATCGTAGCTTACAGCGATTTTGTTTAAAAGTGATTGCTCAGCAGACACGACATCTTGTTTTTGTCGTGTTCCAAACATATCACGACCTCTTTTAGATTCAAAGTAGCCGTCTGTAAAGCCAGAACGAGAAAAGACCGCACGCAAGTTGTCGAGCACTTCTTGTTTTTCTTCGCCAATGATTTTGTTGTGTACTGCCGCAGTGGCACTAGCAACATATTCAGGGCGTTTCATGCGTCCTTCAATTTTCACTGAATTTACACCGAGGGCTTGAACTTCGTCTAATTTGTCGATAATTGACAAATCTTTAAGACTTAAGTCGAAACCTGTCCCATTCGGTACAGCAAATGGGAGTCTACATGGTTGAGCGCAGAGTCCTCTGTTGCCACTTCTTGAGCCAAACATTGAGCTAAGCAGGCATTGCCCAGATACGCACATGCAAAGAGCGCCATGCACAAAAATTTCAGTTTCGATTGTTGTGTTACTCGTAATTTTTTTGATTTCAGCTTTAGTCATTTCACGAGGTAAAACGACTCTATCATAACCGAGGTTTTCGAGAAGCTTCACACCAGCCACAGTTTGCACAGACATCTGTGTCGAAGCGTGGCGGCGAAGCTGACTAGCGCAGCTTTGTACCAAAGAAGCAAGACCTAAATCTTGCAAAATAAGCACATCTGCACCTGATGTGCAAACGTGCTTAACTGTTTCTAAAGCGAGCTCAATTTCATCATCGTTAATGAGCGTGTTGAGCGCAACGTGCACCTTAACATTTCGTGCGTGGGCATAATCAACTGCTGCTTTTAACTCTTGAGGGTCAAAGTTGGTTGCATTTTTTCTTGCACTAAAATTTGATGTGCCAAGGTAAACTGCATCAGCGTGGTTTCGAACTGCTGCATAAACAGATTCCATCGACCCAGCTGGTGCTAATATCTCAATTTTATTTTTCATTATAATTATTTCTTTCCAGTCTTTTCTAAAACAGATGAAAGTTGAATTTTAAGTCTTTCAATTTCACTGTTTGCATTTTCTAAGTCACGTTTAGCATTTTCAGCCTCAATTTTTGCGCTGTCAGCCTTGCTTTTTGCACTTGAAGCATCGTCAAGATAATCTTTGATTTGCTCTCTTAAGTGATCGGCAGTGATAGTTGCTTTTTTAGATTTGTCAGCAAAATCCAGGGCAGCTAAAACGCTAGCTTGAGTGAGAGAGATGTTAGAGTTAGCCTTGAGAGTTTTTGAGATTAAATCGTCAACTTCATTGCCTAATTCTTTTAAATATCTCTCATCTTCTTCTGTGATTAATGAGTAATACGCCCCAGCGATTGAAAGTTTAACTTTATTATTAGTAGTCATATAATAAACCCTTCCTTTTTTTACATAGCCTTATATTTAAAGTTTATTGCGTCATAAACTTTTGCTTACAAATTTTATTCATACAAACACATTATACTACAATGTTCAAATTTAATCAAGGAAAAATGCTAGTTTTTTTATGAAAAGCTAGTATTTTTTGCTTTTGACTCCAAATTTTTGGAGTGATAAAAATTAAAATCAAACTCGACATTTTTCTTGCTTTTTTCTGCAAAGAAATCAATATAATAAAAAAGGATTATCCCGCATTGTTGATGCTAAAAATCAGAGCAATTTTAAAACGAACAACTGCAGTGGGACAAGCAGTGCTTTTTCGCAGAAAAAGCTGTACATCAAAACAACTAATTTTGAAAGGGTTATAATTATGAGTAAGATTTCTTTGGAGCTTTCGCCCAATAAACATGAAAACACGCTAAACAAAAAAGAGGCAATTCCTTGGTTAGAGCTGCTCAGTTTTGCCTGCATTGGCTTGGGGTTTTCGCTGTTTAGTGCGTTTGAAAATTTCTCGCCATTTGCGGTGGCGTTTTTGGCCGTGACACCGATTAACAGCGTTTTCGCCGTCTTAATTGCCGCAACTGCTGGCTTCTTGCACACCTATGAAACGCTCGCCGCCACCAAATACATAGGTGCGTTACTGTTTGTGTGCGTGCTCAAATTTGCGTTTAAAAAGCTCAGGTTTGAAAGTGAGAGCGCAATCACGCATTCGCTCGTGGCGTTCGTGAGTTTTTTGGCAAGCTCGCTGATTTATTTAGCATTTAGCGAGATGTCGGTGCTTAGTTTCGCCCTTGTTTTTGGCGAAAGTGTGGCGTGTTTTTTATGTGCTTTAATTTTTAATGTCGCCTTAAATTCAGCTTTTCTTGACGTACAGCTCGACGAGCTCGCCCCAGCCGAAGCAATCAATTTAACAATAACTCTTGCAATTTTTTTGCTCAGCAGTAGCGGTTTCAACATTCACAGCTTTTCTCCAGTGAGGGTGGTGGCGTGTTTGTGTCTGCTGTTTATTTGCAATTATAAGGGGCTGGAGTTTTCGTGTATCGTGGCGGCATTTTTGGGTTTAACTCTTTTCGTAACTCCGAATTTTTCGCATATTTTGCCTTGCTTTGTGCTTGCATCACTCGTGTGCAGCTTGATTAGCAGCTTTGGAACAGTTGCAATTTCAATAGCGTTTTCGTTTAGCTGCCTTGTCGTGTGCGTGTTAACTGGCTTTGACACCTATGTTTTCATCACGATGATTGAAGTGGTTGTGGCGAGCGTTGTTTTTGTTTTAATTCCAGCGAGCAGTTTGCACGAAGTCGAAAACATGGTGCAAAAAACTGGTTTGAAACCAAATGACAGCGTGAACAGAGAAGTCAGCGCAAACCTAAGCCGAGCCTCACAAACAATTGGAGAGGTTTCGCAAATCGTGAAAAAAGTTAGCGATAAACTCGATGATGCAATAGATCCAGAAGTTGATAAGGTCTTTTCGAGGATACAGCAAAATGTATGCTCGCAGTGCATGGAAAAAACCAATTGTTGGAACAAAAATTTTGATGACACAGCAAGTGATATCTTGCAAATTGCAAACGGAGATAACTCGACTAACGCTCGCACAAGATTAGAGGTTTATTGCCTGAGAAAAAGCGAACTGTTAAATCAAATCCAGTTGGGGCATACGGACTATTTGCTCAGCTGCTCGGCAAAGCTTAAAGTCAAGGAGTTTCGAAACATTGTCACAGACCAATTTTCGGCAGTTTCGCAGTTTTTGGGCGAGCTTGCAACGCAAGTTTCAAACTCTCGTGTTGTCGATAGTCCAAAATCACGCTCGCTGTTGGCAGTACTAAAAGAAAATGGGATTTACGCCGACTCTCTCAAGTATTTCACGAACCACAACAGCAAAATCAGCATAGAAATAACAATGATAGACGGCAGTTATGAAATAGACACGGAGCAAGTGAGAGAGATTTTGCAAAATACGCTCAAAGTTTTCCTCGAAAGACCAGAAATTGCAATAATGGAGCTGCGTTCAACAATCACGTACGATGAAAAAGCGCTGTATAAAGTGCAAGTTGGACAAGCTCAAATCGCAAGCAATCAAGGCAAGGTGTGCGGCGATCATGTTGGCAGAGTGCAAAACATAAATGGCAGTGAAGTTGCAATGCTTAGTGATGGCATGGGCACTGGCTCAAGAGCTGCAATTGATGGCACAATGGCGGCAACGTTGATGGAAAAATTCATCTCGTGTGGCTTTTCATTTGATAGCGCAATTAGTATGGTAAATTCCGCCTTAATCGTGAAATCGACTGACGAATCAATGGCAACGATTGATGCGGTGAGCATAAACACATATAATGGGCAAGGCGATTTTTATAAAGCTGGGGCGGCAATTTCGTTTGTTAGGCAAGATAAAAACGTTTTCATTATTGAGCAAAGCTCGTTGGCGCTTGGAATTTTGCGAAAAATCAAGTTCGCAAAATGCTCGTTACAGTTGGATTTTGGCGACATCATTTTGCTAGTTTCTGATGGTGTTACCACTGGTGATTGTGGGTGGATTAATGATGAACTTCTTGCGTGGAGCACTAATAATATGAATGATTTAGCGACTCATATTGCGAATCTTGCACGGCTTAGGTGTGAGGAGGAAATCACGGACGATATAACGGTTGTTGCGGTTAAGGTTATGAGGAATTGAAAAAAGTTTATTGAAAATATGGTAATTTAATTTTTTTGTGATATAATGAAAAAGAAAAGCAAACAAAGTAAGCAAAGCAAGCAAAGCTTTACTCAATTTTTCACGAAAAATTGCGGATTCTTAAGGCAGAGCCTTAAGTCGCTCTCGCAAGAGCGAAACACCCCAAATAAATTGAGAATTGAAAATGGAGAATGAGAAAATTAAAGCAAAGCAAATGCGATCCAAAAACATAGTATAATTTAAAAAAAGCATCAATCTTATTTCAACAACAAAATCCAAAGAAAACAACATCGCATTTGCGTTAGCAGTAAAAGAGCAAAGCGATTTTTACGGACTGATTGATGAAATTCAAAAAAAATCACAAAAACGAAATTTTTGTTATCGAATTAGATTGATATAATTTTTGATTTTGTGCCGTTCTCGGACGGATAATATCCGCCCCTACGTGGTTTAGATAAAATTCGATTAAAAAACGTAGGGCACGACCCCAATGTAAGCAACTTAATGGAAAAAACATGTAAAATTTTACTCAATTTTTTTAAAAAATTGCGGTTTCTTAAGGCAGAGCCTTAAGTCGTTCGCCGCAGCGAACGAAATCTCCTATCGTCAAAAACCGCAGGAAGATAG
>JAWXUR010000015.1:0-30576 GCA_044426265.1 Clostridia bacterium
CATTAACTAGCGAAATTCAAGAGGGTTACGCTCAAATTATTTCCACAATCGACTCTGGCGAGCCACAATATTACGACATTGAAATAACTAATGTTTCAAGTAATAACTCGGATAAAAATATGACAATTAAAGTTACGGACGAAGAACTGATTGAAAAAACTGGTGGTATTGTTCAGGGAATGAGCGGCTCTCCTATTATTCAAAATGGCATGATTGTTGGCGCTGTGACTCATGTTTTTGTTAACGACCCAACAAAGGGTTATGCGATTTTCATTGAAAATATGCTCGATGTTGCTAATAACTTAACCACACTTGAAGAGGCAGCTTAAATATATAATTATAATTTATATTTAACACTTATAATCACAAAAAGCCGAACAAATGCATTCGTTTTGCGTTTGTTCGGCTTTATTTATGCATGAGCTTTTTATTCAAGTGGATTTTTTTAGCAGTTTATATATTGACTTTTTTCACTTAAAATGTTAAAATATTATTAATCAATACAGCTAAAACTTAGATATAATCTTAATTTAGCTAATAAAATTTAGGAGGAAATTCATGAAGATATCTATTGAAGAAAAAAAGATTGAAGCTTTAGAGCGACTAGAAATTCTTATTGATCAATTGCGATTTAGTCCTAGTTTTTACAAATATTTCGATAATGATGCTGTTTTTTATTCCTATTTAGTCAAAGGTAGCCGAGTTACTAAAATTGAAAACTTGATTTTCAACGCTGATTACCAGCAAAAAGTTGAAGCATTTGAAAATGAACATAATGCCTTAGTTTATCATGTGATTGAAACTGCGAATGATTTGATTTTTTTATATGTTGGAGATGATATTGAGCAGTGGAACGAGGAACGCTTAGATGATGAAAACGCTTTAACAGTTTATATTTTGGATTGCGACAGTCAAAATTACACAGGTTTTGTTATGCTTAAACTTCAAGCTGTTTCTGGTTTGCTTTGCGTTAGCAATGATTGATTTTATGCGTACTTTTTTGGCGAAGCCAAAAACTGTACATCAAAAAAGAGCCACAATTAATTTTGTGACTCTTTTATTTTTTTGAAAAATTATTTACTTAAGAAAATTTCTTCAAATGCAGCTAAGTTATCGCATGGTTTATAGCGATCTCTGATTGCAAATGTGATGTGCTTGAATGCACCTTTATATCTTGGCTCACTGAGCACTTCATGAAATGCACTAGCCACTGTTGATGAGAAATTATTAAATGCACCGCAGCCGAAAGTTCCCATAACAAGGGCTTCGACATCGTTATCAATTGCTGATTCAAAAATATTTTTGATGCGTTTGATATATAATTGTTTAACCGAATCATCATGTTCACGCTCTGGAAGTTTTTCTTTGAAATATGGTGCTGATGCGCTGATAACATCAACTGTTACCCAATCATCAGTATACTCAACTTCTTTGCCGCCGTATAAATCTTTTTTAATTACTGTTACACCTGGGCAATAAGTTACTAAGTCGCTTGCTAAGAATTTCTCTTCAACATCTGCACCTTTATATAATTGTTGATGAACATCATAAAAGTCTGCGGCTCTTGGACTAGTTAAAAAAGAATAAAGATTGCTAACACGGCATAAATATTCTTCTCTTGCAACTGCGCCCATCATTACTCCGCCACCTGGCTCGATTGGGTTTGCAAAGCTATGCACGGCAACTTTTTTATACTTTTTAAGAAGTTCCCTAGCCTCCATTAAAGACACTATAACTTTTACATCAAATGTTGTCTCGTTAGTTTTTTCTTTCAAATCTGAGTGAAAGTTTTCAGCGTAAACTTTGGTTTTTGGCACTGCGTCCATTGTTAATTTGTGAAGTTTCTCGTTGTTGTCAATTAGTGACATCGTGTCACGAAATGTTTGTACGTTATTCATGATGCTCTCCTTTTTTCACTGCTATGCAACATAATATTTTGCTATATTTAATCATTCTAGCTGAATTTTAATTCAACTATCCAGTTTTAATTTATAATATATTAAGTTAAAATATATTATACTCTTTTGCCACAGAAAAATCAAGAGTTTGTTTAGTTTTAACATAAAATTTGTTAGAATTAGCTATATTTAATGTAAACTTACTGTATATTTCTACCTATTTATTGACTTATTCTTTTTTATATTTTGGATATTTGTTATATTTCGCAAAAAACTCACGCTTTTATTTGCTTAAGCGTGAGTTTTTGATTTTTATTATTAATTGAAAACGTAATTGAATATTATCATTCCAAAGCCCATCACAGTTAAAAGTACGCCCATAGATCTATTTAGCACTTTAGCTGAAATTTTGTTTGCGAGCACTGCTGCAATTCTTGCGAATATCAAAGTGCTTAAGCAGCACACGATAAGATATGTCCAGTTTGGCAAATCACCGATAACGAAGTGGCTGACTGCGCCAGTGAACGCTGTGAATGTCATGATAAACACGCTTGTGCCGACTGCGGTTTTAAGCTCATAACCTAAAACTAAGGTGAAGATAAGAAGCATCATCATGCCACCACCAGCGCCGATAAAGCCGCAAACAATACCGATTGCAATGCCAGCGATTACAGATTGAATGAAGCGAGTTTTTGCGCTTTTTTCTTCCATTTGAGTTTTAGTTGTCATAACGGGGGAAATTATGAATTTAAGACCTAAAAATGCAGTTGTAAAAAGTGATAAGTTGCCCATTGATGAGGTTGAAACCAAACTCGAAACAAGGCTGCCAACCAAGGTGCATATTAAAACTGGAACCATCATGGTTAAGCCGTTTTTAATGTCTATATTCTTGTTTCTTGCGTATGTGTAAGATGAAACTGCGCTCGCTAACACGTCACTTGCTAGTGCGATGCCGATTGCAGTGTAGGCGTCCATGCCTAAAAATGTGATGAGCATTGGTGAAATAACAACTGCTGCGCTCATTCCAGCAAAGCCAGTTCCAAGACCTGCGCCAATTCCGGCGATGATACATATAAAAATTTCAAACATTGATTAATCTTCCTTTTCAAGTTCTGCTAAAGCATTTTTAACGTTAGAATTATTTTTTTCAACAAGAGTGAAAAATAGCTCTATTTCTTCTTCGCTCATGTCGCCTTTGAGAATAACTTCAAACTCATCTTGAGCTTTTCTTAATTTAACTAGCACTGGGTCTGCCTTTTCAGTGAGAAAAATTCTCACAACTCGGCGATTTTCTTCATCAGTTTTAACAGTTAAATATTTTTTTTGCTTAAGTGATTCAACCGATGTTGAAACGTTAGACTTTGCAATTAAGCGGTTTATTACTACGTCTTTTGCCGTGTTAAACTGTGGATTATTATGCAAAAACAAAAGCACGTCACACTCGTTTTGAGTTAATGCATATTCTTTTGAAGCTTTCATTATTAATCTAGTGTATAAAGTTTTACAGTATTTAACGTATTTTAACACAAGAAAATTATCTACCATAGTTTTACCTCGTTTCTCAAATGAATTTAAAGTTATTTATATAACTATTACAGTTTACCACTTTAATTCTTTTTTGTCAAGTTAATTCGCATAAAATTTAAAATTGCTGGTCGTACTTTTTTTGGCAAAGCCGAAAAACTGTACGCAAAAACGAAAAAGGTGTTGACAATTACTTACAATTGTAGTATTATTAGCTTGTAAGATACTTACAATTGTAAGAAAGGAGATGAAAATATGTTTAAACTTAGTGAAAATGAATGGGTTGTTTTGTGTGCTCTTTGGCAAGGTGAAAGTTTTTCGCTTGGCGAAGTGTTTAATGAAGTTAACAAGAGCATTGCGTGGAGCAAAAACACGGTTTACACTTACCTAATTCGCATGCAAGTTAAGGGGCTTGTGGCGATTGACAAGGCGAGCAAAAAGCCTTATAGCGCTCTTGTGAGCAAACAAGAATGTGCAAATGAGCAATGCGAAACACTGGTTAACACTGTGTATGACGGCAGTGCGAGCCGACTTGTTAGCGCTTTTTTGAAAGGCACAACCATCACCGCTCAAGAAAAGGACGAGCTTTTGAATTTGATTGAAAATATGGAGGTGTAGTTTATGAGCAATATCTGGGAGTTTTTGTTTTTTAGCTTCGATTTGAGCCTTTGGGCGCTTGTTATTTTAGCTTTAAAACGTGTTTTTAAGGGGCGATTGTCGCCAAATTGGCAATATAATGTTTGGGGAATTTTTATTGTTAAGAGCGTTTTTAATCTACTTTCTGGCGTGAATTATCTTAACAGTTCGTTTAGTTTGATTAAGCTTATCATGAAACTTGAAACGAGTTTAGGCTCGAGTTTCACGAGCGCTTATCAAAGTTTTAGCTACACTGATTTTTATTTTGGTGCACCAACGAGCATAACCGATTGGCTGTTTGTGATTTATGTTTTAGGTGCTGCTGTGCTTGCGATTTATTATATTTTGCAATATGTTAAACTTAGACACTTCATTAAATCGAATGCTTGCGAAGTGGCAGATAAAGACAGCTTGATTACAAACATTGGGGTGCAAAACTCGCTTAAAACGTGCAAAACTGTTTATGTTGATGGCATCAAAGCACCGTTTTTGTGTGGCATTATTAAACCTATTATCGTACTACCTAAAGATATGATTCTTGATGAGAAAATCATTTTGCATGAGCTTATACATTTGAAATATAAGCATAATTTGCAAAATGTTTTGTGGTGTGCTTTGCGCTGCTTGAACTGGTGCAATCCGTTTTTGTTTAAAGTGTTTAACTCAATCACAAACGATATTGAAATTAGCTGCGACCAAAAAGTGCTTGAAAAACTCGAGGGTGAAGATTTACGAGAGTACGGCAAAACACTGCTGTTTATGGCTGATGAGAAATTTTCAAAGGTTGTGGGAACTACTTCAATTTCAAATGGTGGCGAAAACATCAAAAAGAGAATCGAATCGATTGTATTTTTCAAGAAATATCCTAAGGATTTGAAGCTCGTGACTTATTGCATTAGTGCTATACTAATTTTTATGATTGCGACTTCTTCTATTTTATATAACGCTGTTTTTAGCGTTGAAGCTGATGATTATTCGCCAACTAACATGAGCATTGCGAGCACTTTTTCTGCTAAAACTGATGCGGCTGCGATTGATATTTTCGTTAAAGGTCTTATCAATAAAAGTTTCGATTTATTAGCTATCGTTAGCCCAAGCGACAAAGTTAGTGACGTAATTGACAGCTCAATTGCTTATAAAAATGACGGCTGTCCTGCTGATTTTTCGTACTTTTTAAGCTCCCCTATTGACGAATATGCTGAGGATTGCTTGAATACTGAAATGTTTGAAGAAAAAACACCTCCAGTTTATGAGGTTACTTATTCATTTCTTTCTTATGAGTTAATTGAAGCCACTAATGGTTGGACTTATAATGTGTATAACCCAATTGAAACTGAAAATGGTTTTAGCGGCACTTTGATTATTTTTATTTATGAATTTGATGAGTGTGCACTGAAATATAGCGAGGATAAAATTGTTGACGAATATTCAACTGGCGCTTTGGTTATTCCTTTTGAAGTTTACGCCGAAGATGATGGTGATTGGGTGTTTGAGCAAACTGGTGATTATGAAATAGTGCGAGCTGTCACCGATTTTTCTATTGATGACATTGAGTTAACTGAAAATTGTTACACTCAAATTCAATCTATGCAATTGCAAGCTAGTACGCAATATAGCTTATATCTTGATCATTTAAATCCTGAAATTTCTTTGGTTTGTGAAAATGAATATGGCAGCGGTTTTCTTGTGCAATATGTCACATATGAAGTTAATGATCTAACAAACATCACAAACATTAATGCTTACAAGAATTTTGATGCTTGGGACAGAAATGTGAACTTGAAATTTGAATTTGATAAGGAAATTGGAAGTTATTATCCTTATTATGCAAAAGTTGAAATTGCATCAGATGATTCTGTGTCTTCAACAGTAGCTCGAGGCATCACTCTTGAGGATATAGACGATATAGTCTATTATAGTTCAGGTGGTGGATTCAGCCAACTCGGTGCTGTTTACGTTTCGAGTGACAACAATAAGATTTACACATCAGCAAGCATAACTATAACTGATGGATTTAACGAAGTTATTGATGAATTTGTTTTCAAGGAGGTGCAGTGATGGTTGATTATAAAGAAATTGCAAGGGCGATTAAGCTTATTTTGATTGCAAATATTTTGTTTTTCGTGAATTTCAATTTGACTATTAATATGGGACTTTTAAATTTATGTTTTGATATAATTCCTGATTTTGTGGGTTATATTTTGATCATTAAATCATTAAAAATCTTGATGACATATGACAAAACAGCGAAAATCGTTTTGCCTTTTGGCTATGTTATGATGGCGCTTTCAATTTTTAGCATCAACGCACCATTCACACAGGATATGTTTTACACCTTAAATGCGTTTTATGTGATGAATTTCATAGGTCTTATCACTGTGCCAATCAATATTTATTTGACTTATCAAGTTTACACAATCATTGCTAACTTATGCAATAAGATTGATGAGGCAACTGGAAACTGCGTTAAAAAATTCCGTAATTTTAAAATTATTGTCACAGTTTCAAATCAAATAATTTTATCTAGTTATTATTTTTATTACTTTATTAATCCATCAAATACCTATGTTAGCACAATAATTCCAATCGTGATTATCGTAATAAATCTTATTGCACTTATTTATTTCTTTATCGCTAGCTTGTCGGCTTATTGGTTGTTTAATAATTATGAGCCAGTGCAAATTGATCAAAGTGCAGCTTGATTTTTGGTTTTTTGCGTACGTCGCTTCGCTTTCACTGGCGAGATTTTAAGGTTTGCCTTTTCAAAAAAACAGGAGGATTTTATGAAGAAAATTATTATACGTGTTGTGATTGTGCTTATGATTCTTATCGTTATTGCTGTTGCAGCTTTCGTTGTTATGCTTACATACGACCCTAATGCAAGTGCAGTAACTATAACTTCACCAACTGTCACAGATAGTGATGGAAATTCATATTTGGCGGTTGAAGATGGTGAGGGTGTAACGTACGCCGCAGTGACAGACGTGGCTGGAAATATTTATGCTGCTGAGATTTTGCCTGATGGTTCAATCGGAGAAATTGTTGCAGATATCAGTGCTCAAGTAAATCTTTCTGACTTGCCTACTACAACAAGTTATATAGCGCAAGAGGAAGGTTCAATAGTACAAACAACAACTGCAAATTCAAACTCAACCACCACAAATTCAGCTGATAATTACACCACTGGCACAGATGCTGATGGCTCAGTGTACTATGAAAATGACGGCACAACAGCATATTCAACCACAGCTGCAAGTGAGGATAGTACGAGCACAACGAGAACCACTGTTGTTGACTCGAGCGCTGCTTATCGAATTGACAAATATCAAGAAATGTTTGCTGGCGGTCAGTTTTTGCTATCTTTTTACACAGAAGATGAGTCGCTCGGCAGTGAGCCCATCACCGCTGCTATGGACTACGCTGGCAACATTGTGATTGACGTTAGCATGGACGAAATTGGCACTTGCCAAATGCTTTATTTAGCGGATAAAGATACGACTTACATGATCGTGGATAAGTGGAGCAAGTATATTGAGTTGCCTGATTCTTTGCTCGAAGACATGAATCTTAGTGAAATGATGGACAGTTTGAAAGTTTCAAGCGATCTCGGTGAGATCACTGTTTCAACCTTTGTTGAAGATGGCATGACTTACACACAAGAAAGCTATATCGGCGCTGATGGTTATGAGGTTAGATATATTTTCCTAAATGATGAGTGGGTTAAACGTGAAAATGACAACGCAGACGGCACAGTTAGCACGACTTACGTCCTTGAGGCGACAGATGTTATTCCTGCTGGAACTTTTGATATTCCAAGCGGTTATACCTATTTTAATGGTAGTTGGTTGGGTGTTTTATTATAGAAGAATAAATCAATTAAATAATAAAAAACTCCAATGTTTGAAATTAATCGAACATTGGAGTTTCTTGTTATTATCAAACACGCTGACTGCTCGGTGTATCGCTTTCCATTACGAAAAACCTCACTCGGCGGTCAAGTCGACGTTGTTGACAAAAAACTCCAGTGTTAGAAATTAATCTAATACTGGAGTTGATTTATTATAAACAAATAAGCTAACTGCTCGGCGAAAGTATTATAAACAAGAAAATGAGAACGACAGTGATCTTTTTCGACCCAGTTCATCAATCTAACTCATAATCACACAAACTCAAGCAATCTAACTGCTCGGTGTATCGCTTTCCATTACGAAAAACTCAACTCGGCACTCATGTCGACGTTGTCGACTTAGCCCATCATGCTTGCGATTTCTGCTGCGAAGTTTTCTTCTTTTTTCTCGATGCCTTCACCACGAGCGAAACGTGTGAAGCCTTTGAGTGAAACTTCTGAGCCGATTTCTTTAGCAATTTTTGCAACGTATTTAGCAACTGAATAGTCGCCATCTTTTACGAAAACTTGCTCTGTAAGACAAACTTCTTTGAAGAATTTTGCAATTTTACCTTCAACGATTTTACCAAGAACTGCTTCTGGTTTGCTTGCCATTTTTGGATCTTCTTTCATTTGAGCGATGAGGATACCTTTTTCTTTTTCAACAACGTCAGCTGGAACAGCTGCGATGTCGAGGTAAGTTGGCATCATTGCAGCAACTTGCATTGCTACGTCTTTACCCATTGCACTATATGCTTCGTTATTAACGATAGCGTCGTCAGCGTTGAGCTCAACCATAACGCCAACTGTACCAGCGCCGTGGATATAAGTTTCAACATTGCCTTCGATACGTGAGAAACGACGAATTTTCATGTTTTCACGGATTTTTAAGAAAAGATCTTGAATTGCTTCTTCAACTGTTTGAGTTGAACCAGCAAGAGTCATTTTTGAAAGAGCGTCAACGTCTGCTGGGTTTTGATCTGCAACTGTTTTTGCAACAGCTTCAGCAACAGCAACGAAGTCTGCATTTTTAGCAACGAAGTCTGTTTCACAGTTAACTTCAACTAAAACGCCAACTTTAGCAGCTTTGTCGTTATAAGCAACAACAACGCCTTCAGCAGCAACACGACCAGCTTTTTTAGCAGCTGATGCGAGGCCTTTTTCTCTAAGGATATCCATTGCTTTATCCATATCACCATCAGTTTCAACTAATGCTTTTTTACATTCCATCATACCAACACTTGTTTTTTCACGAAGTGCTTGTACGTCTTTAGCAGTAAAGTTTGCCATAATTTTTGTCCTCCAATATTACATAAATTTATATTATAGTATACCACAAATCGTGGCATTTAACTAAAGCCCGTCAAAAACGGGCTGTTAGACTTTGGCAAAACCATTGATTTTACCAAAGTCTTGAAATTTTAATTATTCAGCAGCAGCTTCTGGAGCTACAGCTTCTTCGTTGCCTTGTCTGCCTTCGATAACAGCGCTAGCCATTGCACCAGCAATAAGTCTAACAGCACGAATAGCATCATCGTTACCAGGGATAACGTAATCGATTTCGTCTGGATCACAGTTTGTGTCAACGATAGCTACAATTGGAATACCTAATTTGTGAGCTTCTGCAACTGCGATTCTTTCTTTGCGTGGGTCAACAATAAATAAAGCAGCAGGTTGCTTTTTCATTTTTGTGATACCACCCATGAATTTTTCGAGTTTTTCGATTTCAAGGTTTAATTTGATAACTTCTTTCTTAGGAAGGAGTGCGAATGTTCCGTCGCTTTCCATAACTCTAAGTTGTTCAAGTCTTCTAATTCTTTTTTTGATTGTGTTGAGGTTTGTGAGCATACCGCCTAACCAACGTGCATTAACGTATGGCATACCGCAACGTGCAGCTTCTTCAGCAACTGAATCAGCAGCTTGTTTTTTTGTTCCTACGAAAAGAACTTCTCCGCCGTTTTCTGAAATTTCACGAACGAAAGAATAAGCTTGCTCAAGTTTTTTAACTGTTTTTTGAAGGTCGATGATATAAATACCATTTCTTTCAACATAGATGTACTCTGCCATCTTTGGGTTCCATCTTCTTGTTTGGTGACCGAAGTGAACACCAGCTTCAAGAAGTTGTTTCATTGATACTACTGACATAATAATGTCCTCCTAAAAATTTGTTTAAATCCACCGCTAAGTTCAAAAGTAAAACCACACTCGATTGAGTGCAACATGGTATACAAATTCCTATGCGTGCGTTTTCCTCAATATTATATACTATTTATTCCTAATAGTCAAGTGTTTTTCGCTTATTTTTTAAAAAGTTTTGCTTGTTTTTCCAAAATACGCTCTCTTGCCTCTTGTTCTGCCTTTTCATCGAGTACAAAAACACCATTTTGATGATTCAAGAAGCTTCCCTGCTTTGTACCTTTTGGCAAATCGGTGATTTTTATTTGAGTGAAGCTCATATCTTCTTTTTCACAAATGGCAAAATCGCCTTCAATTCTATCAACAATTAATTGCATTTTTCCCACCTATTTTTCCTTATATATAATGTAATAGCAAAAAAATCGGTTTTAGCTGTATATGCTGTACGCATCATCGGTGATTTCGAAGATGACTGTTGAAACAACGCAAGTGATGTAATATTCGATTTCGTTTTCTTCTAAATATGTGATTGTTTCGCTGTGAGGGTGACCGTACGAGTTATCTGTACCGCATGAAATGATTGCGACTTCCATGTCTACTGCGTCTAAAAATGGCTCGTAAATTCCGTTTGAGCTGCCGTGATGGCTCATTGTGCCAAAGTCGCAATCTATATCCATTGTTAAATCGATTGTTGCGAGTTCTTCAACTTCTGCATCGCCTGACACTAAAACTCGGGTGTCGCCGCTTGTAAATATTGAAACTACTGACATATTATTTAGGTTTGAATCTTGCTCAAATGGTGCTATGAGAAGCAGCTCATCACCGCAAAAATCATACTCGGTGTATGGCTGAGCATAATCGACATCTAAGTCATTTTCGAGAATGTAGTCTATGAATTTTTCGTACGTTTGAGTTGTTGGTGTGTTGATTGAGCTAAGCTCTGGCATGATGATTGTGCCAACTTCGAACTCGGCAAAAATCGCTGTCATGCCGCCAATATGATCGCTGTGTGGGTGAGTTGCGACCACATAATCAAGAGTTTCAATTCCGCAGTTTTGGAGGTACTGTATAACTTCATCTGAATAATTACTCTCACCGCTATCGATTAAAATTCCGCTTGTTCCATTTTGAATTAACGTGCTTGAGCCTTGACCAACGTCAATAAAATGCACATAAACATTTTCGTTTATAAACTCACTTTCAACAGCTGATAATTCACCTAAAAACTCATCAACACCTTCTGAATCCACTGCAATAAATAGTGCTGCAATGAAACATAATAACGCTATAAAAGTGCTGAACTTTCCTCTGCCAAGTCGTCTTTTTCCTCTTCTTTTCATAAATTTCTCCTTTAATCTTAAACAATTGCGAAGTAAGTAAATAATAATTGAGAATTGAGAATGGAAAATGAAAAATTAAGGGTCGAACCCTCAGTCAGCTTCGCTGACAGCTCCCTTGAAAGGGAGTCCGTGCTCAGATTGTAATTTTCACTTCGCAAAAAAGGTTAAAATCCAAAAAATCTTCAATTTTTCCTATAATTCTCAATTCTCAATTCTCCATTTTCAATTAATTATACGATAAAACTAATTGAAAATTTCTTAATTTCCCAACTATGAGTAAGCACCTCGAGTAATTACTTCGCAAAAACTAATTATAATATTATAATTAAAGCTGCGATAACTGAAATAACAGCTAAAATAAAGCCGCCACAGCCACCTCTTCTTCTCATTGGAGGTCTTCCTCCGTGATGTCCACCTCCGTGATGTCCACCTCTGTGTCCTCCACCGCCGTGATGTCCGCCGCCGTGTCCACCACCATGTCCGCCATGATTCATTATTTCTTCCTCCTTTTGTTTTTATTAGTAGGATTGCTTTTTTTATAACTATTCACATTGCGTGAAGCGTTAGCTTTTTGATTGTTCATTCTAGTCTTAGCACTTGGGCGTACTAAGCACTTTTCACTTGTACCTATTAAATCGAATCTGCCAGCTTTTTTGAGTGCTTTTTCGATTATTTCTTGATTATATGGGTTGTAATATTGAAGTAATGCTCTTTGCATTTGCTTTTCTTCTGGAGTTTTTGCAACAAAGATTTCTTCCATTGTGTAAGGGTCAATTCCTGTGTAAAACATACAGGTTGAAATTGTGCCAGGGGTTGGATAAAAATCTTGCACTTGTTCTGGTCTAATTTTGCGTTTTTTCAAAAACAATGCTAACTCGATTGCATCATCAAGCTTTGAGCCTGGGTGAGATGACATCAAATATGGCACTAGATATTGCTCTTTATTTGCATTTTTGCTAAATTCGAAATATTTTTTCGAGAAGTTGATATAGGCATCAATATATGGCTTGCCCATTTTCTCGAGTACACACGCTGAGCAATGCTCTGGAGCAACTTTGAGTTGTCCGCTAACGTGGTGTTGTACAAGCTCACGGAAAAAGCTTTCGTCTTTATCTTTGAGCATATAATCATAGCGAATACCGGAGCGAATAAAGACTTTTTTCACCTTTGGTAGCTCTCTTAATTTACGAAGTAAATCTAAATAGTCACTGTGATCAGGCTTAAGTGCTGGACAAGCTTTTGGAGCTAAGCACTTTTTGCCTTTGCAAAGTCCAGCCTTGAGCTGCTTGTCGCAAGATGTACGTCTAAAGTTTGCTGTTGGCCCTCCAACGTCGTGGATATAGCCTTTAAAATCTGGCAAACTTGTGATATATTTAGCTTCGTTTATAACCGATTCTTGGCTTCTAACTGTTACGTAGCGACCTTGATGGAAAGCGATTGAGCAAAAGTTGCAAGCACCGAAACAGCCACGATTATGCGTGATTGAAAAGCGAACTTCTTCGATACCACTAACGCCGCCTAAAGCTTCGTAGCTTGGGTGGTAGGTACGCATATAATCGAGGGCATAGACAACGTCTAGCTCCTCAGTTGTGAGCGGTGGCATTGGTGGATTTTGCACGAGCATCTTTTTACCGTGGCGCTGTTTTACGAGCTTACCTCGAATATGGTCTTGCTCATCTTGTTGAATGCGGCATGAAATTGCATATTCTTTTTTGCTTTTCACAACATTTTCAAAGCTTGGGCACTCCGCACCTTTAAGTGGTGTTTCTTGAACATCGCAAGCATAGCAAGTTCCGAGTACGTCACGAATTTCGCTGATTTTTTCGCCTGCGTTTAATCTATTTGCAATTTGTCTTGTTTGATTTTCGCCCATGCCATATGATAAAATATCGGCTTGTGAGTCGAAAAGTATTGAGTGGCGAAGTTTATCGTCCCAATAATCATAATGGGCGAAACGTCTGAGCGAGGCCTCTAAACCGCCGATAATAATTGGCACATCACCATAAACTTCACGAATTTTGTTGCAATAAACTATCACTGCCCTATCAGGTCTTGCGCCAGCTTTTCCGCCAGCTGTGAACTCATCTTCACTGCGTTTTTTCTTTGAAGCAGTGTAGTGAGCAACCATTGAATCTATGTTGCCTGATGACACGAAAAATCCGAGTCTAGGTTTGCCAAAGCGCTCAAAATCTTCATTTGTGTGCCAATTTGGCTGCGAAATAACACCGACTTTATAACCCTCAGCTTCGAGAATTCGAGTGATAATCGCCACACCGAAACTAGGGTGATCAACATAAGCATCACCGCTAACATAAACGAAATCGAGCTGATCCCAGCCTCTTTCTTGCATATCTTGTTTTGTGATTGGTAAAAATTTTGGCATATATTTTCCTTTTAACGAGTTTATCGTTTTCATATATTTTTTGTTTTGTTTTGTTTTAAAGTTTCGCTTTTGTCGTACAAAAAATCTTCGATTTTTGCGTTGATTTTCAGTTTAAACTATAAATCAAAATGCAGCTCAAACTAACTGCTCGGTGCATATCTTTGAATTTACAACGTTTTTTAGCGGCGTTCGTGTCGAGGAACTCGACTGCTCGGTGCATATCCTTGAATTTGGAGCGTTTTTTTAGCGGCATTCGTGTCGAGGAACTCGACTTCTCGGTGTATATCCTTAACTTAGCAGCGTTTTTTAGCGGCGTTCATGTCGAGAAACTCGACTTCCTTTTTTGGCGAAGCCAAAAAAGTGTACTTCAAAAGTTTAATCTTGTGTTGCTGCTTCGTTGACAGCTTTCATTTCCATTAATTGCGATGGAGTGATTAAAACTTTTCTGCCTTTTGCTCCGCCTGGAGGGCCAATCATGCCATTTTCATAGAGTTGATCAGTTATTCTCGCAGCTCTTGCAAAGCCAACTTGAAGATGCCTTTGAAGAAGTGAAGTGGATGCAGATTGATTTTCAACAACTAATTCTAACGCACGCTCAAACAGTGGGTCGAGGTTGCTTTTTGCATCGCCACCAACTGTGCTTGCGCCCTTATCTTTTTTATCAACTACGGCATTTTTCTCGATTTCTGACATGATTTCTTCGTCATAATGGGCTTCGTCTTGCTCTTTTAAGAAAGCGACAACGTCTTGAATTTCTTCGTCAGAAAGATATGCGCCTTGAATCCTCACTGGTTTTGGTAAACCTGTTGGATAGTAAAGCATATCGCCATTACCGAGAAGTTTTTCAGCGCCGTAAGAGTCGAGGATTGTTCTTGAATCGACCCGTGATGAAACTGAAAGTGAAATACGGCTTGGAATATTTGCCTTGATTAATCCTGTGATAACGTCAACTGATGGTCTTTGAGTTGCAACAACTAAGTGCATTCCAGCCGCTCTGGCTTTTTGTGCAAGACGACAAATTGAGTTTTCAACTTCCTTTGGTGAGAGCATCATGAGATCATTCAACTCATCGATAAAAATAACGATTTGTGGCATATATTGCACATCAGGGTTGTTAAGTGCCATTTTGTTAAAGCCTGAGATGTCACGCACTGAAAATGTTGAAAAGAGTTTATATCTGTTTTCCATTTCTCCAACTGCCCAAGCGAGTGAACCACCTGCTTTTCGTGGGTCAGAAATAACTGGAACAAGCAGATGCGGAATTCCATTATACACGGAAAATTCAACTTGTTTAGGGTCAATCATCAACAGTTTAACTTCTTCGCAAGTTGCGTTGAAAAGAATGCTTGTGATCATTGAGTTTAAGCAAACTGACTTACCAGATCCAGTTGTACCAGCGATGAGAAGATGGGGCATTTTTCCTAAATCGGCACAGATGTTTTCGCCTGAGATATCTTTACCGAGTACAACGTTGATTTTGCTTTTGCCATTTTTAAACTCAGAAGATGAAATCATCTCTCTAAATGTTACGTTTGATTTGATTTTATTTGGCACTTCGATTCCAACTGCTGGCTTGTTTGGAATTGGGGCTTCGATACGTACTCCACTTGAAGCTAGGCTAAGAGCGATATCGTCAGCTAGGTTGGTGATTTTGCTGATTTTCACACCTTTTGCTGGTTGGAGTTCGTACCTTGTAACTGTTGGCCCACGGCTGACACCGATGAGTTTTGTTTCAACGTTGAAGCTCTTGAGCGTGTCTACAAGGCGCTTTGCAGTGAGTCTAATTTCTGTTGTGTAATCTTGATTTTGCTCAAACATTGGCGGTGTTAAGCACTCGAGAGGTGGAAGCGAATATTTTTTGCGAAGTTTTGTTTCGCTCTTGCTTTCATCTATCTCTTCAATGCTTTTTTGCTCATTTGCTTTTGCTATGTTGATTGCATCTTTAATGATTTCTTGCTCTTCTTGCGCAAGTTCACTTGAAACAACTTTGATTTCAGCTGGTTCATCTTTAACTTCAGCTGTTGGTTTAGCTGCAAAAGGGTTCACCACTGGGCGATAGTTAGAATCGTTAATTTCTTGAATTGGAGTTTCTTGTGTTGCCAAATGCTCTGGTGTGAACTCTTGTACAGATTGAATTTGTGTTTGAGATGAAACATTGCTCTTTTCTATATCTGTTGCTATTTCCTCGAAAGTTCCATCAATTTCAGGATAAAACAGCTTTGCTCTGTTTGCTGCAACTTCAACGCTGTCGTCTGGGGCAACTTCGATGTCAACACTAGCTTTTTTCTTGCCACCAAATAAGATGCCTTTAACTGCTGTTTTTGGCTTTTCTTCAACCGCACTTGGTTGACTTGTTTTAATTGGAATTTGCTCAAACTCACTCGTTATAGGCTTATGTTTACTAAGCACTGGTTCGTTTGATTTTTCTGGGTTTATCCAAGGTGCAGCGGCAAGTTTTTCTTCTTTTTCTGCCTCTTTTTCTGCTTTTCTTTCTTGTTTAACGATCTTCTTGTTTTCTTGATTAACGCTTCTTTTTTCTTGCGAATCTTGAAATAACTCTGATATTTTCATTCCGTAATAATTAAAACCATTGTTAGAATGAATAACAGCTAAAACAACAAAAGCCAAAACCAACAAGATTATTGCTGGAATTGTGGTTATTGTTAAACTTAAAGATTCGCCAACGAACGAGCCAAAAAAGCCTGTGCTTAATTCAAAGCCGCTTTTTCCTGCCTCATATGATAAAATAGTTGAATTTGAAATTTGCGACCACCATGACGAAGTGTCAACAGCAGAATTAATGTTTAAAATGACATTAACTAAACTTGAAAACACCACCGCTAAGCCGATTGCTGATAAGTTGGTTACAGTTAAACTCTTATCAAATTTTCCGCCAGCAATTCGCATCGCTGTGCTTATCATAGTGATTATTAAAACAAAAAATCCCACTCCGAAAACTGCGAAACACGCACCTCTAATCATTGACCAAACACTCTCACCTGAAATTAAAGCAAGAGCTGAAAATAAAACCACTCCAACGATATAACTTATCATTATTGCAAATTTATTTTTTTCATAAAAGGTAAGTTTCTTTTTAGATTTTGCTTTTGAAGAAGTAGATTTTTTTGCAGTACTCTTCTTAGCTGTTGATTTTTTTGTTGTTTTTTTGGTTGACTTTTTTTTATCCATCTTCTATCCTCTTTTAATAATTTAAACAAACTAATTTATGTTTAACGCTTTTCAATTTTTCTATCGCAATTAAAGCGTTACTGAAACTGCAATTATATAAACTCCTAAAATAATTGAGTAAACTGCAAAAAACGAAAATAATTTTTTAATATTGAATTTTGAAATTAGCGCAATTACAATTTCGCTGACTACAAATGCGATTATTGCGCCGATAACTGCTGTGATTGGTAAAATTGAAACATCAGTATAACTCATTCTAACAAGCTGAATTATGCTAATAACGAGCATTTGTGGAGCTAAATAAGTGTAAACTTCACGCATAACAGTTTTTGAGTTTACATCTCTAATTATAAGCTTTGAAACACCGCTTGCCACTTGTGACAAACCAGGAATTATGTAACTAGGTACTTGATAAATGCTCATTCTTATTATATCGCCCATTTTGCTAATGCGGTGGATTTTGCTGTTTGAATATTTAGAGTACCAAGAACTAATGATCATGATGAAGCCTAAAAACACACTAGCAATACCGACTAAAATTAAATTAGTTGATAAATTGAAACTAGAAAAATAATCAATTAAAAGTTTATCTTCACTCACTGGTGCAAAAACAATAGCTAAAGGTATAAAAGATAAAAGCAAATTTAAAAATGAGCTTTTATATGAAGTTAATTTCTTTTTCTCTAATTTTTCTTTGTTGAAAACAAAAAGCGACTTGAATAAATTGAAATATATTTTCCTTAAATTAAATATTAAAGCTACTGAAAAAGCTAAGGCGAAAATACTTGTATATACAGTTATAACGTTTTCGTCCGTTGAAAAGCTTAGCAAATCATTTAAGAGTGCAAAATGAGCACTTGCACTGACAGGTAGGGGCAATAAAGTACCACTAAAAATCGCTAATATGATAACTTTGATAATTTCTAACATTTATAAATCCTCCAATTTAACTTTTTTTCAAATTAAACTTATATTATAATTTGAAAATTGAGTTTATATTTATATTAAACAATAAATTATTATAGCACATATTTATGAATTGAGCAATAAAAAATTTGAAAAAACATTGTCAATTTTTCTGAAATTACATACACTGTTAATAGTATTTCAGTGAAATTTAAGTTATAGTCGGTGTGTAATTTTGCTTTTATTGGCTTATGACAATGCCATTAAACACCGCTGATACGTTTTTCAATGAGATGAGTTTATTTTTAAAGGAGAATGTTATATGAATAACACAACTAATTGTGGCGACGCTTGCAGCGCTGTTGGCTCACATAAAGCAAAAATTTGTTTGCCTGTTTGCGTGATGCCATACGCTGTGACTAGCCCTGCGATTATTAATTGCTGCGAAGAAACTCAAATTTGCCCTAGCTCTAAATGCAAATGCAAAAACGACACTAATGGGTGCAATTTCGTTATATCTCAAGTGGTAAACATTGATATTCCAGTTGAGTTTGGTGCTAGTGTTAAAGTTGGCGAAACCTATGTTCAGTGCAATTTAAGCGAAGCTTTTATCGTTGATAACCATGAATATGCTGATGCATATGAAAGTGAATTTGAGGGTGAAATCGAAGCTCTTGAAGCAGCTACACAAGCAGATGAAACACTTGAAAGTGCTTCTGTTAAACCAAGCGAAACCAAAACTGAAGACTCAATTTTAGCAACTTGATATTAAAATCCGTGAAGCTTTTACATTGAAGTTTTGCGGATTATTTTATGAGGGTGATAACAATAAAAAAGATATATGAAAAGCTAAAATCTTTTTCAAACTCAAAAAATCTTGCTTACATCTGCCTTTTAGTAATAATGGTGATTTTAATTTTGCAATCGACTTTTAGCCTCTTTTTCACGCCTGATGAAGGCACAGATTTTTCAAGCATTGACGTTGTTTTACGAACTACTTTAAGCTCGATTTATGGCTACATCATGAGCATGGTTTTTAGCGAAAAAAAGAAGATTAAAACCACTCAAACAGTTGAATTTGAGAAAAAGGATTTGAACTCTTCTCACCTAAAAATGCAGGTTTTAATCGTTTCAAGTGTTTGCATTTTCTGCCTTTTTGTGCTAATTATTATCCGTGATTTTGGTGATAATTTCATCTTTGACAGCTCCGATATTGCCACGTTATCGCTGTTTCGTGACTTTATTTCTGGAGGTGTTGGTGCGTTGATTGGTCTTTCGAGAGAGGGTTGATGTTGAGGTTTTGGGGCGTACTTTTTTTCGCAAAGCGAAAAAACTGTACCACCTCAACAAAAGCGAAAACACAAGGTGCGTTCATTTGCACCTTGTGTTGTTTTTTATACTATAACTCTTGATTGGTCTTGTCTTTGTTTTCTAAGAATTGAATCTTTTTCAAGCTCGGTTTCGCACGCAAAAGAAAACTTCATCATTGCTTTATTTGCGGTTTCGATTGGCTCACCTTTTTCATCTTGCAAAGCTTCGGCTTTAACTGCAAATGGCACTAAATCTGGGTGCAAAAGTTCGAGTTCGTCACCCTCGAAAAACTTGTTTCTTTGGGTGCAATAAACTCTGCCATCGCTCCAAGAATCAACCACTGCCATAACGTCCCATTCACGATTATAGCCGCCAACATAGCTAACATTGGCATCTTCGTTTGGAGCGCCGAAATAAAAGCCCGTGCAATAATCACGATAGCTAACTTTACGCATTTCTTGCAAAATCCAATCAGCTGGCTTGTAATCATCACTTGGATTTTCATAATAAGCATCAATCGCTTTTCTATAGGCGTTTGTGACAACAGCAACGTAATATTCAGACTTTGCTCTGCCCTCAATTTTAAAGCTTGTAATTCCAGATTTTATCATTAGTGGTATATGCTCAATCATGCACATATCTTTTGAGTTCATGATGTAAGTGCCGCTGCCGTCTTCAACAACTGGGAAATATTGACCTGGTCTTGTTTCTTCCATCAAGTGATATTTCCAGCGGCAAGGCTGAGCGCAATCACCACGATTCGAGTCACGACCAACGAGATAATTTGAAATTAAACATCTGCCTGAAAATGAAACGCACATTGCCCCATGTACAAAGCACTCAATGTCCATGTCACTAGGAATATTTTGGCTAATGGTTGCAATTTCTTGCATTGTAAGCTCTCTAGCTGTAACAATTCTTTTTGCGCCCATTTTATAAAAGGCGTTAGCTGTTGCGTAATTTACAATGCCTGATTGAGTTGAAATATGCACTTCAACCTCTGGAGCGTATTTTTGAGCGTAATCAAGCATTCCTAAATCGGAAATAATAAACGCATCAATTCCAGCATTTTTTGCATTAATCAAAAACTCTGGAAGCTCACTTAACTCTTCATTTCTTGCAAGAACATTGCAAGTGAGATAAACTTTAACGTTTCTCTCATGTGCATAATCGACTGCTTCTTTTAAGCCTTCATTTGTAAAATTAGCTGGTGATGCTCTCATGCCAAAAGTTGTGCCACCAAGGTAGACAGCATCAGCGCCATATTTAATCGCAACTTTTAAACGGGGCATATCGCCAACTGGAACTAAAAGTTCAATCTTATTTTTATTGTCTATCATTTTTACCTCTAGTATTTAATGTTTTAATTTTTTATAATTACTTATTAGAATATATATTGAGTGTTTGCATAATGCTCTTGAGCCGTTGATGCAAGATAAATGTTGCCATCATCATCATGACAGAAATATAAATAGTCTGTATCTGATGGATAAAGTGCATAATAAATCGCACTTGTTCCTGGATTGCAAATTGGTCCTGGTGGTAAACCTATTATGCTATAAGTGTTATAACTCTCTAAATAGATTTGATAATAAAAATCTGTGAATAAATCATATGATTTAAGATTAGTTACATAATCAGTTGTTGAGTTAAATTGAAGTTGAGGGAAGGTGCTTGAATTTTCAAGTCTGTTATGAATAACTGCTGAAATATCTGCCATTTGGGTTGTGTCAGCTGCTTCTTTTTGAATCATTGAAGCTATTGTTATTATTTCATCCATTGTCATTCCAAGTTCTTCAAGTCTTGCATCATATTCTTCGTCCCATTTAGTTTCGAAGTTATCAAACAGTTTTTCAAGCACTGAGCTTGCTGTTTCACCGATATAAAAATCATAGGTATCTGGGAATAAATAGCCTTCTGCATCAAGGTATCTACCATAATCGTCTGGTATATACTCATAAAAATCATAATTTGATGCGATAATATCAAGGTTAGCATAAAGTTTTTCTAAGCTACAAACTTCATAGTAATCAAGTTTTTCGAAAACTTGCGCAACTGTGTAACCTTCTGGGAAAGTTAGAGTTACAGTGTCGCTTGAAGATGAGCTTGAATCCATGATGGTTTCAAGCATTTTTTCGATGCCATCACTTGATTCTAAATAGTAAACACCTGCTTCATATTCAACTGTGTCATAATCTCTGAAAAGGCAAAAAATCTTGGTGATAAAAGTTTGATCAACCAAATCCTTTTCACATAAAATTTCATAAACCATTTCAAAATCAGCGTCATCTGGTATTGTTACAGCGACTGAAAAGACATTATCATCATCAAAAACTAAAATATCGTTGATAGTGTCAATGGCCATTGTTGTTAAAGTTGAAGTTAAAAACAAAACGCAAAGGAAACAAGCGCAAAATGCCATGAATGATTTGTTTCTCTTTTTTTGCTTTTCGAGTTTTATTTTAGCCTTTTTTTGAGCAGCAATTCTTTGTGCGTCTGTAACTTGTTTCTTAGTTGAGATTGGCTTTGCTGTTACTGCACTGCGAACTTCATTTGTGTCTATGTTTCTAGTTTTGTCATTATATTGTGAGTACTGCTTTAAAATCTCTGGAGTTATCTCTTGAATCTCACCAGGTTTTTGAGTTGGAATATGTCTTGTTTGACTTTGCTGTGCTGGTGTTGTAGCACGATTTTGAGGCGCAGTTCTTGTGGTTTGCACAGTTTGACGTGGTTGAACTGGTGGTTTAGGTCTATTTGTTTGAGTGCTTGTTTGTGAGCCAAACTCTGGAATATTAACAGTAAAAGCTTGTTTTTGCGGTTCTGAGCTAATTTTAACTGGCTTAATATTTGTGATATCATTGAGTTTTGAGTTATATGCTCTATACTCATTTTCGTTTTTAGGTTCATTAAAAGCATTTGGATTCATTGAGCGTTTTTCGCTGTTAGAATTTTCGTGACCTTCTTCATAAAATCTATCACTCATTACTATAACCTCCTATCAATTGAAATTATATGTGTTTTTGTTTGTTATCAAAGTGTTAACTTTTTTGTCGTACTTGCCTGTTGGAAGTTTTTGACAAATGCAGTTTTCATAACAAAGTCCTATCGTTTTACCTGTGTACGCTGATAAAAATCTATCATAATAACCCTTGCCATAACCTAGTCTAAAGCCGTTTTTATCAAAGGCTAACCCCGGTATGATGCAAATTGAATTTTCAAAGTTTGTGACTTCATTTTCTTTTTTTGCCACTGGCTCTAAAACTCCAAAGGTTCTTTTTTCGAGTTCATCTATACTATTTATATAATAAAATTTCATTCTTGAGCTTTCAATGCAATATGGTGCAGCAACTTTTTTGCCAAGCTTTAGTGAGTGGTTGATAAGCGCTTTAGTGTCAACTTCAATTGCCGTCGATACGTAAGTTAAAATCACATCTGCCTCACGATATGCCCAAGTGCTGATGAGTTTGTTGAAAACGTGTGAATCAATCTTATCTTGATCTTGCATGTTAATGCGAATGCTTTTATATTTATTTCTAAGATTTCTCTTATCTATTCTAATGTCTTTTTTTATTTCTTTATTCATTGACACATTATCATTTCCTTAATTTTTTTCGATACTGCTTCGCTTTTTAATGCTTTGATTATTTCTAAGCCAAAATCCACAGCCACTCCAGCACCTTTTGCGGTGATGATGTTAGCTGATTTAACAACGGCTGATTCGCTGATTTTAGCGCCTATTAGCTCACTTTCAAACCCTGGGAAACAGATAGCTTCCCTGCCCTCAAGCAAGTTTTTATGACCTAAAATTGATGGTGCGGCGCAAATTGCACAAATTAACTTTTCGTTTTTTACGCAAAAATCAATGGCATTTTGCACATCTTGACTTTTTTCTAAATTCAAAGTTCCTGGCATACCGCCTGGCAAGATTATCGCTTCGAGAGTTTGCTCGAGTGTGATATCTTTTATCATTTGATTGCATTTAATAGTAAATCCATGAGATGAAGTCACAAACTCATTTTCGCCAACGCTCACAAGTTTAACATTGACATCGTCAACACGTCTTAATAAATCAACTGGTGCGACAGCTTCTAACTCTTCAAATCCATCGGCTAAAAAACAGTAAATCATATTACACACTCCTATATTTTAATCAAGCGCTAAATTCATGTAAATATCATAACATGACCAGCTTAGTTTAAGTTTATTATTAATTGGAAAAATCATTCCAAATTTTTCGATTTTATTTTCATAATTTTCTAAGATGTAGGGTGAATTAATCTTTATATCTTGCAAATCAAAATCTGTTTCACTAGATTTAAACATCAATTCACTGATAATTTTGCTTTTTTCATTATATAGGCAATAACCTTTTTCGCTTGCAAATGCTTTTGTGCCGTAAAATTTAAGGCAATTCATGGCATATTCAAGCTCTGGTTTTTCCCAAATGAAATGATTGAAAGTTTGTTTTGAGCGTACTTGGTAAACTTGCTCCACAGAGGCTGGTTTCATGTTTAATTGAAAGTTTTCACCGCTCATTTTTGAGCTAGTTGACACATATTTATGCATTGCTGTTATGAAGTTAAACTTTTCATAGTACGCATAAAGTGCTTCATTTGCTGGCACTAAGCTGATAAAATCAAACTTGTTTTTTTCTGCGTACCGCTGCGCCTGAGCTATCAATTTCGCCATTAAACCTTGATTTCGATATTCACTAAGCGTTGCCGCTGCGTATAAATAAAAGCCGCTATACACTTGATTTTCAAAACGCAATTTGCAAGGCAAAAGGTATAAACATGAAGCTATTTCACCCCTTTTTATAATCGCAAAAGTTTTGGCTGACTTATACACCGAATTAAAAAGCAAATCGATATATGCTTTTTCATCACCAAACACTTTTTGCCAAACCTTAGTTAGCTCATCTATATACTTTTCACTGCTGTCAATTAACATTATTTAAGTGTAGCCTCATATTTTTCAAGCATAAACACTGGATTATACGAGTTTTTCGCCTTTCTCAAATTTTCGAGTCCAACATCGTCCTCACGATTTATATACATATAATTCGAAAGTTCATTAGTCACAAACTGTTGGTTTATCATTGGATATGCTCCACGATATTCATAAAACGCTTTTTCAATGTGAACACAAAACATATCGTCATTCATTTTTTCGCCCATTGTGTAAGCAATCACTTGCCCATCAACACGAATTAAACCGCCAACATAATCAAGGGCTTCGTAATTATCAAAAACTAGCTTGATGATTTTTAGCTCTTTTTCAAGGTCGGCTTTAGATTCGCTTTGGCTTTGCTCAAGCCATTTTTCGCTCATGCTCAAACACTCTGGGATATTATCTTGAGTGATTTTTTCATATTGCCAATCATAATTCTTTTTGAAATACGAAATATGGTTTCTTTTTGGTTGAAACTTTTTGCCAGTTAAATTGATTAAGTCACTTGAAAGATAAACATAATCAAAGGCATCACGCTCTAAAAACAAATCGATTTTATCACTTGCAACTTCTTCAATGATTTTTGCATATTTAGGGCTAATGCCGTAAATTATGAAAGTTCGATTTTCTCCGTTTTGTTTTGCATCTTCAACGATAAAATCAATCGCCTTTTTCATATCTCCACTGCCTAAGGGGCAGCAATACGATATGTAGTTATCTATCTTGCATCTTGTGATTAAAAAGCCTTCGTAATCTGCAACATGAATGCAAATTTTTGCGCAATATGAAAACATATTGCCGAAAGTGAATTCGCATGAAAGTCTTTCTTCTTTTGCTAGTCTTTCTTTAATCCACTGTTTATCTTCAAGGCTAACTTTGTGAAACTCAGGCATTAAAAAACTCCCTTTCAACTTGCTCGATAATCATATCAGCAATTTCTTCAATTGAAAGAGCCTCGCCATTTTCGCTGCACTTAATCTTGCGCCAGCCGAGTTTCTCGGCTGTGTACTTCGCAGCCTCACGACAGCTTAAAAGATATGAAACATCTCTTTCGTGCACGTCTTTTTTGCTCTCGTCATTTTCATAGCGCTTTGATAAAAGTTTTTGCGACACCTCGACAGGCATATCTAAAAAGATAACCAAATCTGGCTCAGGAATTTGCATTTTATTATATTCGAAATCGAAAAGCCATTCGAGATAAAAATCCCAGTCAGCTTTTGGAAGTTTTGTCATCTGATGCGATGCGTTTGAGGTTGTGTATCTATCTGCGATGATGAATTGATCTTTCACATATTCCTTGCCCCAATGCTTTTTATAGCTTGCGTATCTATCGGCTGCGTAAAATGTTGACGCTGCAAAAGCGTTAACATCGCTAGGTTTTGAGCCCATTTCACCGCTTAAATACATTGTGACTAAGGTGCTTGATTTATCATCGTAATATGGAAGCTTTAATCTGAAAACGTCCTTTGTTTTTGCACTTAAATATTCACCCAGTTTTTCAACTTGAGTGCTTTTACCAGTGCCGTCAAGTCCTTCGATAACTATTAATTTTGCCATTATATCTCCTTATTAATAAGTTAAGATTGTTGCAAAAAGAACTAAGTCGCCCTCAGCTTCTCTGTTTGCAATTGAGTGTTTTTCGCCGCCTAAGCAAATGCAGCTGTCGCCCTCATAAAGCTTAACTTCTTGACCATTGTCGTTATATGTTGCTGTGCCTTTAACTATGTAAAAAATTTCTTCTTCGTTTTCGTGAACGTGCTCACCAATTGAGCAGTTTGGCTCTAAGGTGATTGTTGCAACTAAACGAGATTTACCATTCATTTCTTCATTTTCAATAACTTTTGTGATTGTTGCTTGACCATCTCCGCCACGCATATTCACTTGAATTGATTGTGTCATTTCACTTTGTCTTTTAATCATAACGTACTACCCCACTTTAATTAAAAATTATATTCTATTTATTATAACAGCAATTTGAATTTTAATCAATTACTTTTAGCAAAAAAATTCGCATTTTCAGTGAAAATTAAGATAATTATAATATTTAACAACTTTATTATCAGTTAATCTCATAATGTTATTGACAAAAAGGCTTATTTTTATTACAATTGAAATGATATTAAATTCGCTACACTCATAATTGAGAATTGAAAATTGAGAATGAAAAATTAAAGGGGCCGTACTTTGTCAATTGTAACCTTTGATTTTAATATAATTCTCAATTCTCCATTTTCAATTTTCAATTAATTAAAAGATAGGACGGTATTAAACAAATGAATAACGGTGTTTATATAATTGGAATTTCGGATTGCTTGGAGGACGTTTGTGCTGCTAGTGGTCGAATTTCAACTCAAAAAGGGTCTGCGCTTGAAGTTTTTGAGCGTTCTCATGATAAGGATAAAAACGCAAACTTAATCGATAAAGTAACAAAATCTGGGCATAACTCAACTATTGAACATTGCTTTATTAACTTAGCTTTTGAAAATGTTTCTGTTGTTGTTGAGCAGTTTATGATCGAGTTTAGGCTCGCATCTTTCACTGTTAAATCTCGCAGATATGTTGACTTTGGAAATAGTGGCTATTATATACCACAGTTTTATTCAAAGCAACTCACCGAGGAATATAAAGAGCACATGAACTCTCTTTTTTCTCTTTATAATAAAATGTGCGAAAACGAAATTCCTAAAGAAGATGCACGCTTTGTTTTGCCTTATTGTTTTTATAGCAATTTTTATTGTTCTCTCAATGCTCGTGAGCTTATCAATGTGCTTCGTGCAATGATTTATGGCAGAGGCAAAAACAATCCTGAGCTTCACGCTTTAGGTCTTAGTTTGCTCGAGCAAGGCAGAAAAAAAATTCCAGCAATTTTTGTCGACTTTGAAAAGCGTAATGAGAGATACAACGATGCATTAGACTTTGATTTTGACACAAGTGAATTTGATGATATTCGAGTTACTGGTAAAGAAAAAATCGAGATTTTATCTTGCAGCTGTGACGCTGAAAAAGTGATGGCAAAAACTGCCCTTTTAGAGCAAAATAAATACACTTTAAGTGAGATTGAAATCATACTTAGCAGTGAAGAAAACGCAGCTTTGATTATTAAAAGCTTGATGAAAAACTCAAGACCTCGTGCGCTTGAAACTTTCAATTGCTGCTTTAAATTTAACGATATCACACTTTCATGTTTAACTCACATTGCAAGACATAGAATGCAAGGTTTGAGCGTTCCAAATCTTTCAACTCTCAATCCTAATAGCTATATTATCCCTAAGACTATTGAAGAAAATGCGGAGCTTTGTGTCCTTTTTAAAGCTGCTTTTGGCGCAAGCGAAGCGCTGTACAACAAAATCAAAGACAGCGGTGAAAACGAAGCTTATTTGGTTTATTGCTTGCTTAGCGGCACAACAATTGACGTTGTGAGCACCATGAATGCTCGTGAATTGATGCTGTTTTTCAAACTTCGCAGCTGCACTCGTGCACAGTGGGAAATTCAAGAATATGCAAACGAACTTCTTGTTAAACTTCGCAAAATTTCACCTGCAATTTTCGGCTTAATGGGTCCTAGTTGTTATAGCACAGCTGGCTGCCCTGAGGGCAAACTCACTTGCGGCAGAGCGAAAGAAATTCGTGAAAAATTCGCTGATTTAAGCCTTAATCAATAAATAAAATATACGCTTTAAACTAAGCTCAAATTTTGAAAACATGGAGAAATATAATGGAAAATAAAATGCTTTTTTCACCTTTGAATATCGGCAAAATCACCATCAAAAACCGCCTTGTTATGTCGCCTATGCTCATGGATTTTGGGCAATTTGACGGCAAGGCAACTGATGAACTCATTGCATATTACGAAGAACGTGCAAAGGGTGGCACAGGTCTGATTATCACTGAAATCACTCGTGTTAATGACGTTAGCGGTGCATCATCTTTCGCTCAACTTGGCATGAGCCACGATTATCAAATTGAATCAATGGCAAAGCTTGCAAAGAGCGTGCAAAAACACGGGGCGAAGCTTTTCGTACAGCTCCACCACCCTGGTCGCCAAAATTTAGGTTTACTCGTAGGAACTGTTCCGCTTAGCATCATGTGCGATAAAGTTATTCCTTTTTATGAAAGTTTGCTTTATAAAATTGTCCCAACTGGGAAAAAGTTGATGGAGCACGACTTAGTTCCTCGTGTTGTTTCTCCATCTGCTTGTGATCGTGCTTATTTCTCTGAGGGAAAAAACAGAGGTTTGAGCATTAAGGGCATTAAAGCGATTCAAAAACAGTTTATTCAAGCTGCTGTTAGAGTGCAAAAAGCTGGCGCTGATGGCGTTGAACTGCACGCTGCACACGGCTATCTTTTGCAACAATTTTTAAGCCCAGTAACTAATCAACGTGATGATGAATATGGCGGTAAACTTGAAAATCGAATGAGATTTTTGCTTGAAATCATCAGCGGAATCCGCACTTATTGCGGCAAGGACTTCCCTATTATCGTTAGACTTAGTGTTGATGAATGTTACAATAAAATAGGGCAAATTGGAAAAGGTTACACGCTTGATGAGGGCGTGAAAATGGCAAAAATTCTTGAAAAAGCTGGCATTGATGCAATCGACGTATCAAGCGCTGGTTACGACACTTTCAACTATTGGTTAGAGCCTACCACATTCAAATGTGGCTGGAGAGCGTACATGGCAAAGGCTGTTAAAGAGGCAGTTAATATTCCAGTTTTGGCAGCGAATTTGATTAGAAGTGCCGAGCAAGCTGAAAGTCAACTTCAAGATGGCACACAAGATTTCGTGTCACTTGGCAGACCTCACATTGCTGATCCACACTGGGCAAAAAAGGTTGAAGAAAATCGAGAAGAAGATGTTAAACGCTGCATTTGCTGTCTTAGATGTTTTGAAAGTATGCAGCACAACGCATACATAGGCGATCATGGTTATTGCGCTGTGAATCCGTTTGTGGGCAAGGAAGAATATAAACTTGAACAAAATGGAAACGGCCGCACTGTGGTTGTCGTTGGTAGTGGCGTGGCTGGTCTCACTTGCGCTGAACTTCTCCTCAAGCGTGGGTTCAAGGTTGTTGTACTCGAAAAAGACGACACCATCGGTGGTCAAATTAAGCTTGCAACTGCCCCACCAAACAAAGAAAAATTAAACTGGTGCGTTGAAGATTTGCACACATCATGCCAAAAACTCGGCGTTGATTTGCGTACACGCTTCGCTGCTACGGCAAGCAACGTGCTTGAATTTAACCCTTATGCAATCATTATAGCCACCGGTGTTCACCCTCTTCGACCTAAGTCAATCAAAGGAATTGATAAAGATTTTGTTTATAGCGTCGACGATGTTTTGAGTGGGAAGGTTTCACTTGAAAACAAAAAAGTTGTGGTTGTCGGAAGCGGTATGACAGGGCTTGAAACTTGCGAATATCTTTGTGAAAAAGGCAACAGTTTAAGCGTACTCGAGATGAGCAAAGACATAGCGCCTGGCACATGGATGCAGCATATTGACGACATCTTACCGAAGCTCAAAAAGTTTGGCACAGAGTTTTATCTCGGCGAAAAACTGGTTGAAATCACTGATAGCGGCTTAAAAATCCAAAATGTTGACACTGATAAAACTAGCGAAATTTCAGCAGATGCTGTTGTGCTTTCGCTTGGCGTTCGAAGCAACACTAGCATTTATGATGAAGTGCGCAAAAATCATTCAATGGTCTTTTTGGCTGGTGATGCTCACAAACCTGGCAGAATTGCCGATGCGACTCGTGATGCGTTTGAGTTGGTTTGCACTATTAATTGATGTTTTTAAAATAATCACTGAATTTAACTAGAGGTTATACAGGCTGAATCGGCAGACAATTTTAGTCTGTCGATTGTTTTTTTGTAAAAAGTTTGTTTCAGCAATCAAAAACACAAATTCACTATTGCTCTGTATATTAGGTTTAAGCCCTTTTTTAATAATTTTAATTTAATACTTATGATATAACTTGTTAAGCTGTTGCACAGCCATGTTATTTCAAGGTGTTTATAGTCTAATTTACAATATATATATATATCAAAAACTTAGTTAATTTAATATATTTTATACGCATATAACTTGCTAAAAAATAACCCAAACCAATCTTCATTTAAGAAAATTTGGTTTGGGTTATTACAGAATTTTTTAATGAAATTGCTTTGCAATGAAATAATGCTACGCATTATGAAATGTTACTTCGTAACATGAAATTAAATCCTATGTACCGCAGTATATTTCATTCACGAAGTGAATTTTTAATGAAATTGCTACGCAATGAAATAATGCTACGCATAATGAAATGTTGCTTCGTAACATGAAATTAAATCCTCATGCACCGCAGTGCATTTCATTCACGAAGTGAATTTCATTTGGCGAAGCCATATTTCACCCGAACAAAGTGAGGATTTAAT
>JAWXUR010000108.1:0-5923 GCA_044426265.1 Clostridia bacterium
TTTGCAAAGCAAAAAATTACAATCGGAGCGAATGCGACCCTTAATTTTCCATTCTCCATTCTCAATTTTCCATTATTGTTTTTTATTATTTCCTTAAGTTCCCGAGTATGGGGTTGTCCCTACGATTTGTGGTTTTTTATTGACTTTCATAAACCAGTCCGCAAAAAACGCTTTGCTGTTTTGCTACAACGCAAATGCGATGTTGTTTTCTTTTAGTTTGTTTGTTGAAGTTAGATTGATGCTTTTTTTAAATGCTTCTATATTTTGGAATCGCATTTGTTTTGATTTAATTCTCCATTCTCCATTCTTAATTCTCAATTTATTTGGGGTGTTTCGCTCGCTGCGGCGAGCGCCTTAAGGCTCTGCTTAAGAATCTGCAATTTTTCGTGAAAAATTGAGTAAAGCTTGCTTGCTTTTTTTGCTTTTTATTTTTCACTTTTTACTTTTACCTTTTCTTATATTATCTATTTTAGGAGTACATTATGAATAATTTTGATTACGTAATCTTTGACTTCGACGGAACTCTCGTCGATACCGGCGAGGGAATCTTAAAATCCCTCCAATACGCTTTCGCCGCCTTTCGTGACGACGTTCCAACCCTAGACGACTTACAAGTCTTCATAGGCCCACCACTTCACTACAGCTTCACAAAATTCTTCAATGTAAGCGAAGACGAAGTTGACGCCTACATCACAAAATACAGAGAACGCTATTCAGACATCGGTCTGTACGAATGCAAACTATATGACGGAATGTTAGACCTACTCAAAAAGCTCAAAGCAAATAACATCAAGGTCGGCGTAGCTTCATCTAAACCACAAATTTTTATCGAGAAACTTCTCGACCATTTAGACCTCATCTATTATTTTGATTTTCTTTGTGGTACAACTTTTGACGACTGCAAACACGTCGGCAAAAAACAGTTAGTTGAAAAAGCCATGCGAAATCTCGGCGCAACTGAAAATGACAAAGTCATCATGATCGGTGACAGATATTTTGACATTGACGGCGGCAACGATGCTGGCATTTACAGCTGCGGTATCGCTCACGGCTATGGTGACAGAGAAGAGTTTCAAGAACACAACGCTGACTTCATTGCAATGAACATTAGCGACTTAGATGGAATTTTATTTTCTTAATTAGCATTAAAGTCACTCTATTATTCTATAAAAGAACTAAAAAAGTATATTTTAATTCTTTTATGGAAATATAAGTTTCTATTAAATAATATTTATTTAAATGAGCTAGGCTATGTTAAGAAAAAAATTATAAAATGATAATTTTGCAATAAAACTAAAAAGTTTTCAACATTTTTCGAAAAATACATGGAAAACTTTTTGTACTAAAAATTCGAACATAAACAATAAATTTATAAACAAGGGAAGATTAATAATGCAATATTTCGCAAAAGAATATGATGTTGTTGTAATCGGTGCTGGGCACGCTGGAATTGAAGCTGGCTTGGCGGCTGCACGACTAGGTGCAAGCGTTGGCGTTTTCACAATCAACATGGACTGGGTCGGCAACATGCCATGCAACCCATCAATCGGTGGCACGTCAAAAGGTCACCTTGTACGTGAGATTGATGCACTCGGCGGTGAGATGGGAAAGGCAGCAGATGCCAACACCTTACAAAGCAGAATGCTCAACCTCGGAAAAGGTCCAGCCGTACATTCGCTAAGAGCTCAAATCGATAGACGACACTACAGCGAGTACATGAAAAACATCATGGAAACTCAAGACAACTTAGAAATTACACAAGCTGAAATTGTATCGATTTCACAAAATGACGACAAAACATGGCAAGTTGCGACAAGATTAGAGGCACTTTACAACGCAAAAGCCGTAATTTTAGCAACTGGCACATTTTTAGATGGCAAGATTTACGTTGGTGATGTGTCGTACTCAGGTGGCCCTGACGGAATGTTTGCGGCAAGTGATCTCAGTGTAAGCCTAAAAAACATTGGTTTGCCAACAAGACGCTTCAAAACTGGCACACCTGCAAGAGTAAACAAGCGCAGCATTGATTTTTCACAGCTTGAAGTACAAGATGGCGATGAAAAATTAGTAGCTTTCTCATTCGATAAGCAATATACCCCACAAAACAAGCTGCCTTGCTACATGACATACACAAACGAAGAAACAAAACAAGTTATCCTCGATAATCTTCACCGCTCACCACTATATTCAGGCAAAATTGACGGTAAAGGCCCAAGATATTGCCCAAGCATTGAAGATAAAATCGTACGCTTTTCCGAAAAAGAGCGTCACCAACTCTTCGTTGAGCCATGCGGACTAAACACCCAAGAGATGTATTTGCAAGGTTTATCATCATCACTTCCAGAAGACGTACAGCTCAAGCTCCTAAGAACAATCAAAGGCTTCGAAAACCTCCAACTCATGCGTACTGCTTACGCAATTGAATACGATTGCATAGACCCATTGTCACTTTTTTCAACACTTGAGTTCAAAGACTTCGAAAACCTCTATGGCGCTGGTCAATTTAACGGCTCAAGTGGCTATGAAGAAGCAGCAGCACAAGGTTTAATCGCTGGTGTAAACGCTGCTTTAAAAATAAAAGGCGAAAAACCGCTCATTTTAGATCGTGCAAGCTCATATATCGGCACTTTAATCGATGACTTAGTAACAAAAGGCTGTTCAGATCCATACCGCATGATGACATCACGTTCGGAATATCGTTTGATTCTTCGTCAAGATAATGCAGATATTCGCTTAATGAAATACGGCTACGAAGTCGGTTTAGTAAGCGAAGCGAGGTACGCCAAACTGCAAGAGAAATTAAAACTCATCGAAGAGGAAAGAAATCGTGTAAATCTTGCACCAATTCCACCAAGTGAGAGGTTAAACGAGGTGATTGTTTCACGTGAAACAGCGCCCCTCAAGACTGGCTGCAAGTTGGTGGAACTGCTCAAACGTCCTCAACTCGACTATGCAGTTTTAGCAGAGTTCGACCCAACAAGACCAGATCTCGACCCTGAAATCTTCGAACAAGTGGAAATCGACATCAAATATGAGGGTTACATCAAAAGACAACTCGCTCAAATCGACGAAATGCGCCGTTTAGAGGTAAGAACCCTCGATAAAAACTTCGATTACACCACCTTAGTCGGCTTAAGACTTGAGGCACAAGAGAAACTTAATAAAATTCGCCCAGAAAATTTAGGACAAGCGTCAAGAATTTCTGGAGTAACACCGGCAGATATTTCAGTTTTACTGATTAATCTCGCCAAAAGGAAGTAATTATGACAACTGAATTCATTTCAAAACAAACTTTAAAAGAAAAAGCCGAGGTTTTCGGCGTACAACTCGACGAAACTGCTCTGGATAGGTTTGACACTTATGCAAAAATGCTCGTTGAATGGAACGAAAAAATCAATCTCACAACTATCACCGAGCCAGAGGATATCGTAATCAAGCATTTTGTTGATTCAATCAGCGTTTTAGGCACAGTTGATATGCCACAAGGCGCAAGTTTTATAGACGTGGGCACTGGTGCAGGCTTTCCAGGCTTAGCACTTTTAATCGCAAGACCTGATTTAAAAGTGACACTCTTAGATGGAACTAAGAAAAGGTTGATGGTTCTCGAAGATATCCTCGAAAATATCGGACTTAGTGCAATAATCGTACACGCAAGAGCTGAAGAAGCTGGCAGAAATCCAGAATATCGTGAGATGTACGACTATTCATGCGCTCGTGCTGTGTCAAACCTCGCAAGTTTGAGTGAATTTTGCCTACCTTTTGTTAAGGTGGACGGTACGTTCATCTCAATGAAAAGCCAAAGAGCTGACGAGGAGTTAGACGATGCAAGAAAAGCGATTCACGTACTTGGTGGCAAGTTAGAAAGCAAAAACACCTTCGAACTTGACGGAGCTGGGGAGAGAAGTATAATCTTAATCAAGAAAGTTTCTCGCCTTTGCGACAAATACCCAAGACCAGCGACAAAAATATCGAGTAAACCTATCAAATAAGCTGTGTTTAGGCGGTTTATTAAGGTTTTAGGTCGATGAAAATATATGGACAAGCTTCCTCCCTTATGCTAAAATTGTAGCAAAAGGGAGGTTTTGCCATGAATAACGATAAACCAGTCTCTGCTGGACAAGTTTTATTGATACCAAACGAGAGGATTTATCCAAACCCACACCAGCCACGCAGAGTTTTTGACCAAGGTGAGCTTGTAAATCTTGCGATAAGCATTAGAATGAATGGAATTTTGCAGCCAATCACTGTGAGAGAAACTGTCAAGGGGTACGAGGTAGTTTCAGGTGAAAGGCGACTTCGTGCTTCTAGGCTCGCTGGCATGATAGTTGTTCCTTGCATTGTGATTGAGGTGAACGAGTTTAAATCGGCTGTTTTTTCGCTTATCGAGAATATTCAGCGCCAAAACTTAGGATATTTCGAAGAAGCACTGGGAATTGAGAACTTGTTGTACGAATTTGGGATATCTCAGGACGAGGCAGCGAAAAAACTCGGTAAAGCGCCTTCTACTGTGTCAAATAAGCTTAGATTGTTGAACCTACCGAAGAAAGCGCAGAAGTTGTTGGTTGAAAATTCACTTTCTGAAAGGCACGCTAGGGCGCTGCTTAGGCTTAAAGATGAGCAAGTTATGTTTGTTTTGGAGAAAGTTATTGAAAAGAAGCTGAATATTGTTCAAACTGAGAAGTTAGTGGAAGATGTACTTAGTGAGGTGGGGGATAGTAAGAGGAATACACGTCGAATGTTTAGTGATGTTAAGATTTTTATTAAGACTATTGATGGGGCGGTTAAGACTATGAAGAACGCTGGGATAAAGGCTAGTGTTAAGAGGGTGGATAGGCAGGATTGTTATGTTTATGAGATTGAGATACCTAAAAGTGAGGTTTATGCTTGTAATCGTGAAAATAAGTGAGTTAAAAATAAACAAAGCAAGCAAAATTTTACTCAATTTTTTTAAAAAAATTGCGGATTCTTAAGGCAGAGCCTTAAGGCGCTCGCCGCAGCGAGCGAAACACCCCAAATAAATTGAAAATTGAAAATGGAGAATGGAAAATTAAAGCAAAGTAAATGCGATTGCAAAAAATAGAATCATCTAAAGAAAGGCATCAATTTTACTTCAACAAACCAACTAAAAGAAAACAACATCGCATTTGCGTTAGTAGTAAAACAGCGAAGCGTATTTTACGGACTTATACATGAAATTCAATGAAAATCAATATATTGTAGGGACAACCCTTGCGGTTGTCCGCAGATTTCCACCAATTCCCTAAAACATTTTTTATAACGAGGGGAGGGTTCTACTCAAGCGTGTTGATTAGAGATGTTTTTAATTAAAAATCATTTTTTTCATCTCGTAGGGTCGACCCTGCGTGGTCGACCGTTGTTTTTTGTTTCGTGGTTCACGAAACAAAAAACAACGAATTAAATGAAAACGAATGCAGAAAATAGCCTCATTTTCAATAAATTGGCAATAACGGCAACATCGGTCGACCACATAGGGTCGACCCTACGTGGTCGGTTAATTTGTTTTTCGTGCTATTTTTCCTTAATCAACACGCTTGGGTTCTACTCCTCCCGAAAACGGCGGTTATTTCGTAACAACATCACATTTCAATCGATAACGTAAACCGCACCAATGTTGTTTGCATTAAATGTGGTTGAACTGGGAACAGGGAGGGGTAGAACCCACTCCCCTACGGAGATGGTGCACGAACTGCGTTCGTGGTTTTGCATGGCTTTGTGTTATCGATTTAACATTGCGGTAACGGAAAACCCACCGCCGTTCTTCGGGAGGGGAAACCCCTCCCCTACGCAAAAATTTTAAAATACCGCAAAAAAACCCAAAACCAACGGCAAAAAAATCTAAAAATAAACAAAAAACCAAAAAATAAACCACGTAGGGGAGGGGTTTCCCCTCCCGAAGAACGGC
>JAWXUR010000016.1:0-30300 GCA_044426265.1 Clostridia bacterium
TTATGGCAGATTTACAAACAATTAAAGAATATAAAGGCTCATTCGAGGGCAAAACTCTTTGCTACATAGGCGATGGTAACAACATGACTAACAGCTTAATCGTTGGCGGCATCAAAACTGGTATGCGTGTAACTGTTGCTTGCCCTAAAGGTTACGAACCAGATGCAGAGCTTATGAAATGGGCTGGCGAAAATGGTGAGTTTTTGTGTACAGACGACATTGCACTCGCTGCAAAAGGTGCTGATGTACTTTACACTGATGTTTGGGCATCTATGGGTCAAGAGGACGAAGGTGAAAAACGCAAGGTGATTTTTAAAAATTATCAAATTAATGACGATGTTATGGCTGTGGCTGCTGCTGATGCAATGGTTCTTCACTGCTTGCCTGCTCACCGTGGCGAAGAAATCACTGCTAAAGTGCTTGAAGAACACGCTGATCAAATTTTCGACGAGGCTGAAAACCGCTTACACGCTCAAAAAGCTGTTTTGGTTAAGTGTTTTGGTGCGCAGTATTAAGATTTATAATTGAATAATAAAAAGCAGTAAAGTCGTTTAAATTGACTTTACTGCTTTTGTGTTTATTTAGTTTTCATTAATACCCTACTGCTTCAACTCCATAAACTGCTTGTTCATATGTGAAGCCTTCATATTCTAGTTGATCTATTAAACCTTGCTTTGAAAAATCCATCAAGTCTAAGTAGGTTTGAGCTTTTGATGCAGCTTGCTCAAACCAATCTGCACCGCAATTATCTGCACCATAGATTGCTTCCGCATTACTGTATCCTTCATACTCTAATTGATCAATTAAGCTTTCATATGAAAATGACATAATTTTCAAATATGTTTTTGCCTTACTTAAAGCATTTTTCTCACCTAATGTTGTGGTCGATTGAGTAGTTGTTACCTCAGTAGTTGTTACCTCTGTAGTTGTTTCTACTTCTGTTTCTTCCTCTGTTTCTTCAGCGGTTTCTTCGTCTTCTTCAATTTCATTTTGTGTTGTTTCATCTAGCTCAATTTCTTGTGAAACTTCTGATTCTGTTGTACTTTCAGTTTGTTCGGTTTCTGATGCACCTGAAACTCCAAGAACAAACACTATAATGATTAACCAAAACCACCACTTTTTATAAATTGCTTTCTTTTGTTTTACTTCTACATTTTCCATTTCGACTTCCCCTTTTAGTTTTTTTATTTTGTATTCGTTAGAATGTAATAAGTATGATGTATTTCTTAATAAAAGTCAATCATTTTGAAATAAATAAATTTCACATACCGACTTGACTCCAAATATCGTCCGTTTGATATTTTTTGTTTATTTTATAATTCTTTTAAGTAATTAAAAATTGATGTTTTATCCCATAACTTGATTTTTGCAGCTTTGTGTGATATAATTAAATAGAAATTTAATTTAAGGAGAAAATGAATGAAACTGAGAATTTTGGGAGTGATTTTTACTGGAGTTTGGCTTTTAGAAAACATTATCGCTCAAATCGTATTTTTATTTGCAAGTGACGGATTTTTTTCTGCTTACAGCACGCTTATCCTCCTTTTAATTGTTGCGATTGTTTTTGCATTTTTATTGATGGAATTTATTTCATTTAGAAATTCTAAACTTGAAGACGACAACCCTGAGAAAAAACATTCAGCTAGCTTTTTTCAAAATAAATTTTATAGCGTTATCGTCAAAATCCTTGACGTCATTATAATTGTATACACTTGCCTTGCTAATATTTTTATTATTGGTGCTTTAATGCTTGAAGCTATTGTTTAAAATCTAAATTAAAGCCAACTCAACTTTTTGATAAATTGCTTTCTTTTGTTTTACTTGTTCTTCCATTTTGAAAATCCCCTTTATAATTTTTTTAGCAGAATATAGAATTTTATTCTACTTATTTTAAATTATATATCTTTTCGTGCACATGTCAAGTTATTTGAAGAATTTAATTCTATGTTTTAAACTTACTATATAGTACAATAATATTATAGAAGAGTTGATTTGAAGTGTATGAAGATTTTTTTGCAATAAGACTTTCACAATTAAGAAGTAAAAAAGGTGTTTCAGCCAGAGATATGAGTTTAAGTCTAGGTCAAAGCGAAAGTTATATTAACAAAATAGAAAGTAAAAGAGCTTTTCCATCAATGCAAGTCTTTTTCTATATATGCGAATATTTAAATATTTCTCCTCAAGAATTTTTTGATTTTAATAATAAAAATCCAGAATTAAATAATTTGATTTATTCGGATATTAATCAAATTGACAATGAATCAGCTCAACATATTCATGCTATTATCAAAGCATTGAAAAAATAAATTAATTAATATTTAAATTTTAATAATATTAAAGCAGTAAAGTCGGTTTTGACTTTACTGCTTTGTTTTAAAATTATTTAATTTTAATTGCTAATTAACCATTGTAGATTGATTTAGCTGCTTCGATTGCAGTGTCAAAAGCTTCTCTATCACTTGAGAATCTGTCAGCAACAATTTCTCTGTCGCCACCTCTGTTGATGTCATATAAGCCGATAAAACTTTTTAAATGAGGTTCAACGCTGATGAGTGGATTTTTTGCAGTTGATAAATAATCAGCCAAGATTTCTTTAACACAGCCTACACCTTCGCCTGCTGGAACAACAACTTTATCTGCGTTACAATCTTTGATATGTAAATATTCAACATATGGTTTGAGAACTTCCCAAGCTTCCATTGAATTAACGCCGCATTCCATGAAGTTTGCTGGATCGAAAACAAGTCTAAGGTGTTTAACTTTTGTTGCGAGAGTTAAACATCTGCTGATGATGTCACCGAAAACACCTTTTTCATTTTCATGGCAAAGTAAGATTCCTTCTTCATGAGCGATTTCACTGAAGATATTAAGTCTTTTGAGAACTTCTTCTTCGCATTCTGGGCTTTCGTCAACACCTCTGAAGCTGAACATTCTGATTTTATCTGTACCGAAGATTTTTGCTTTAGCGATCATGTCGTGAAGTCTTGCGATTTCATCATCTAAGTCACTTGCGATATCAACTTTACCGATTGATGCTCCCATTGATGAAACTTTGATTCCGTTAGCTTCAAGTTTTTTTGCGATTTCTTTCATATCTTCAATTGAGATGTTAGAAATATTCACTTGGTCGATGCTTCTAATTTCGATTTTGTCCATATTGTTAGCTTTTAAAGCTTCGATTTGTTCGTCTAAGTTTTTGCTTGCTTCGTCAGCAAATGCTGATAAGATTGATTTAATTTCCATGAGTTATCTCCTTTTAAATTACTGTTTTTTTTGAATCTTATTATTCGTGATATTATGATAACATACTATTATTAACAAACTATTATGTTAATTAAATAATTTGTTATTTTTGTTATTTTTTATATTACTTTTTTTATTACGTTGTATTCGGCTATTAGCATTGAGCTTGATTTACAATTGTTCTTTTCAGCGAAGCTGAAACTGTACCGCAACGATGAAAAAATTCGAAATATCATTAATTTTTTATTTTATTTTTAAAAAAGCTTGACAATGTTATTGTATTATGATAAAATAACATTTGCAGTAAGTTCAATCTAACTAACTTATGCTGTTAGGTGAACAATGGAGGTAAACATAACAATGGAGGTAAACATTATGAATTTATCACAAGCAGAGCTTGGAAAAAGCTACACCATTTTAGATATCGACACTGAGGACGAAGAACTTAATGATTTCTTATTCACCTTAGGTTGTTATGCAGGCGAATCTGTAACCGTGGTTTCACAAGTTAGTGGTGCTTATGTTGTTACACTTAAAGATGCTAGATATAACATAGATAAGGATTTAGCTAGTGCGATCACTTTATCTGATTAAGCAACTTGCCCATTCAATCAAATTTAAAAAGACTATTCTTAATTGAATAGCTTTTTTAAAAACCGTTAGTTAGCCAAAACTAATTCATGGTCAATAGTTTAAATTAAAAAACAAACAATTTAGAGGAGGAACAATTCCATGAGAATAGCTCTCGCAGGAAATCCAAACAGTGGTAAAACCACATTGTACAATGCGCTCACAGGCAGCACTGAAAAAGTAGGTAACTGGGCTGGTGTTACAGTTGACAGCAAAACTGCTAAACTTAAATCTAACTTTCAAAACGAAGCAAAAGATTTATTAGCAGTTGACTTACCTGGTGCTTATTCAATGTCACCATTCACATCAGAGGAAAGCGTTACAAGTACATACGTAAAAAGCGAAAACCCTGATGTTATCATCAATATCGTTGATGCGACTAACCTTAGCAGAAGTTTATTTTTCACAACTCAACTTCTCGAGCTTGGTATTCCAGTTGTTGTTGCACTTAACAAAGTTGACATCAACAGCAAAAAAGGCGTTAAAATCAACGTTGCTAGCCTTTCAAAAAAATTAGGCTGCCCTGTTGTTGAAACAATTTCAACTAACAACAATGACGAAGGTCTTAAAAAAGTTGTTGCTGAAGCTGTTAAAATCGCTGGTGGTGAGCAAGTTGCTCCTTACGTTCAAGGCGACGTTAATCTTCATGACAAAAAAGCAGTTGTTGAAGCTGATAAGAAAAGATTTGATTTTGTTAACTCTGTTGTTGCAGGTGTTGAAACAAGAAAAAATCTCACAAGTGAGAAAACAATGGGCGATAAAATCGACAAAGTCGTTGCTCACAAATGGTTAGGTATTCCAATCTTTGCACTCGTTATGTGGTTTGTTTTCGCTGTTTCTCAAGCTTATGTTGGTCCTTGGCTCGCTGAAATTTTCTGCGGCTGGATTGATGCAGGTGCAGAAGCTGTTGCAGGCTTATTAGAAGGCAGTTCAGACATTCTTCAAGCACTTTTAGTTGATGGTATCATCGGCGGTGTTAGTGCTGTTGTTGGATTCTTACCACTTGTTATGGTTATGTATTTCCTCATCGCTCTTCTTGAAGATTGCGGTTACATGGCTCGTGTTGCTGTTGTAATGGATAGATTCTTCAAAAAAGTTGGTCTTTCAGGTAAATCAATCATTCCAATGATCATCGGTACTGGCTGTGCTATCCCAGGTGTTATGGCTTGCCGTACAATTAAAAATGAGCGTGAACGCAGAACAACTGCAATGCTCACTCCATTTATGCCATGTGGTGCTAAACTTCCAGTTATCGCACTTTTCGCTGGCGCATTCTTCGCTGACGCTTCTTGGGTTGGTGTAAGCATGTATTTCCTCGGAATTGCACTCATCATCTTTGGTGCTCTTCTTGTTAACCTCATCACAGGTCACAAAAACAGAAAATCATTTTTCATCATTGAGCTTCCTGAATATAAAGTTCCTTCACTCAAAAGAGCTTTCCTTTCAATGATGTCAAGAGCAAAAGCATTCATCATCAAAGCTGGTACTATCATCTTAGTTTGTAATGCTGCTGTTCAAATTATGCAAACATTCAACTGGAGCTTCGAAGTTGTTGAAGAAGGCATGGAAGAAACTTCTATCCTCGCTTCAATCGCATCTCCATTTGCTTTCTTACTCATCCCTCTCGGCTTCGGTGTTTGGCAACTTGCTGCTGCTTGTGTTACAGGCTTTATCGCAAAAGAAAATGTTGTTGGTACACTCGCAGTTGTTTATGCAATTTCAAACTTCTTCGATCTTGACGAACTCGCAATGCTCGAAGGCAGTGCAACAGGTATTGTAGAAGCTATTAAAGATACAGGTATGGAAATCACTGGCGTTATTGCTCTTTCATACCTCATCTTCAACCTCATGACACCTCCTTGCTTCGCTGCAATCGGTGCTATGAACTCAGAAATGGGCAGCAAAAAATGGTTATTCGGTGGCATTGGTCTTCAATTCGCTGTAGCTTATGTTCTTTCATACGTTGTTTACCAAGGTGGTACACTTGTTATCACAGGTTCACTCGGTGATGGCTTCATCACTGGTGGTATCGTTTGTGCTGCTATCGTTGCTGTTGTTGCTTACCTCGTTGTTAGAGGCAGCAAAAAAGTTGACGACTATGCTTTAAATAGTAAAGGTACAAAAGAGGCTGTTGCAGCTAAATAAGGTGATTTATTATGAAAGATTTAATTGTTCTCGCAATTATCATTGTGATACTCGCAATTCCTACAATTTATATCATTCGTGCTAAGAAAAATGGCATTCACTGCATAGGTTGCCCAGACGCAAAAGTATGCGGCGGCAAATGTTCGCATAGTGAGGACGATATAGTCGAGGTGTCTTCTCAAGACATTCCCCCATCTTGTGGTGGCAATTGTTCTAATTGTTCTGGTTGCAATGGTGGTAGTCATTAATTTCACTAATTAAAATTTAACACCCCAACGATTTAGTTTTTAAACTAGTTGTTGGGGTGTTTTTTTGTACTAATTTTTTGGCTTTGCCAAAAAATTGTACCACTAAAAAAAGTTAACTTGTTTTTTAAAAAAATGTATCTTTTTTAATCTTTTTGAGTTATAATATAGCTATACTAAACTTAAATTGGAGTGTTAGATTTGAAGAAAAATATTATATTTTATTTTAGCGATCAGCAACGTGCTGATACTGTGAATGAAACTGTGATGCCAAACTTAAGTGCACTTGCGAGCGAGGGAACTAATTATTCAAACGCTTTTACGTGTCAGCCAGTGTGTGGACCTGCTCGTGCGTGCCTGCAAACTGGCGTTAATGCGACTGTTAATGGCTGCTATAAAAACAACATTTCACTGCCTAAAGACATCAAACCTTTGGCTGAGTATTTCACTGATGACGGCTATCAAACCGCCTACGTTGGCAAATGGCATTTGGCTAGTGACAGCAATTTTAAATGCCATAAAACTGCTATTCCTAAAGATAGACTCGGCGGTTATGAGTTTTTCCGTGGCTCTGATGTGCTCGAATTCACTTCTCATGGCTATGACGGCTATGTTTTTGACGAAGATGGTAACAAACTTGATTTCACTGGTTATCGTGTTGATGCAATCAATGATTACGCTTTGGAATTTCTTGATAATCGTGACGAGGACAAGCCATTTTTCCTTTTCATCTCGCAACTAGAACCTCATCATCAAAACGATAGACATTGCTATGAGGGTTACAAGCCAACTGTTGACGATTTTAACGACTACCCTATCCCAGAGGATTTAACTGGATTTAAGGGCGATTATGTAAAATCATATCCGAACTATCTTTCTGCTATCAATCGAATTGACTATAATCTCGGCAAACTCGTGGACAAGCTTAAAGCTTTAGGCATTTACGATGATACTTACATCGTTTACAGCTCTGATCACGGTTCACACTTCAAAACTCGAAATTTGGAATATAAAAGATCTTGCCACGAGGGCAGCATTCATATTCCTCTTGTGGTTAAAGGTGGGGCGTACAACACTGGAAAAGTCAATGAAAAACTCGTTAGTCTTTTGGACTACCCTGCCACGTTTTTATCTATGGCTGAACTTGATGTTCCAGCGTCTTATCAAGGCTTCGACCTCGCTTCAAGTGAGCGTGAGTGTGTCTTTGTACAAATCAGCGAGAGCCACTGCGGTCGCTGTGTACGCACGAAAGATTTTAAATTTAGCGTTAAATCAGCCGCTTTTGGCTACGTTATGCCAACTAAAAATTCAAGTGTTTACTTCGAAGATTATTTATATGACTTAAATGCCGATCCTTTTGAAAAAAACAACTTGATTAAAAACAAAAAATATGATAAAATAAAGCAAGAATTAAAAGAATTATTGATTAAGCAAATGTTAAATGCAGGCGAAAAAGAGCCTAAAATTTTATCTAGTGCCTATGTAAAGCAAAAATAAGGAGCAAAAATATGAAAAATGAAAAAATTAGCCCAACTAAGCAATCACAAAAGAAAAAAGATAATATAACTATAATCGTACTAAGTGCTTTAGCTGTTATTTTGATTGCTGTTTTAGCAATTATGGTGCTCAATTTCACCGGAGATGACTCGAGTTCTGACGTAGAAATAACTACAAGCAGCGAAACTGTTATCGAGGATTCAACCGAAACAACAGCACAAAGTACAACTGAAACAACGACACAAACCACCACAGAATCTACTACTGAAGTGACTACTACTCTTGCATTAGAGATTTCTTCTGATTCTGGCAGAATTATCGTTGACCCAACTGGCGACGATTGGAGCATTGTTGTGGTTAATATTGACCGTGAATTCACTGAAGGTTACGTGCCAACACTCGATGAAATTTTCGACACTGGCTATTATATGGATTATCGTGTAACTCCTTATTATGAGGAAATGTACACTGCTGCTCTTGCTGACGGTTTCACTTTGACTCCTTATTCTGCTTATAGATCTTCCGAAAGACAACAAACAAACTTCGACAGCCTTGCAGCTTCTTATGTGAGTCAATACGGCATAAGCTTAGAAGAGGCAGAGCTTATGGCTCAAGAAGTTATTCTTCCTGTTGGTACAACCGAACACAGCCTCGGTCTTGCAATTGATATTATCTGTGTTTTAACCTCTTTCCAAGACACCGAAGAATATGATTGGCTCATGGAAAATGCTTATAAATATGGTTTCATTTTAAGATATCCTGAAGATAAATATGAAATCACAAAAATCGTTTACGAGCCTTGGCATTGGCGCTTTGTTGGCGTTGAATATGCAGAAGATATTTATAACAGCGGTCTTTGCATGGAAGAATATTTCGGTCTTGTTGATGTTGAAACAACTGAAACAACCGAAACCACAATCGCAGCCGATTATAGCGAAACTGTTTATTAAACTAAATATATTAAGCGTGCTACTTGAAGTGGTACGCTTTTTTTATTTTACCTGATTAACATTTTTGAAACCTTGACTTTTATTTTCATTGATATTCAAATTCATTGCTGTCGCCCTTACTATCGCCTTATTGCCGAATTTTTTGCGAATGTTAAACACTTCACTTTCCAGTTTTTCTTGATTATCATTTTTAACTGTATCGCAAAAAAGATTGAGTTGAAAATGACTTTTTTCACCCATTAAATTTTGAGCGCTAATTCCAATTGAGCGTATGTCATTTGCCCATGTCCAGTTTTTTTCAAAAAGTTCCATTGCACATTCAAGCAATGTTTGCACCAATCTGCTCGGCTGTGTCAACTGCTTTTGAAATTCTCTTGTGACTAGGTTTGTGTCACGCACATTAATTGCAACTGTGGAGGCTAAAACATGATTTTCTCTCAAACTAGTTGCTACCTTTTCACAAAGGTACAAAAAAATCCGCTTGACTTGCTCATTATTTTTAAGGTCGTTTCTCCGTGTTAAACTTCGACCGTAACTTTTGGCGGCTGGGGTGTCTTTCATCGCAATCACTGGCGAATAATCGTGTCCGTTAGCGTGAGCCCACAGCTGTACGCCCAATTTGCCAAAGGTCAATTCTAGGATTTTTTTATCGCAAAAAGCAAGCTCACCTATTGTGTAAATGCCCAGTGAGTTTAATTTTTGTTTGGTCTTTTTGCCTATGCCTATCATTTCTTCGGCTTTTAAGTTGTAAATTCTATCTTTGAAGTTTTCTTTGCTTAGCACTGTGATAGCATCTGGTTTTTTTAAGTCACTGCCAAGTTTAGCGAAAACTTTATTAAAGCTCACACCAACTGATATGGTTATGCCGAGCTCTTGCTTCATCTTTTCTTTAATTTGTAGCGCTATTTCTTCCCCACTGCCGAAAAGTTTGGTACTATTCGTGACATCGAGCCAACATTCATCAATGCCAAAAGGTTCAACCAAGTCCGTAAACTCGCCATAAACTTTTTTCGCCCTATCTGAAAACTCAACATATTTATCATATTGTGGCGGTACAATCACCAAATCACGACATTTTTGCTTTGCTTGCCACACTGGTTCAGCGGTGACAATGCCAAAAGCTTTCGCTATTTCATTTTTAGCAAGCACTATGCCATGCCTTTCTTCAACACTGCCGCAAACCGCCATTGGCACTGTTTTAAGCTCTGGTTTATAAAAAGATTCAACACTGGCGAAAAAATTATTCAAGTCGCAGTGCAATATTATTCTTTCGCTCATCGTTTCACCTCTAATTTCAATCGAACAAATGTTCTATTTTATTATAGCATTATTTTTATAAAATGTAAAGAGGATTTATATGGAAATTTATTTGTTTTTGACTTAATTTTAGATATTTTTTCTAAAATTAATCTGTTCATTTTAAATTCAAACAAAAATGAGCAATTATACGTTTTATTTAAGTATAGTCATGTTTTGTACTTTAACACAATAAAATAATTTAAACTATATTAACAAAAAATACATTTTCAAATGTATGAAATTGTAGTATTATGGTATGGTATTAGTTTAATGGATAGATGGTTTACGACTATTCATTTTTCTAGGCAAAACTTAAAAAGCAAAGGAGATTTATTTAATGAAAGCTAGTGATTCAGTAAAAAATTACCAATCAAGCCTTCGTATGTACACTAATTACGTGGTTCGTGAAATCAAAAAAGTGTGCAAAGAAATTGGACCTCGTACTTCTGCGAGTGCAGAAGAAAAGAAAGCTCAAGAATATTTCGCTGAGCAACTCAAAACTTGTGCTGACGATGTTAAGTTAGAGCCAGTTAAAGTTACACCTCACGCATTTATGTCATGGGTTGTTATCGATGGTATCTGCATGATACTTGCAGTTATTTTCTCACTTATCGGTTTAGCCGAAGTTTCAATCGCACTCACAGCAATCGCATTAATCTGCTTAGTTTGTGAATTCTTATTTTATTTAGAGTTCCTCGATAAGCTCCCATTCTACCCTAAAAAAACAGGTTACAACGTTTATGGTGTTAAAAAGCCAACGGGCGAAGTGAAACAAAGAATCGTTTTCTGCGGTCACTCTGACTCTGTTTGGGAATGGACATTTACATACCTCGGCGGCAAAGTTTTACTTTTTGCTGGTGCTGGTGCAGCAATCGGCGGCATATTCTTCGTTCTCGCTGTTTCAATTTGGACAGTTATCAACGGTGGTGCTGACGAAGGAATTCTTTCAATTCTCAAGTACGTTCAACTCGTATTTATTCCATTTTTCATTTTTGTTTGTTTCTTCACAAACTTCAAACGTCCTGTTTTAGGCGCAAACGACAACCTCACTGGTGCTATTTCATCAATCGCTGTTTTGAAATTCCTCAAAGACAACGACATCGATTTTGAGCACACAGAAGTTATCGGTATGTCTTCAACATCTGAAGAAGCTGGTCTTCGTGGTGCAAGAGCTTTTGCTATTGCTCATAAAGAAGAACTTTTAGCAATTCCAACAGCATTTGTTGGTGTTGACACTTTCACAGATTATGAATACATGGCTGTTTACAAACGTGACATGACAGGTCTTGTTAAAAATGACTCAAGAGTTTGCAACCTTCTCAAAAAAGCAGGTCAACTCGCAGGCGTTGAGCTTCCATTTGAATCAGTTTACGTTGGCGCATCTGATGCTGCTGCTGTTTCAAAAGTTGGTATTCCAGCTGCAACTCTCGCTTCAATGGATCCAGGCCCTCCAAGATATTATCACACAAGACTCGACACACCTGAAATTCTTCAACCAAAAACGATTGAAAAATGCTTAGATATTTGTATCCAAGCAACTTTCCTCTTCGACGAAAAAGGTCTTGTAGAAGATTACAACTAGTCGAGTGCCTCGACACGCACGCCGTTTTAGATTGATTTATTTGGCGGTGGATACACCGAGCAGTTAGATTGCTCGGACTTAAGTGGCTGAGAGATAGGTTTTATGAACTGGGACGAAAAAGTTCACTGTCGTTCTCATTTTCTGTTGAGCTGCCTCGACCGCACACTCTGTTAAGTTGATTAAAAAGCCAATTGCTCACACTGAGTAGTTGGCTTTTTCTTTGTCTAGTGATGCGTTAAATATAAAAAGCAATCAACTTGTTTGAAGTGAACAGTTGATTGCTTTTGTTTTTTTGTGGTACAGTTTTTGGCGGTTTCCGCCAAAAAGTCGGCTATGCCGACTACCGTACCTTGACTTAAAGTTTGTGCTTAGCTTCGGTCATGGCAAGCCATGACCCTACGATATAAAGTGAATGTATGGGCAACCTGTGCTCGCCAGTACGTCACATTAAACAACTGGTGATCATCGGTCGCCTGCACTATATTTAGTTTTAAAACAAATCACTATGCGAACCTGTTCGCAATAAATATAGAACTAACTCTTGATCATTAACTTCATAAACTAACAGCCAATCTGGCTCAATATGACATTCACGACAACCTTTATAGTTGCCAATTAAAGCATGATCTTTATTTGATTCTGGTAGAGGTTGGTTTTGTGAAAGTAAATTGATAATATTTTCAAGTTTTTTAATATCATATCCTCGTTTTTTTATAAGTTTGAAATCTTTTTTAAATGCATTTTGATATCTAACTTTAAGCATTTAAGTCCTCCATCAACTCGGAAATACTTGAAAATTCTTTACTCAATCCTACACCTTTTCTTGCATTTTCTATAGCTGCAATAGTTTCATTATTATATGCTCTTGAAACTTCAAATGGCAAGCGTTGCTCTCTAACTGCTTGTTTTGCAAAAATTGTGAATGCGGTTGTAAGATTAAATCCTAAATCTTTGAAAAGTTCTTCGGCAGCAGCTTTAAGTTCATCATCCAATCTGATTGTTACATTTGATGTTGACATTTAAATCATCTCCTTTATATTAGTATACTCATTATAATATATAATATGTGCATTGTCAATATATTGCACATATTATGCACTAAATAAAAGGTTTTCTAATTGATTTTTTTGTAAATTACCTATTTTTACACTTTTTCCCACTCATTAAACCTTAAATAAGCTTCAGTGGTTTCGTTGTAATACATTGCTATGTAGCCGCTGAAATTGCAATTGTAAAAGAACTTGTCTTTATGTCTTATTGCTGTTACTTGTGATTTTAAAAGCGATTTTTCATCATTTGAAATGCATATTGCTTTGGCGTAATCAGCATTGTTGTCATCTCTCAAATCAAAAATATGATAATATACTTTTTCATTTAAATCTACTGTGTACAAGAGCTTATTAAAAACGCTGTACATTTTTATCTCATCTTTATCAAAAATCATATAAGATAAGTAGTTCTTTATTTTTTTAGAAACTAGTACATATATAATCCAAGCGAGTATTGAAATAAATAACACAATAAATACACGGATACTGCTTAGCTTATCTTGCATTATCATGCTTATAAACATTAAAATCGTATATAAGCATATCAATGTTGGAAACACAAAAAAGTCTTTTGTTTTTCTAGGAGATAAATATATTTTCATTAATACTTCCTCACATTTTCCCAATTTTTAATTTCGCATAACTTTTTATTTTTATCGTTATATTCAAATACAATTATATCATTTCTGTCATAAAAATAAATGAACATCTTATTTGATAATAAGGTTATAATTTGAGTTTTATAACAAAATTTCTCATTTGATATTGCGATAAATTCTTTTAAACCTTGTCTATCAGTTCTATAAACAAATAAAGCGTAATATATTGGTTTATTTAAATCTACTGTACATTTTTGCTTAGAAAAGAAATTGTAAGATTCAAACTTGTCACCATAAAATCGAGTAAAATCTGAAAGCCTTTTTTGATAAAAAACACTTAAATTGGAAAATGAGCAAATAACAAAGCATAAAAAACTCAACGAAAACACTAGATACCGTTGTACAAATAAGCAACATATAGCAACATATAGGTATAGTAATTGAAGTAGAGTTATTATTATTGCTCTTGAAATAAATAGGGATTTTTGTGCGTATATTCTTTTTGGCTTTTTCATATGAATTCCCCCAGTACGTCAAAATTTATTTTTGCTTAGGCTTTTTACTCTTATCGACAAACTCACAATTAAGGAGTTGAACACGTTTAACAAGGTGTGTGAAACCTACCATCATTGACTCAACTCTTAAGAGTCTTTTGTTATCATCATTATATAATGTTAAAACTTCGTTTTTGCCTGATTTTTCATATTCTGCTAATGCAATTTCGCTAAATTTGATTATTGTTGGTTTTCTTCTAAGAAAATGAGTGCTTTGTATTGTTTTACTATCTACTTTAAATTTAATTGAAGCGAACATTTGACCGAGTAAAAACGTACACAAAGCCATTATAAAAAATAAATATCCGGTTCTCGCTGGGTCAACTTCTGTTGGATTTAAAATGATATAAACGCCAAATCCAGCAAAAAATATGCAGCCAGCGTACATTACTAATATCATTGCCTTTGGAAATCTCATGATAAATTCATCAGAGCTCATGTTTTTTTCTTCGGTTTTAACTGATTTGTATATGCACCAAATTACTAAAGGTACTACTATTGCGATAATTACGTATGTCATTTTTTTATTCTCCTAGTTTTAATTTAATTTTTTGTTTTACACGCTAAATTTTACACAATAAAATTACTACTCTACTTCCCCACTTTCTGACTTGAAATTTATATATAGCTATATATAAATATATACAAATTTACCTATAATCAAGGTGACAAAAAATGGCTGATTTCTTGGGTTTTTCGATAATTTTATTGGTATAAGCATATCATTTTAGACAAAGTTTGTCAATATTTTATTTACAGATGATTAACTTTATTCTTTTGAATTGGTTGGGCGTACCTTTTTGGCGAAGCCAAAAATTGTACCGCAGAAAAGAAATTTTGACTAATTTGATTTTATTTCAAATAATCATTGACAAACCTACCTTAATATTGGTAAAATGTAAGTTAATAATTATATATTTGAAAGGATTAACTAAAATGGATAAAAAGTTTTATATAACCACGGCGATTGCCTATACTTCAAAAAAACCGCACATCGGAAATAGCTATGAAATCGTGCTTACTGATGCGATTGCGAGATTTAAAAGACTTCAAGGTTTCGACGTTTTCTTCCTCACTGGTACTGATGAACATGGGCAAAAAATTGAGGAAATTGCTAAGGAAAAAGGCATCACTCCTCAAGAACACGTTGACAATGTTGCTGGCGAAATCAAGCAAATTTGTGACGATTTAAACACAACTTATGATAAATTTATCCGTACAACTGACCCTGAACATAAAGCTGTTGTGCAAAAGATTTTTAAGAAACTTTATGATCAAGGCGACATTTATAAGAGCGAATATGAGGGTCTTTACTGTACACCTTGTGAATCGTTTTGGACTGAGTCACAACTCGTTGACGGAAAGTGTCCTGACTGCGCTCGTGAAGTGCAAAAAGCTAAAGAAGAAGCTTATTTCTTGAAGCTTTCTAAATATCAAAAACGTCTTGAAGAATATATTGAGCAAAATGATAGCTTTATCTATCCTGAAAGCCGTAAAAAAGAGATGCTCAACAACTTTATCAAACCTGGACTTAATGATTTATGCGTGTCAAGAACTTCGTTTAAATGGGGCGTTCCTGTTGATTTTGATGATAAACACGTTGTTTATGTTTGGCTCGATGCACTTTCAAACTATATCACTGCTTTGGGTTACGATCCAGATGGTAGCAGTGAAAATTTCAAAAAATATTGGCCTGCTGATGTGCATATTATCGGCAAAGATATCGTGCGTTTTCACACTATCTATTGGCCTATTATGCTCATGGCTCTTGATATCGAACTTCCAAAACAAGTTTACGGTCACCCTTGGCTCTTGTTTGGCGTTGATAAAATGAGTAAATCTCGTGGCAATGTTATTTATGCTGATGATTTAGCTAAACTCATCGGTGTTGATGCTGTTCGTTATTATTTGCTTTCTGAAATGCCTCATGCTAATGACGGCAGTATCTCTTATGAAACAATTATCGAGCGTTTCAACTCTGATCTTGCAAACACACTTGGTAACTTAGTTAACCGCACTGTTGCAATGACTAATAAATATTTTGATGGACAAATCATGGCTAATTGCGTACATGAAGTTGTTGACGATGAGCTTGCAAGTTTTGCTCTTGAAACTGTGAAAAAAGTTGAAGTTTCAATGGACGCTTACAGAATCTCTGATGCAGTTGAGCATGTTATTAATCTTGCTAAACGCTGCAATAAATATATCGATGAAACAACTCCATGGACTCTTGCTAAAAACGAAGAAGACAAGGCAAGACTTGGCACTGTACTTTATAACCTTCTTGAAGGTATTAGATTTATTAGTGTTCTTGTGTCACCTTTCATGCCTGACACCGCTGAGGCTATTTTCGAGCAAATCGGCTGTGACGTTAAATCTTATGATAGCCTTTCAAGTTTCGATATGACAAAAGTCGGTGCAAAAGTTGGCACTGCTACTCCACTTTTTGCAAGAATTGATGCAGAAAAAATGCTCGCTGATATCGCTGAGCAACAAGCCGCTTTAAATCCAGTGAACCCACTTAATGAAGAGATTGCTGGCATTGCAAAAATTGGCATTGAAGATTTCATGAAAGTTGATTTTAGAGTTGCTGAAGTTGTGGACTGTAAACCAGTTAAACGTGCTAAGAAACTTCTTGAGCTCACTCTTAATGATGGCACAGACACACCTCGCACTGTGGCTTCTGGTATCGCTCAATGGTATAAACCAGAAGATCTCATTGGCAAAAAAATCATTGTTGTGTCTAACTTAAAACCTGCAAAACTTTGCGGTGTGGAAAGTCAAGGTATGATTCTTGCAGCGGATTGCCCTGAAGATGATGTTAAGGTAATCTTTGTTGACGGCATACCAAACGGGTCAAAAATCAGATGATGTATAAAAATATTTTTGACACTCATGCCCACTATGATGATGATCGCTTTGATGGAGATCGTGAGGAAGTTTTCGAATTTCTTCAAGCTAATGGCGTGAGCAATATAATTAACTGTGGTTGCGACCTGAGTGGCAGCGAAAAGAGCATTGAATTTGCGGATAAATATGATTTTATTTATGCAGCTGCTGGGCTTCACCCTAACGAATTAGAAGATGATGCTTTTGAACAGTTTGAGAGTCTAGTTCCGCTTTACACGCATAAAAAAGTTGTTGCAGTTGGTGAAATTGGTCTTGATTACCATTATGAATTTATTGCTCGAGATTTTCAGCAACGGATTTTTGATAAGCAACTTGCAACTGCAAATGGGTTAAAACTGCCTGTTATTGTGCATGATAGAGAGGCACATGAAGACGCGCTTAACTTCCTTAAAAAATATAAACCTCGTGGGGTTGTACATTGTTTTTCTGGCAGCAGCGAGATGGCAATGGAGATTGTGAAACTTGGAATGTATATTGGTATTGGTGGTGCGATTACGTTTAAGAATGCTCGCCGTGCTATTGAGGTTGTTGAAGCTGTGCCGCTTGATAGACTTTTGTTGGAAACTGATGCTCCTTATATGACTCCTGTTCCTTTTAGGGGTAAGCGTTGTGATTCTTCTCATATTGCTTTTACTGCGCAGAAGATTGCTGAGATTAAGGGTATTGATGTGCAAGAGTTGATTGATGCTTGTAATGAGAATGCAAAAAGGCTTTTTGGAATATAAAGCAAAAAAGAAAAAAGAAAAAAAGAAAAAAAGCAAGCAAAGCTTTACTCAATTTTTCACGAAAAATTGCGGATTCTTAAGGCAGAGCCTTAAGTCGCTTGCCGCAGCAAGCGAAATCCTTTGTAGGGGGTGACCCCTGTGTCATTCCGAAAAGCAAAGTAATAAATAAAGCAAATGCGAAAAAATAAAACAAACTAACTAAATGCGATATCGTTCCCTATAGAGCACTCTAAAGGAAAAACGATATCGCATTTGCGTTAGTAGCAAAACAGCGAAGCGGTTTTTGCGGACTGATTGAGCAAACTAAAAAGAACACAGACAGCGACAGCTTTCTGTGTTCTTTTGGATTTTAAAGGAAAAAATAAATCAAGATTTCTTCAATTAGTTTTCTCGAATTAGAAAGATTGCTTTGTTTTGCCGCTGGCAAAATCAAGGAACCCCTTAATAGGGTTCCTTACGCAAAAATGTTCACTGGACACTTTTGCTATCCTCCTGATTTTTTTGACGATTGGAGTGTTTCACTCGCTGCGGCGAGCGCCTTAAGGCTCTGCCTTAAGAAACCGCAATTTTTTAAAAAAAATTGAGTAAAACTTTGCTTGATTTTTCCTTAGTTACTAGCTTTATATTCAACTTCTAATAATTCTTCTCAATATGCTCAAGTAAATCTGCAACTGCACCCTTATTACAATGACACGCATGAAAAGATGCCAACTCATGAAGTGCCTTAGGTGCTTGAGCGCAGCAAGCCGGAAGTGCCACGGCTTGAAGCATTTCAATGTCGTTATAATAATCACCAATTGCGCTGGTGTGTTTTTGCTCAACTCCTAAAATTTCGGCAAGTTTCAAAACTGCGTTACCTTTGTTTGAGCTTGAGTTTAAGATGTCAAACGACCATTTTGTGGTGTAAATAAATGATAGATCGTGGCTATCTGAATTACTGATTAAAGCTTTGATTTTTTTATTTAAATTTGGTGGGAAAAAGATTATGATTTTGCCCCACTTCCCTTTTGGTACATCGTCAAAACTTGCTCTTTTTTCGTGGGTTAAGCCATCTACTTTCATCATAATTGGTCCAAAAAATTTTGGGCTTACTAAGTAAATCATGTCTGGCATGAAAACCGCTGCTTCAACTGATGGGAAGGTGTCGAGGATTTTTTTTGCAAGCTCAATTCCATTTTCTTCAATTGCGTTAAACCATAGCATTTCTTCTTTTGAATAATCGTAAATTCCAGCGCCATTTAGCACGATTGCTGGGGTTTTGACGTTTGGCAGTTTATCATAATGTGGCTTGAGCGACTGCACTCCCCTTGCTGATGCGAGGGTGAAATTTCCGTTGAGTTCGCTTGTGAATCTATAGATTGCGTCATAATTTCTCATTGCCATTTTTCTCATTTTGTTGTTTAGTGTGCCGTCAATATCTGAGGCAACTAACCAATGCGAATAGTTATACATATTTTTTTGCTCCTTTTTTAGTTTTACACTACATAAGTATATTTTATTAAGTTAAAATTTAACTTATGAATGTTATCTAATCTTTTTTCCTTATTTGCTCGTACATCAAGGCTTCGCCTTGAACAACTGAATTGAATTTTTGCTTTTAAGCCTTGTTTTTCGTCAGTTGTACAAAAAAACTGGGAGAAAAATCGTGCATTTTGCCGTTTGATTTTTATTTTTAATTATGTTATAATTTAAGTGATATAAATTAAAGCTTTTCAAGGAGGTTGTGAGATTTATTATGGATAAAATTAAATTGGGAATTATTGGTGTTGGTCGTATGGGTACGGCTCATATTGAAAATATTTTAGGTGGCGGCAGCCCTGATTTTGAAGTGGTTGCAGTTGCAGATATCGACCCTGCTCGCCAAGCTTGGGCGAAGAAAAACATTAAAGATGTCGCTGTTTTTGGCGATGGAATGGACTTGATTGATAGCGGTTTGGTGGACGCTGTTATGGTGGAAATTCTTCACTATGATCACCCTAAATATAGCATTGCTGCAATGCAAAAAGGTCTTCACGTTATCTGCGAAAAACCTGCTGGGGTTTACACTAAGCAAGTGCGTGAAATGAATGAAGTTGCTGAAAAATCTGACGTTATTTTTGCTATGATGTTTAATCAGCGTACTAATCCTGTGTATCAAAAAATGCGTGAACTTGTGCAATCTGGTGTTTATGGCGAGCTTCGCCGTGTTAACTGGCTCATCACAAGCTGGTTTAGATCTCAAACTTATTATGAACAAGGCGGCTGGAGAGCAACTTGGAAAGGCGAGGGTGGCGGTACGCTCATCAATCAATGCGCTCATCAACTTGACTTGCTTCAATGGATTTGCGCAATGCCTGAAAAAGTTAGCGCTCATATGCATCTTGGCAAGTGGCACGACATTGAAGTTGAAGATGATGTGACTGCTTACATGGAGTTTAAAAATGGCGCAACTGGCGTGTTTATCTCATCAACAGGTGATGAATATGGCACAAACCGCTTTGAAATTCAGCTTGACGGTGCAAGAATTATTGCCGTTGAAGATCATCTCGAAGTGCTTGAATATGCTGAATTTGCTTCAAAACACATCTATAAAGATGGCAACGTGGCAAGTGTGCCAGTTGAAGCTAAAGAGCTTGAATTGCCTGATTTTGGCGCTGTTCCTAATGGTCACATTGAAATGCTCAACAACTTTGGCGATGCAATTTTAGGCAAGGGCGAATTAATCGCTTTTGGTCACGAGGGCATTCATGGCTTGGAGCTCACAAATGCGATGTATCTTTCATCTTTCCTCGGCAAAGATGTCAGCTTCCCTATTGATGAAGATGTTTATTATGACGAGCTTATGAAGCGTGTTGCGACTTCTCGATTTGAGGGAATTAAACCGCAAGACATGGACGATTGCGTTTTGAGTAACACAACTTATTAAAAAATTATTGCTCATTTGGGGGTACAGTTTTTTGCGGTTAACCGCAAAAAAAGTACGACCCACCGAGCTTAAAAGTTAAAAATATAAATGCAAGCTAATTAAACTAGCTTGCATTTTTTATTTATGAGTTTACAACTTGTTTTTCTTCTTCGTCTATTTGTCTTTGTTCTAAATCGTGTTTGATGATTTTTAGCTTGTCGCTGTCTAAATCGAAGAAGAAATATGGAATCGTGTTTCCTAAAAGTTCGAGGACGTAAAGGATAACTATGATCACAAAAACACTTGAGCTGACTGTTGAATCGTATAAAATATCTCTGTCGCTCACAAAGCCTGCTAGACCCATGAGATATGGTGAGCAATAACCTAAAAGGAGCATGAAAGGCACTGTGATATATTGAAAATAGCTTGTGCTTTCGTCAACTCTTCTGCCATATTTCCACTCGTGATAATCGAGAGCTTGAGCCTCGGCAGTTTTTTCGAGAATGTTTTTAGGCTTTCTCACTAAGGTTGTCACCATGCCTAAAAGTGTCATCAAGATTAAAATCATAACTTTATTATCAAAATATATGAATGGAATGTGGGCGCAAACAAGGAAAATTTGAGCGAGTTTTAAGAATAATATCAGCTTTTTATTGTCAAACTTCTTTGTTAAATATGGAGTTATCAAGTTCGCTGGTGTGGCTGGAATTGAAACCAAGGTGGTGAGAATACCCATCCAAAATTGCTCTCTAAGTGAATATAATAGCATCCAGTTAAACAGGATTAAATCGAAAGTTGAAAGCGCTGAAAACGCTGCTGCAACTCTTGTTATCCATAGATATTTGTTGGCGAAAACTGTTTGAATTGTTTCTTTGAAACCGAGCCTTTCTTCAACTGATTTTGGTGCGGTTTTGATTTTTTCTTCCGACCATAAAATGAAAAGGCTGGTCAGTACGCTGAAAATCGCAAACACAGGAATCATGATTTGATAAAAACCGATTGAGTTAATTTCATAGCCCATTAAGGTTGCAAAAATTGGAAGCAGTGTTGAAGTGAGCGAACTTAAAAGACCTGATAAAATTGGCAAAATCGAAAAAATAGTTGTTCTTTCTGTTGAGTTATGCGTCATGAGGTTAGCCATTTTTTTGTAGCTTTCAATGTATGGCACACTGAAAACTGTTGTGGCTGTTGAAACTATGTTTGTGATGATTAACAATTGTGATGGTCTAAGTTCTTGATAAGGAATGAAAACCATGACAGTTGAAAAAACAACAGCTGGTATGCCCATGAGCAAAATCCAAGGTTTGTATTTGCCATATTTTTGACCGCAAATTTTATAGATAAGCAAGTACGAATAAATTGAAAGATATTTGATGCCCAAAATTATCGCTATGTGCTTATACATATCCGCTAAAAGAAAATCAAAATATGAGCTAGGTGTCACCCATAAAATGGCGCAAATTATTGCCGTACCTAAGCCGCCTAAGTTTATTTTCTTGAATGTTTTTTTATCAACCATTCCAATATTATCCGTAATGTTGGAAATCATTGGCACGAATAATAGGTTAAGCACTGTGCCAATTGAAGTTATTATGTATGTCGCTTGAAGTGATAGACCAAAAATCAAGCCTAAGACTGTTGATGTTGCTGTGAAACTAAGCAGTGAGAAAATGCCAGACGCACCTTCGATGCCCATTGCTGCAATGTTGATGCCAACTAAACCTTTAATGCTGACTTCATTGCCTTTTTTTTGCGGCTCTTGCCAATTACTCTTAACGTAAGAAGTAAATCGTTTGATTTGATTCATTTTAGCTCTCCATCTCTTTTAATGTTTCAATCTTCACATGAAAAATAGCTGCCGAAACATATCGACAGCTAAAATCCATTATTATTTGCTTGCAATAGCTGCTTTTTCTTCTTCTTTTCTTTTTTCAAGTTGTGCGAGGAAAGCTTCTTCATCAATTGGAAGAATAACATCTTCTTTAAGCCAAGATGAAAGCATGATGCTGTTGCCGATTGTTAAGCCGTTGATGCCTTCATAACCATTTGCGATCATTGGAGTTCCATGCAAGATGTGAGCTGTGAATGCGTTGATAACTCCGAAATGTTGACCCCAAAGAGTGTTTGATAAAAAGCTGAGTGTGCCGAGTTTATATTTTTTAACTTTTGGTTTTTGTTTTTTCATAAAGCCTTCACCTCTAGCGCTGCCGTAAACGCTTTCTTTTTCATCGAGATGTGACACTGTCATGTTCTTTTTATCAATGATGATTTGACCACCATCACAATCTATTTCAAGGCGGTTTGCACCTGGTAAGTCATGTGTGCTTGTGATAAACACGCCAGTTGCACCTGATTCATATTCAAAATATGCTGTAACATCATTTTCAACAGCGATTTCTCTGTTTACGCCAACTTTAACGTTACCACGAACGAGTGTAGGCATACCAACAAGCCATTGAATGAGGTCTAATTGGTGAGGACATTGGTTGATGAGTACTCCGCCGCCTTCGCCGTTCCATGTGCCTCTCCAGCTGCCTTGATCGTAATAAGTTTGGCTGCGATACCAGTCAGTGATAACCCAGTTAACTCTTTTAATTGAGCCCATTGTTCCATTATCAATAAGCTCTTTTGCTCGCTTATAAAGTGGGTTTGTTCTTTGATTATACATGATACCATAAGCAGTATCAGGATATTGTTTTGAAAATTCGTTTAACTCTCTTGCATCTTTTGTGAAAACAGCGATAGGTTTATCAACTAAAGTATGCACTGCGTTTGAGATTGCGTACTTTGCGATTTCGCAGTGGAAATAGTGAGGAACTTCGATTAAAACAGCGTCAATAATGTTTTTATCAATCATTTCTTTGTAGTCGCTATAAACTTTAACACCTTTGAGATTTTTTGTTGCCCACTCACGTCTTTCTTCGAGTATATCGCAAATTGCAACTAATTCGGCATCTTTGCCGTTTTTCTTTGCTAATCTTCTTGCGTACATACTTCCCTGTTTACCTACTCCAACGATTCCATATCTTACCTTTTTCATTTGCTATTCTCCTTTTAATTTTGTTTTTTTGTACATCGCTTCGCTTACACTGGCGAGGGTTTTAATGTTTCTTTTTTAAATTAGTTGTATATTTCTGAGATGGCAAGCTATGTCCCTACGTTGCGTAATATCTTAAGCTTTCACAATCATCTCTTTTAGTGCGTCATATTGCCAGATGAAAACGTCTGTTTTTGTGATTTTGCTGAAGAAGTTTTTGTTTTTTGCCTTGTTGATTTGCTTGTAACTTTTTCTTCTGCCTTGCATGATTGGAAGAACTGTTAATAGTCTTCTTAGCTGAACGTATTTTTTAACGTGTGGCTCTAATGTTAAAAAGCCGTCAAAGTTGTTTTCTTTTAATTCTTTTATCACTTTTTCAAAATGGCAGATGCCTGTGCCAAGGGGCATTTCGATTTTATATTCACTGCAATCTTTCACATGAAAATATACAGTGTGGGGTTTCGTCAGCTCGTACGCCTCAAGAGGATCAACTGAGCATTGAACATAGTTTGCACTGTCATAGCAAAGCTTAAAATTTTCACTGTTTATGTTTTCGATGAGCGCTAAGCATCTTTGAGGTGTGTCGCCAAAAATCTTCTTTTCATTTTCGTGAATTAAGGTCACACCATATTTTTGAGCCATGTCGACAAACACTTTCAATTTTTTAACCACTGCATCTAAATAGTTGTTTGGGTCTTCATCTTTTGGCATATGAAATGAAAACATTCTTATGTATTTGCAGTCCATGCTGTTAGCCATTTTTAAAAGCTGCTCAAGTTTTTTCACTTGTGCATTGAAAGCTTCATCATCATTTATTCCAACTTTTCCAATGTTGCTTCCAAGAGAAGATAGCTTGATATTATTTTCAACTAACTTTGGTTTGATTTGACTTTCAAACTCCTCAAAGCTGTAATTTGAAATTGCTTTGCCGCTGATATTTCTTGGGCAAAGATATTGCTCGTTTAATTGTTTAACAAGGGCGATTTGCTCGTCTAAATTGCCACTCGCCTCGTCATAAAATCCTGAAATTCTCATATTTTCACTCCTATTTTATCTAATATTAAAAATAGATATTAAAAAAATTATATACCCATTTTACAGCAAAGTCAACAAATTTTTAATTAATTATCAAACAAATTTGTCATATTCACTTATTGTTAAACATATTTTGTTTCTTTATTTACATTATAGTTATATAATTTCACTATTGATACAAAACCGAAGTAAAACGGAGGAAATGAAAATGAAGATAGGTTTACAAACGTACACAATGAAGAAATTTTTCAAAGATGAAGCTGGAATTGACAAAGCTTTTTCTTATATGCACAGCGTTGGACTCAAAGAAATGCAGTGCTCAGCTTTGGGAAAATTTGAACCTGAAACAGTTAAAAAGTTAGCTGATAAACACGAACTTGAAATTATTGGTACACATTATGGATATAACGAACTTAAAAACGATGTTGACAGACTTATCAAAGTTCATCAAACTTATGGCTGCAAATATATCGGCATTGGAATGATTCCTCGTGATTGCCTTAAAACTCGTGAAACTGTTGAAGCTTTTGTTAAAGATTTCAACGAACTTGGCAAGGTTTATAAAGAAGCTGGGCTCACTTTGGTTTATCATAATCATGCGATTGAGTTCAAAAAATATGGCGACAAAACTATTTTTGACATGATGTGCGAGCAATTCACTGATGTTAAGTTTTGCTTAGACTGTTTTTGGGCATATAAAGGCTGCAAAGATGTTGAAGCTTGCATGGATAAAATTGGCGATAGACTAGTATTTTTACACCTAAAAGGTTGCAAAATGCTTTTTGGAAAAATCATGATTATCGCACCACTTTCTGACGGAGTTTTAGACATAAAATCATACATATCTAAGGCTGAATCTTTGGGGTGTGAGCATTCTTTTATCGAGCTTGATTTCGCCGTCAATATCTATAAAGCAGTTAAGAGTTCATTTGATTATTTGACTAAATTAGTCGATTAATTTTAAAATTACATATCAAAACAGCGAGGATTTTTTACGTCCTCGCTGTTTTTTTATTTAGTTAATTTCTCACTAAGCTGCAAAACTTTTTCGTGAATTGTTTTAATAATCACTTCAAATTCTTCGTCAGATTTTCCGCTTGGATCGTCTAGTCCCCAGTTTTCATTGTAAATCGAATTAAGGCTTGGGCAACTCACATTGCAGCCCATGAAAATCACAACATCAGGCTTTGGAATTTGAAAGATTGTTTTGTTAAACTGCTCTTTTTCCATGTCGATATCATAGATTTTTTTCATCAGGCGTACTGCGTCTTGATTTATCTGGTCTTTGATAATTGTGCCCGCAGAGTAACTTTCGAAGGTGTCACTTGCAAGTGATTTACCTAAGGCTTCCGCCATTTGGCTGCGACATGAATTGTGATTGCATACAAAGGCAACTTTCGGTGTGCCTTGAATATTTTCGAGTTCTTGAATCATGTTTTTCTCGCTTTCTATTTATAATAGTTTTTCAATTAGTTTAACCACTTCTGCTGGTTTTAATACCTTGCCATAGCTGATAACTTTTTCGTTAACAACGATTGCTGGGGTTGTCATTACGCCATATGTAGCGATAACTGAAAAGTCTGTTACGTGCTCGATTTCGATGTTAATTCCTAATTGACTAAGTGCTTGCACTGTTGCATTTTCAAGTTCGTTGCACTTGGCACAGCCACCACCTAAGATTTTCACGCTTTGAATTGCTGAATCTGAATTTGCTTGTGCCACTGGTTTTGCTTGTACCACTGGCTCGCTTTCAACTTTTTTGTTTTTCTTACTAAATAAACCCATGATATTATCCTCCATTAAATTAATATTATTATTTGACTAAAAGCCGAGATAAAACATATAAAAACCAATAAGCAGTATTAAACTACCCATGATTATTTTTGAAATTTTTGAAGCCTTTGCGTATTTTTCGCTTGCTGATAATTTATGCACAAGGCTCATTGATGTGCCTGTGATAACGGCAAGTGTGCCGTGACCTATTGAATATAGCAGCAAAAGCACGATGCCAAAAGATAGACTTCCCTCTCCTGCAACGATTGCTAAAAGGGCGATAAGCACTGGTGTTGAGCATGGAGATGAGAAAATTCCTGCTAAAATGCCAGCAACGAAAGCGCCAATAAAGCCTTTTTTCTTGCTTTTTGAAAGCAAATAACTTGAGGGAATAATCTCATATAATTCCCAGGTTTGAAGCGCCATTAGTACCATCAAAACACCGAGCACAAGATACCACCAACTTGAAAAGTTGCCCACTAAACTGCCAGCGAGCGAGGCAATAACCCCTAAAGTGGTGAAAGTAACAGCGCTGCCCACGGCAAAAGTTACTGACAAAGCGAGAGCTTTTTTTGTGTTTCGCTCGGTTGTACCGCCAACAAAGCTGATAACTAGCGGAATGCTAGAGAGTGAACATGGAGTGAACGAAGTTAAAAGACCAGCAAACAGCGCCAACAGTGGTGCGATATAGATGTTCGTATCAATCATTTCGGCTATACTTTGCAAAATCGAATCCATTATTCAACCCCCATTTCAGCAAAAATTGCATCAACTTGCTCTTGAGTTATTGCACCTTGATGTGCGGTGTAAAGCAGCTCACCAGTTACATCATCATAGTAATAAAGAAAATCTAACTCACTTTCAATCATGAAGCTTGGCTCGTACGGCGAACCATCAGCATTGATGAAAAACTGAGTTGGAATTATTTCAACTGGAAAATCGCCAACGCCATTTGGAAACTCCCAAACATCAACAAATTTAACGATTGCCTTGCCTTGATACGCTATATTGCTATTATACAACACCGAAGCCATCATCTTGCATGGAATACAACTAACCGAGCCAAAATCGAGCATCATTGGAAGATTATATGACAGCAAAACGTCTAAGTCGATTGATTCAGCATCTAGGGCGAAGTTTTCATCTTCAAATTCAAAACTCGTGTCTTGATCAGTGGTGCTATAAAAATTTTTGCCCACACCAATAGCAGCGATCACCAACACGATTAAAATTGGAACTAAAATTTTTAGAACTTTTTTATCTTTCATAACATAGACCTCCTTATTGAAAACATGATTATTTCAAGTTTCGATTGAATTATTTTAAGTTTCGGTTGAATTATTTTAAGTTTCGTCAGCATAGCCAATCCTAAACAATCCGAACCAGCCTAAAATCCACGAAATTTCACTTTATGCTTCGTTATCCTCCTAGGAAAACGCCCGTTTGCCGTCGTCGTCTGCCTTGCCTAAAATAAAATTTCGTGAATTTTAGGTCGCAGATTTTTTGTTATCTTTTTGCGCTGCATAGCTAGGCAAGACAGTGAAGTAATGCTTTCGCCTTACGAGGTGGCTTAACAACGCTAGGTAGTGCAAAAAGTTAAAAAAAAACTGGTTCGAATTGTTTAGGTTTGGCTATCTTTTTGCCGTTAAAACGGCAAAAATTGTACCGCCCAAAACTAGACTAATAAATAAGAAAAGGCGTTAAATAAATAACCGACTGCGATAATTCCAACTGTACAAATTGCGATGAAAACTGCTAATAATTTTGGTTTAACAGCCTTTCTAAGCATGATCATTGACGGCAAACTCAGCGTTGTTACAGCCATCATGAAAGCGAGAATTGTGCCAATTTGTGCACCTTTTGAAAGCAGCGCTTCAGCAACTGGAATTGTGCCAAAAATGTCTGCGTACATCGGAATTCCGACCAAAACTGCGAGAATTACGCTAAACGGATTGTCGCTGCCAAGCACGGTTTCGACCCATGTTTGCGGTATCCAATTGTGAATCACTGCGCCAATTCCAACGCCGATTATGATATATGGAATCACCTTTTTGAACGTTGCCACAACTTGCTCTTTTGAATAAATTAATCTATCTTTTCGAGTCAGCTCTGGCGCTTCGATGTCCACAGATTGTGACGATAGCACGAACGATTCGAGGTGATTTTCCATGTGCAATTTTTCGATGAGTGTGCCGCCCAAAACTGCGATAACTAAGCCGATTATAACGTACACAACAGCCACACGAGTGCCAAAAATGCTCATGAGTAACACGAGGCTGCCGAGGTCAACCATTGGCGAGGAAATCAAAAATGAAAACGTTGCGCCCATTGGTATTCCAGCGCTTGAAAATCCCATAAATAGCGGTATTGACGAGCAAGAGCAAAACGGTGTCACAGTGCCCAAAAGTGCAGAAACGATGTTCGCTTTTACGCCTTTAAAACGGCTCAAAATCTTTTTGCTTCTTTCTGGTGGGAAGTAACTTTGAATGTACGAAATCAAGAAAATCAAGCTACAAAGCAGCACGCCGATTTTGATAATATCATAAAAGAAAAACTGCAAACTGCCACCGATCCGTCCGTCAATGTCAAGACCAACAGCATTTATCAGCGAGCCAATCAACTCATTGAGCCAGCTCATGCCTAAAATTTGATTTTGTATGAAATTCCAAACTGTGCTTATTATTTGCATGATGTTTCCTCCGTTTCAGCGATTGCAGTCAGCGAAGTTAACAGCTCAATTGCCGTTTCACTTCCCTTTTTGCTGATGATATAATGTGTCCACTTGCCGACACTTCGACTTTGCACAATGCCAGAATCACACAAAATTTTCATGTGATACGAAAGCGCTGATTGTGCGATTTCGAGTTCTTCAATTAAATTACACGCACATTTTTCTCCGCCTTGCAGCAATTGCAAGATTGCTAATCTTTTGCTATCACAAAGTGCTTTGAAAACTTTTGCATTATTTTCGTGGGTTTGGTATTGGTTATTGTTATTGTTATTGTTATTGTTATTGTTTTGGTTATTGTTTTGGTTTTTATCTTGCATTTGATTGCCTCTTTTCATATCAACTTATTTTGATTTGAGTTTATTTTAGCATACATATCAAAAAAAGTCAATATGAATTTAGCTTATATATCAATTTTTTTTGATATATAAGCTAAAAAATAGCAATAACACAAACAAAATTAATAATTGCTGCGCTATTGCTTTTTTAATAAATATAAAACGGCTTCTATTATGGGATTTCGCCACAATTAGATGCTGTTTTTTTGAAATATTTTTAATTATACTTGAGAAGTTTTGCTACCATATAAAATTACACTATTCTCAAACTTATTCCACCGCTTTTAATCATTTCCGCTGTTTTGCTACCATATAAAATTACACTATTCTCAAACCACATTTTAATGCAATCGTTCCGAATTTAGTTTTGCTACCATATAAAATTACACTATTCTCAAACCCATTGGTGCAAGATAAAACATATTTACCGTTTTGCTACCATATAAAATTACACTATTCTCAAACGCAGATGTTGAGAAAATAATTCAAGCATAGTTTTGCTACCATATAAAATTACACTATTCTCAAACTTTGTAGAGGGTAAGGCAAAATCAACAGAGTTTTGCTACCATATAAAATTACACTATTCTCAAACCTTTTGATAGGTGGTGTTCAACCTTGTTCGGTTTTGCTACCATATAAAATTACACTATTCTCAAACTGCGGTTGATGTGGTTGCACATCTGCGGTTGTTTTGCTACCATATAAAATTACACTATTCTCAAACTATAATATAACAGAAAGAGCGAGAGTAATGTTTTGCTACCATATAAAATTACACTATTCTCAAACTATGATAACATATATAAATATAATTGTCAGTTTTGCTACCATATAAAATTACACTATTCTCAAACACAAAAGCAAGTAATCGAGGAAATCAAAGGTTTTGCTACCATATAAAATTACACTATTCTCAAACACCGAATTATATTTCAAACGTGCTGACAGGTTTTGCTACCATATAAAATTACACTATTCTCAAACTCAACACCAGCTGCGCCGTCTGAACCATCGTTTTGCTACCATATAAAATTACACTATTCTCAAACCTGCTGGAATCGGTGAACTGGGCGA
>JAWXUR010000109.1:0-5849 GCA_044426265.1 Clostridia bacterium
AGTAACCAAAAAAATGGCATTTTCTTTTTTTCTGGAAAAAAAGAAAAACAAAAAAAGCATTCAAGGAAGTGTCCTTGAAAATCCTCTCGCACTGCGGTGGCTTTCTTTGGGGTTGGTACTAGATTTTGGTTTGATGTTTTTCTTTGGTTTTTTTGTTTTTTACCTCGATTTTTTAATTATTAATCTATTTTCTCTGAAGTTCCCAAGTTAGCACAAACTCAAAATATTTATCTATTTTTTATAAGGAGAAACTTATGTATAAATTCACTGGATTTAATGAAAAAGCTAATCGAGCTTTAAACTCCGCTGTTGAAATTGCGGAAAATTTTGGTCACACTTTCATCGGTAGCGAACATCTGCTTTTAGGGCTCGTTCGTGAAGATAATGGTGTTGCGACCACTGTGTTAAATGCTAAGGGAGTTAGATTTTTAAACTGCGAAAACATTGTTAAAAAAACCATTGGCATTGGCATTCCAACAGTTTTAACGCCAAATGATTTCACTGCTAGATGTAAACGTATTATCGAAAATGCTCTCGCTTATGCAAAAGAAGCAAACTGCGAAAACACAACTTCTGAGCATTTGCTATTTTCACTTATTAAAGAGGGTGAAAGCTCGGCTTCATATATCATTGGTGAAATTGGAGTTAACTCCATGGATATTTTAGACGAGCTAAAGAGCAAAACCGCCACAAAAGCGACTTACACGCAAAGTGCTGAGCCTAAAAAGCACCACAAAAGCAAAACTCCAAACCTTGATAAATTTGCTCAAGACCTCACAACAAAGGCGATGAACTCAAACATCGACCCTGTTATCGGCAGAGAAAAAGAGATTGAGCGTGTTATTCAAATTTTGGCAAGGCGCAGCAAAAACAATCCTTGCTTAATCGGTGAGCCTGGAGTTGGCAAAACTGCCATCGCTGAGGGGCTTGCATTGAAAATTGCTCTGGGAGATGTGCCAGAGCTTTTAGCAAACAAAAAACTGCTTAGCCTTGATTTAACTAGCATGGTCGCTGGCACAAAATATCGTGGTGACTTTGAAGAAAGAATCAAAAGCTGCATTGATGAAGTTGTGCACAATCCAAACATCATCTTATTTATCGACGAAGTTCACAATTTAATCGGCACTGGTTCGGCTGAGGGTGCTGTGGACGCTGCAAACATTTTAAAGCCGTCACTTGCTCGAAGTGAGCTTCAAGTTATCGGCGCAACAACTTTGAAAGAATACACTAAACACATTGAAAAAGATCCAGCGCTTGAAAGAAGATTTCAGCCAATTCAAGTTGAACAGCCAAGCCAAACGCAGGCAATCGAAATCTTAAATGGCATAAAATCAAAATATGAACTGCACCACGATGTAATCATTAGCCAAAACAGCATTAAGTTTGCAGTGGAGCTTTCAGCTAGATATATTAATGATAGATTTTTGCCAGATAAGGCGATAGATTTGTTAGACGAAGCGTGCTCTAAGGTTAGACTTCGCTCTTACTGCGTACCGCCACACATTAAAAAGTTGCAAGAAGATTTGAGCAAAATTTGCCTAAAAAAATCGATTTGCATTGACGAAGAAGACTTCGACACGGCAACAAAACTTCGTGAAGAAGAAAAGGCATTGATATTGAAAATCAACAGCGAAAAAACGAAGTGGAAAGAGCAAGAAAAGCTCAAAACTAATGAAGTGACAACAAACGAAATCGCTCAAATTGTTTCTTCATGGACAGGCATACCGCTAACACAGCTAAGCCAAAAAGAAAGCACACGATTACTCGAGCTTGAAAGCATTTTGCACGAAACAATCATTGGTCAAGATGACGCCGTAAGCGCTGTGACAAAGGCGATTAGACGCTCAAGAAGTGGAATTAACGACCCTAAAAAGCCACTGGGTTCTTTTATTTTCTTAGGGCCAACTGGTGTTGGAAAAACTCGGCTTTGCAAGGCACTTGCTGTTGCAATGTTTGGCGATGAAAACGCCCTCATTCGATTTGATATGTCTGAATTTATGCAAAAGCAAAACATCTCAAGGCTCATCGGCTCACCTCCTGGCTATGTTGGCTATGAAGAATCTGGACAGCTAACTCAAAAAGTGAGAAGAAAGCCTTATTGCATTGTTTTGTTTGATGAAATTGAAAAGGCTCACCCCGATGTGTTTAATATATTTTTGCAAATTTTAGATGATGGTCAGCTCACTGATTCGCAAGGCATCAAAGTCAGCTTTTTAAACACTGTTATCATCATGACTTCAAATTTAGGCGCAAAAACAATCTGTGGCGAGGGCAGAAGCATTGGTTTTTCGAGTGAAAAAGGTTTGGGAATTTCTCAAACAAAAATCAGTGAGCGGGTGTTGAAAGAATTAAAGAAAACGTTTAAACCTGAATTTTTAAATCGTGTTGATGAAATGATTGTTTTTCATAAACTAAGCCAAGAGCATATCGAAAAAATCACTCGAATTATTTTAGCTGGACTTCAAACAAGGCTCAAAGCAATTGAAATTGAGCTTGAATTTTCTGATGAAATTGTGAGCTGGATTTGCAAAAACGGCTTTGATGCTGACTATGGTGCAAGAGCTATAAAAAGAGAAATTCAGCGAAAAATCGAAGATTCACTTAGCGAAGAGCTATTAAGCGGCAACATCAAAAACGGCAAAAAATATCTTTGCACCCTAGCTGATGAAACTATCAAATTTGAGGAAAAAGAAGCTGCTGTTTTTTCTGTTTGACTTTGAAAATCAAGCTCATCGGTGGTCGTACTTTTTTTGGCGGTTAACCGCCAAAAAACTGTACGCCCAAGAAAGCCTCAAAATGAAATGAAAACTGCTCAATATTTGCTTTTCTATTGACTTATTTAGCTAAATATAATATAATTACTTAAGTCGTACTTTTTCGACTATTATCAAAATTGGCTATTTTAAACTTTCGGAGGTAAATATAATGAGTGATTATAAATTAGGCACAAAATGCCTGCATTCTGGCTATACACCAAAAAATGGCGAACCTCGCTGTATTCCAATTGTTCAAAGCACAACTTTCAGATATGAATCAAGCGTTGAAATGGGCAAACTCTTTGACCTTGAAGCTAGTGGATATTTTTATTCAAGACTTCAAAACCCAACTTCTGATGCTGTTGCTGCTCGTATCACTGACCTTGAAGGCGGCGTGGCTGGGCTTTTAACTTCTTCAGGACAAGCGGCTAACTTCTTCGCAATTTTCAACATTTGCTCAGCTGGTGATCACGTTATTGCAAGCACTGCGATTTATGGCGGAACTTTCAACCTTTTCAACGTGACTATGAGAAAAATGGGCATTGATTTCACTTTCGTTGATCCTAGCGCAAGTGCCGAGGAAATCGAGAGTCTTTTCCAAGATAACACAAAAGCTGTTTTTGCTGAAACTCTTTCTAACCCATCACTTCAAGTGTTAGACATTGAAAAATTCGCAAATGCTGCTCACTCTCATGGTGTTCCACTCATCGTTGATAACACCTTCCCTACTCCAATTAATTGCAATGTTTTTGCTTTTGGTGTTGATATCGCAACTCACTCAACCACAAAATATATGGACGGACACGCAACTTCTGTTGGTGGCGCAATTATCGATAGCGGTAACTTCGACTGGACTCAAAACGACAAATTCCCTGGGCTCACAACTCCAGATGAATCTTACCACGGCTTAACATATACTGAAAGCTTTGGCAAAGGTGCTTATGTGACAAAATGCGTTGTTCAATTAATGAGAGATTTGGGCTGTACACCAAGCCCACAAAACTCTTTCCTTTTAGCAACTGGACTTGAAACTCTTGAAATTAGAATGAAAAAGCATTGTGAAAATGCTCTTAAAATCGCTAAGTATCTTGAAGCTAATGATTTAGTTAGCTGGGTTTCTTATCCATCACTTGAAAGTGATGCTCAATATGAACTTGCTAAAAAATATATGCCAAATGGAACTTGTGGCGTTATTTCTTTCGGCGTTAAAGGCGGAAAACAAAGCGCAACTGTTTTCATGGATTCACTTAAACTTGCAAGCATTGCAACCCATGTTGCAGATAGCAAAACTTGCGCACTTCACCCAGCAAGCACAACTCACCGTCAACTCACTGATGATCAATTAGTTGCTTGTGGCGTTAAACCTGACTTAGTGCGTCTTTCTGTTGGCATTGAAGATGCTGATGACATCATTGCAGATATCGAGCAAGCTCTTCAAGCTGCTACTAAATAAAAAAATACAAGAAAAATAATCGACGAGGTTACATAAAATGAAATTAGGTATTGTAGGCTTACCAAATGTTGGTAAAAGCACACTTTTTAACGCAATCACAAACGCTGGCGCACAATCTGCTAACTATGCGTTTTGCACAATCGACCCAAATGTGGGCATTGTGAACGTTCCAGATGAGCGTTTAGATAAACTTTCACAAATGTATGTTCCAAAAAAATTCTCACCTGCTTCAATTGAATTTGTTGACATTGCTGGTCTTGTTAAGGGTGCATCAAAAGGTGAGGGTCTTGGAAACAAATTCCTTGCAAACATTCGTGAAGTTGATGCAATTATCCACGTTGTTCGCTGCTTTGAAGATGATGACATTGTTCACGTTGACGGCAGTATCGATGCAAAAAGAGATATCGAAACTATCAATCTTGAGCTTATCTTATCAGATATTGAAATGGTTGAAAGAAGAATTGCTAGAACTAACAAAAACTTAAAAGGCGATAAGAGCTTAGCTATTGAGCTTGAGTTTTTGAATAGCCTTAAGGAAGTTTTGGAGAGTGAAAAACCTGCAAGAAGCATGGATTTAGACGAAACAGAGCAAGAAATTCTTAGCACTGTTGCACTCCTCACTTCAAAACCAATCATTTACGCTTGTAACATGAGCGAAGCTGATTTTGTGAGTGGCATTGACGAGAACGAAAACTACAAAGTCGTTCAAGAAATCGCTGCTGCTGAGGGCGCTGAAGTTCTTCCAATTTGCGCTGGTCTTGAGGCTGAAATTTCATCACTTTCAAAAGAAGATAAAGAGATGTTCCTCACTGATTTAGGTGTTGACAAGAGTGGTCTTGACTTGCTCATTCAAAGAAGTTATAGTCTTTTAGGCTTAATCTCATATCTGACAGCTGGTCCAACTGAGGTTCGTGCTTGGACAATCACAAAAGGCACAAAAGCACCTGGTGCGGCTGGTAAAATCCACTCAGACTTTGAGCGTGGCTTCATTCGTGCTGAGATTGTTTCTTTTGATAACCTTGTTGAGTGTGGCTCTATGGTTGCAGCCAAGGAAAAAGGTCTTGTTAAATCTGAGGGCAAAGAGTATGTTATGAAAGATGGAGATGTTGTAAATTTCCTTTTCAATGTTTAATTAAAGATAAAAACCGTACTGGTAAACTGATGATTAATCAGTACACTGGTGCGGTTTTATGTTTTGATTTTTTTGTACACCGCTTCGCTCACACTGACGAACCAAATGAAATTGAAAAAAGCAAGCAAAATTTTACTCAATTTTTTAAAAAAATTGCGGTTTCTTAAGGCAGAGCCTTAAGGCGCTCGCCGCAGCGAACGAAACACCCCATCGTCAAAAAAATCACAGCAACTGTAGGGATAACCCCATACTTGGGAACTTAAGGATTTTCGACGTTGTGGAAATTGTAGGGCACGGCCCCAATGCAAGCAACTTAAGTGGGAAATAGATTGATAATTAAAAAATCGAGGTAAAAACCAAAAAAACAAAAAGAAAAACAACAAACCCAAAATCCAGTACCAAACCCAAAGAAAGCCACCGCAGTGCGAGAGGATTTTCAAGGATACTTCCTTGAATGCTTTTTTTGTTTTTCTTTTTTTACAGAAAAAAAGAAAATGCCATTTTTTTG
>JAWXUR010000110.1:0-5770 GCA_044426265.1 Clostridia bacterium
GGCGTTTTAGTGACAAAATATTGCTTTGAAAAGTTCAATAACAAGGTTTTTGAAAGAAAACAAAATTCTAAAAAAGAATTATAAAACAAGTGCAGCGAGTACACTCCCAAATTTTGGAGCGTGCTCGCTGCTTTGATTTATTTATCTTGACTTGTTGTTTTTGTGGGGTTATACTTTAAGTGTAAGGAAGATGTTTTTAGTTTTACGAAAAAAAGGAAGTGCAAAGATGAAAAAATTCGGTTTGGGTTTAGTTAAGAGTTTTGTTTTATGTATGCTTATGCTTATTAGCTTGCAAGCGAATATTGTTGCTGTTGGGGCAATTGAAAGCAACACGGCAAGCGCTCAATTATTATCTTACGACATTGAAATGGACGATGATTATGGAGATAAAGATGATGATATTTATTGCACTTGCGAAGATTGTGAAGCGCAAAGATTGGCAACCAAAAATAGTAACAATAATTTTTCACTTTACGTTTATATAATTTCTTTTATTTTAATGGCAGTATATGCTATATTTGAAATATTTTTTTCTTAAATTATTAAGGGTGCAATGGGGTGCAAAATCGGAAAAACGGCTGCGAAAAAAATCGCAGCCGTTTTTGCATCTTCATGCGCTATGAATAGATAATAAATTAAAATTTCTCAAATAAAAGAAGCTTAAACTAAATATCTACCCTCATCAAATAAAATTAATAGTTGTTTTGATTTTTGTTTTTGCCGCAAGGTTTGTTGTTCTTTTTGTTTTTGCCTGGGCAATAGTTTTCTTGTTGACATGATGGGTCTTGACTTGGTCTTTCATTGTTGCATGGCCCATTAAAAGATGGACAGTTGTTTTTTTGATCTTGATTATACATGATATTTTCCCCTTTTTAAAATACAAAATGGTTCATATTCGAATGTTGGATTTTTTAATCCATTAATATTATGTTCCATCGTTATGTTTTTATTTGTTGGAAAAATTTATTTTTTTGTTGTTGATTTTTTTGTTATCGATTTTGATTTGATGTAATGGAAAAATCACCGCCGTTTCGGGGAGGAGTAGAACCCATACGTGTTGATTAGGAAAAATCTCAATTTTTCCTGCGTACAATTTTAATTTTTGTTATCGATTTAACATTGCGGTAACGGAAAACCCACCGCCGTTCTTGGGAGGGAAACCCCTCCCCTACGTGGTTTATTTTTTGGTTTTTTGTTTATTTTTAGATTTTTTTGCCGTTGGTTTTTGGGTTTTTGGCGGTGTTTTAAAATTTTTGCGTAGGGGAGGGGTTTCCCCTTCCGAAGAACGGCAACAAACCCACCCACCACATCAACATAAAATCGATAACAAAAAATCAAAAAATTCGCCGTTTTCATTAAAATATGCGTTAAACCCTGGGACGTCAAGGATGCCGTCCCCTACAAATTAACACTCAAAATTCCCTAATCAACACGCTTGAGTAGAACCCCTCCCAGAAACGGCGGTGAGTTTTCCACAATATCACATTTAAATCGATAACGCAAACCACACCCATGCTGTTTGCATTAAATTGGGTGGAATTGGGAACAGGGAGGGGTAGAACCCACTCCCCTACGGAGATAGTGCCCAACGCAAGCAACTTAAGGGGAAATGCACCCTAAACCCAACTAACCAATGGTTCATCGGTTGGGGAAAAGCGATAAGGTTCGACGTATAAGGCTATTAGTAAACTTGTTTACTAATAGACAGCAAAATTCGGCAAAAGGAAGTAGCACAAAAAGCCCAACTCATTAAATTTTCATTGAGTAGAGAGTGCGGTGTGACAAATTGCTTGCAATTTCGTCCGCCGTAATCGACCCATCTCCACAAAACGCATTTTGGTTACTTTTGTGCGAGCAAAAGTTACGCCCAGCGGCGAGCGTGTCGAGGCAGCTCGACAAAACAGCTGCGAAAATTTCTATCTTCGCAGCTGTTTAACTATTTAATTATTGCAAATTAATACATGAAAATTGCAATCATGATGCCGAACATCATGATAATTGAAACGTTGTATTTCTCTAAATAAGCGCCGATATAACAAATTACAGCGCCTGGGAAACACACGATTTTTAGTAAGATGTTGCTTTTTTGCTTATATAATTTTTCCCACATATTCATCGCATCTTCCACTAATGGGAAGCAGTTTGTTGCGAGTGAAACAGCAAGCCAAAGTGCAATGATTTGCACTGCGATTGTTGGGAATGAGAAAATTTGGAAATAAAGAAGTGAGATAGTTGGCACAATTCCAACTAAAAAAGCGAGAATTGAGCAGATGAAAAATGGTCTAAAGCAAATTGCGAAAGCTGAAAGTGCACTTTGTGCAAAATCATGTTCAATGTGACTTGCTAGCTCATCATTTCTCAGTGGCTTATTATCATCAATTTCAATCTTATAGTTTTTACATACTGATTGCTCAACCATGGCTCTAATTAAACCAGCTGGAAAAGTAAGATGTTTAAGTGCTACATAAATTTTTTCCATTAGATATCTCCTCCCTGTGTTGAAAGAACTTCTTCAAGTGTCATTTCTCCATTTTGGTACGCTTGTACATATTCACTAAGTTCATAACCATTTGCTTCAAGAACTTCAATCATGCTATCATAACCAGTATCATCGCCTGCGAGGTAGCAGCAAAGAGCATATAAGTTGCAGCCTTGAAGGGTGTACGAACCAGCGTTAATCATTTCTTCCATCGTTGCAAGAGCTGAATCAACGTCATCTTCGAGTAAATAACAAATTGCGAAAACTGGATTCATTGTGTAATCGTCCTCTAAAGCTACTTCAGCAGCTTGTGCGCAGATTTCGAGCATAGTTTCAGTGTCAATGCCATCATCTAAATAGCGGAAAACTGATGCGTAAGCATAGTATGCAGTTGTGTCTTGAATGTTAGATTCGAGGCAACGCTCAAAATATAGCTCAGCTGAATCAGTGTCGCCAAGATACATTTGAATTGCCCAAATGTCAGTTAAATAAAGCCATTCATAACCATCGCCCATTGAATCAACAATTTCAAGTTGAGCGAGTTGGTCTTCATAATCAACTTCAGCGAGTGACATCATGATAAATTTATAATATTCAATGAAAATTTGTGGATAAGCTTCGAGTGTTTCGCTGTCACCCTCTTCAACTGGGTTAACTTCAAGCAAAGCTTCCAAAACAGCGATTTGCTCATCTAAGTCAAATTCAACTGTACCATCAAGGTATTCACCAACTGAATTATAAAGAGTTGTTGAAATTAAAGTTAATTCATCAGCTAAAGTGATGAAGTATTGAAGATCACTGTTCCATGGTTTTGCTAAAGCTTCTTCATCATAAAACATTTCAATAACTTGAACTGCATATTCATATTGACCATTATAAACAAAGATTTCGGCAAAGTTTTTAATTGCTTTTCTTGAAACTGACACAGTTTCTTCTGTTGAATATAAAATTGTGCTTAAGTAATCATTATAAATGTCAACAGCTGATAAAAGCATTGCATCATCATAATAAGCTTGAGCGTTTTGAAGGCTTACATAAGAGTCTTGCTCATCAATTGCTAAATAGCCACAGAAAAACGTTGCAACAAACACAACGAGCAATGAAAGTACGCCTAAAATTCTAAGTGGGAATTTATAATTTGCTGCGAGTTCTTCAATGCAAACATCGCAAAATGGATAGTCTTCTTCATAAAGAGTTGACTTGAGTCTTTTGTGGCAGTTTTCGCAGATAAGATTTTCATCAACATCACTTAAGTCTGGAAGCTCTTCTTCAGTTTCTTCGATTTCTTGTGTTAATTCTTCTTCATCTTGCATTTCGCCTAAAATTTCATCAATGTCATCTAGTTCTTGAATTTGATTAACTTCACTTGAGAAGCTGAGTTCGTCTTCATCTGAGTTAAGCTCATCTTCAAAAAGTTCTTTGATTTCATTCAACTCATTTTCAAGTTCGTCAAATGAGATCGCTTTAAGTTGTTCACCTGTTGTTTCTTGCTGTGATTCTAAGTTTTCTTCAATTGGGTTTTGTAAATCGTCGTTTTTCTTTTTGCTCAAAAGAAACACCTCCATAAAAGTTAGTAAAAACTGTGAGAATTTGCAATGGCTTTGTTTATCGCCACTTCATTAGCCACCTATTAGTTTAGTCAATATCCTTAAACCAATAGCTAGCCAAGTTAAATTACATTATATCACTAAAAAAAACAAATTGCAATATAAAAAGCCATTTGATTAAAATTTGTCTTTAATTAGATAATTTTTATCACATTATTCAAACGATATGACACTTCAAATTTATCTCAAATTAGTTTTAAAAACAAATTATATTAAAAGTATAAAATTATTTCACTTTTTCTCTTGAATAATGCAATAAAATGTGATAAAATTATTTTAAAGATATATTGCATAAAAATCACTAATAAACAATTTTTTTGAAAAGGGGTAATTGAAATGTTAGCACAAGTTGAAAGCAAAATTAATGAGTTAAACAAGCAGCAAATAGTTGAGTATTACAAAAAAAGAGAAGAAGATCTTATTAACTGGGGTCTTGTAACACCAAAAACGAAGAAACAAAAATCAACAGCGCTTATCGTAACAGATGATGAATATGAGGCTCTTGTGAAGGCTCATACTCAAGTTGGTAAAGTTGGCAGAAACACTGTTGCAGAAATTTTAAACAAAGCTTCCCTCGCAATTGTTGTGCTCGGAGTTATTTTCGGCATTGCTTTATATGTGGCAAGCGATAGCTTAAGCTTAGTTTTCGGCTCGATTAGTGTTGTTGTGTCACTCGCTTTTGCACTTATTTTCAAAGGCATCGCAGAGGGCATCAAGTTAATTCAACAAATGTCAGACCGTGAAAGTATTTTCCGCCCATCTCAAGAAGTTATTCTTAACGTTTTAGCTCAAGCGAAAGCACAAGCTGCTGCAGAAGCTGCAAAAAGAGCCGCTGACGAAGCTGCAAAAAAAGCTGCTAAAGAGGCTGCCCAAAAAGCTAAGGAAGAAAAAGCTAAGGACGAAAAAGCTGCTCCAGTTGAAGAAGTTAAAAAAGAAGATAAAAAAGAAGAAGCTCCAGCAGAGCCTCCAGTTATCACTTCTGTAACTTCAACACCTGAAATTCCTGATCAACCAGCTTTCCCAGAGCAACCAGTTTTTAAATAAACACAAATTCAAATAAAACCTAACGAGCCTACCGCAGAAAATTTGCGATAGGCTCGATTTTTTTCGTTTGAATTTTTTAGTTTTCTTGGCGTACATTTTTCGCAAGCGAAAAAGAGTTTGTTATCGCTTGAAAATTGATGTGACTGGGTAAATCTCCGCCGTTACAAGGAGGGGTAGAACCCAAGCGTGTTGATTAGGGAAAAATCTCAATTTTTCCTACAATTTAAATTTTCGTTATCGATTTAACATTGCGGTAACGGAAAACCGACCGCCGTTCTTCGGGAGGGGAAACCCCTCCCCTACGCAAAAAATTAAAAACACCACCAAAACCCAAAACCAACGGCAAAAAAACTTAAAAAATAAACAAAAAACCAAAAAATAAACCACGTAGGGGAGGGGTTTCCCCTCCCAAGAACGGCGGCAAAATTTCCCATTACATCAATGTAAAATCGATAACATAAATTTAAAATTGTAGGGGGTGCTTCCTTGACGCCCCCTACAAATTAACGCTCAAAAATCTCTAATCAACACGCTTGAGCAGAACCCCTCCACTACGATTTCAAAAATGTTTTCTGCAGGTTTCTGCAAACTGTAGGGCACGACCCCTGTGTCGTGCCGACGTTGGGATTTATTCGTGTTT
>JAWXUR010000111.1:0-5730 GCA_044426265.1 Clostridia bacterium
AAAAATAATGCTATGCATGGTGTTTTGGATTGATTTATTGATTTGAATATGATTTTAGGCAGCACTTCTTTTGAGGTGCTGCCTTTTAGGTTTTGCTTTGTTTTGGGTGTACAGTTTTTTGGCGGTTTACCGCCAAAAAGGTACGACTGTTTCAATTTAAACAGCTTAATTTTGATTTTTTGTTTTTGCTGGAGTTATAATTGTATTATACATTTAACTTCCCTCTTTTAATTACGGTAGTTTAATTCGTCAGTTAAATTGAAATTCACATTTTTTAAATATCAACATTATAATCGCCTATTTATCATCAAAACTTGACATATACTTCTTTTAATGGTAAAATATTTAATAATAGAGTCTTATTTGTATTGTTTTTTCTGAGCAAAACTGAATTTTCATGAGATACGAAATTTAATTTTATAAGCTAGTTAATTAAATTGATTTTTATGAGTTTCGTCAGAGAAAGCGAAGCGATGTACAAAAAAGCTCAATGAATTAAATATTTTTATTAAAAAGGAGATTATTAAATGATTAAATTTATTAAAAAATCGCTTGCTGTTTCTTTATCGCTAATTGTTATGATAGCAAGTGTACCACTTAGTGGATTTTTAGGAGTTGACTTTTCAAATTGGTTTGTCAGCACACAAGCAACTGCCGCTTCATCAATATATAGCGGAAGTTATGGTTCAGATTCCTCGTGGATTTTAAGCGATGGCATGCTTATTTTGAGCGGTTCTCAAGAAGGCACAAATTATTATTCAACTTCAAGCATACCTTGGTATAGTTATGTTGATCAAATCACAAGCGTAATTATCCAAGATGGTGCAACTGAAATAGTAAGCTACGCTTTTTATGACTGCTCTAATTTGGTTAGTGTTTCAATTCCTCAATCAGTTACTAGCGTTGGCAATTGTGCTTTTTATTATTGCACAAGCTTGACTAGCGTAACTTTTCCAGAAAATCTTTATGATGTTGGCTCATATGCATTTTACAAATGTAGCAACTTAAATAGTGTTTATCTTGGCAGTTGTTTAACAAGCATCGGCGATTATGCTTTTTATAATTGCTCAAGTTTATCACAAATTAATTTTCCTGAAACGTTAACTAGTATCGGTACTAGCGCTTTTTATAATTGTTCAAGCTTAACCAGTGTTGTTTTATCAGATGAATTTTTAACTTTAGGTTCAAATGCTTTTAGATATTGCTCGAACTTATCATACGTTTATCTTGGAAATTCGCTGCAAATCCTTGAATATTATACTTTTGCTAGTTGCTCAAAATTAACTAACCTTGAGCTCCCAGAAACTTTGACACAAATAGATTTATATTGTTTTACTGGCTGTTCTTCTCTTACTACTATATCAATTCCTAGCGGTGTCACAGAGATAAGCAAAGGAGCTTTTTATGGATGTACTAGCATAGAAAGTGTTTATCTTCCAGTGTCTGTTATAACAATTGGAGATTCAGCTTTTGGTTCTTTATCAAATATTAAATATGTCTTTTACGAAGGTACACAAACACAGTTTAATAGCATTTCTATTGGCTCAAGCAATTATTTAACTAGAGGAACTATCACTTATAATTACACTCCTGGTCAACCAATTGACACTGGAATTTGCGGTGATAATGCAACATGGAGTTTAAGTGAAGATTTTGTGCTCACTATTTATGGCAGTGGCGAAGTAACTTCACGGACATGGTCGGATTATAAAGATGATATTTGCGAGCTTGTTGTTCTTGATGGCATTACTTCAATATTTGAAGCAGCTTTTTATGGCTACTCTAATTTGGCTGTTGTTTCTTTGGCTGACTCTGTTATTAGTTTAGGCGATTCATCATTTGATGGAACACTTGCTTACACAAGTCAATCAGATGAAGCTGTCAAATACATCGATAAAATTGCCTATAGTTACGAATACTCTAGCGATTTTAATGAGCTTGTTATAAAAGAAGGCACAATTGCAATTGCTGATAATGCATTTTATAATTCTCACATGACAACTGTTTCTCTTCCCGATTCTTTAAAAGGTATAGGCGATTATGCTTTTTATAATTGTGACTTCTCAAGCGTTGATTTGCCTGAGTCTTTAGAAGTGATTGGAGAATACGCTTTTAGTTGTTGCACATATTTAAAAACTATCGAAATACCTGACAACGTTATATCTATTGGTGAAGACTGTTTCGCATTTAGCTATCTCACGAGCATTAGCCTTGGAGCTTCTTTAAGCTCAATTGGAGAGGGCGCATTTGCATTTTATGGTAGTAATGGTAAAGGTAGTAGCTCTTTAACTTCAATTGAAATTTCTTCTGATAACAAATATTTCACTTGTGTTGATGGTGTTTTATTTACTAAAGATTTATCAACCTTGGTTTTATACCCTACTGGTAGCACCGAAACTTCTTACATAGTGCCTGACGGTGTTGAAACAATTGCAGCTTATGCTTTTGAAAATGCTAGTAAATTAACAAGTGTAGTTTTTTCAGACTCGGTTAAAGAAATTGGTCAATACGCATTTTATTATTGCACATCATTATCAAATGTTGAATTTTCAGATTCATTAACAACTATTGGCTCTTGCGCTTTTTATTATTGTTCTAAATTATCAACAATAGATTTACCTGATTCGGCCTTATATATTGAGTATGATGCCTTTGATTCAACTTCTTGGTATGATTCTCAATCAAGTGGTGTTGTGTACGTAGGCAAGGTTGCTCTTTGCTATAAAGGCACAATGGACAGCGAGGCTGAAATCGAACTTATTGATGGAACTATCGCCATTGCAAATTCTGCTTTTAGGTACAAAAGTGATATGATAAGCATATCTATACCTGATTCTGTTTTGATTATCGGCGAATCTGCTTTTGAATCTTGTTATTATCTTGAAACGGTTGAGCTTTCCAATTCTTTGATTTATATATGTGATTATGCTTTTAAATCTTGTTCTGAATTGGCTAACATCACTCTTGGAAACAGTGTTCAATATATTGGTAGAGAAGCTTTTAGTGGTTGTGCTTTTGAAACTATTGACGTGCCTGATTCAGTAACTTCAATAGGCAACTATGCTTTTAATTCTTGCTATAATTTAAAATCTGCAGTTATCGGATCTGGCATCACACAAGTTCCTGATTACTTATTTTCTAATTGTACAAAATTAGAAAGCGTAACACTTAATGACGATATAACCTCGATTGGTAATTACGCTTTTTATAAATGCTATGCACTAAAAAACATTGATTTACCTGCTAATTTAACTGAAATTGGAAACTATGCTTTTTACTATTGTAATGTTTTACAATACATTGAACTAACTGATAACATCATTTCAATTGGCGATTATGCTTTTTATTACTGCACTGAGTTGCAAGATTTAACTTTAAACGATTCATTACAAACTTTAGGAGCGTATGCTTTTAATAATTGCAGTGCTATTGAAAACATCACAATTCCAGAATCATTGTCACTTTTAGGAAATAACGCTTTACCTGATCATCTTGAAATAATATATTACGTTGGTGACACAGAGCAATGGAATGAAATATTGCTTGAATATAATATTAGTGACTTAATACTTATCACTAGCTGCTATGATAATGTTGTTATATATTCAGGAATTTGCGGTGATAACGCAACTTGGACAATTAGCAACTATTATGTTTTAACTATTAGCGGAACTGGCGGAACATATCAATTTGCTAGCTACAGCGAATTATACCCTGAACCAACTTGGACACCATATCGTCGGAAAATTTTAGAAGTAATTGTTGAAGAAGGCATCACTTACATTGGACCTAACTGCTTTGAATATTGCACTGCTTTAACAAAAGTTACTTTGCCAGATTCATTAGATATAATTGACTATTATGCTTTTATGTTTTGCACTAGTTTAGAAGAAATAATAATCCCTGAAAACGTTAGCGAATTCTTTTGGGGTATTTTTAGATACTGTTCTAACTTAAAAACTATTGTTTTACCTGTTGGCATAACAAGAATTTATGAAGAAACGTTTGGATATTGTGACAGTTTAGAAACTATATATTATGCTGGCTCGCAAGCTCAATGGAATGATATTTACTATGAATCTGATGGTGCTTATCCAACTGGGGTTGAAATTGTTTATAATTATGAATATAGCAAATGTGATTACGAAATCACTGATTCTCGTGAAGCAACTTGCACATTGAGCGGTTATATCACATATACTTGCAAAGATTGCGGTGATGTTTATATTCAAATCATCGATGTTAAAGCACATAATTATGATGCTGGCACATTAATTCAAGAAGCAACCTGCTCGCAAACCGGATTAATTAGTTACACTTGCCAAGATTGCCAATATGTTCATGTTGAAGAAATTCCGATGGCTGAGCATTTAAATGTGACTCAAGAAATCACAAGAGAAGCAACTTGTTCTCTAGTTGGCATAATCACTTGCACTTGTAACGATTGTCAAAGTGTTTATACGGTGGAAATTCCTACTACTGAACATTCATACTCAGCTTGGGTAACAACAACACCTGCGAGTGCAACAACTAAAGAAATTCAAACAGCAACTTGCTCAATTTGTGGTGATAAAATCACTCAAGAGCTTGATTATCTCTCACCTACTTATGTTGAATCAATCACGGCTCAAACTGGTTCAACATGGATTGAATTAAACTGGACAGCCGACCCTGGTGCAACTGGATATAAGGTTTATCAAGTTGTTAACGGAGTTAGCACCCTTTTAACAACTTTATATGATTTTGAAACAACTTACCTTGTTGAAAACTTAGATTCATCAACAATTTATGGATACAAAATCCTCACATTCTCAAAAGCAAGTGGCTCAGCTGTTTTCGGTGATTACAGTGAAACTTTCTCATTTAAAACTTTATCTAGTGATGGAAGTTCATCTGATTCAACCATTGAGCTCGACAAAGTAGTTCTCACCACGTACACCAACACAACTGATGCTATTCGACTCAATTGGAATGAAATTGACGGCGCTGATGGCTATGAAGTTTATCAATTAGTTAACGGCTCATATGTTAGTGCTGAAATTGTTGCTGGTGCTGACACTTTAACAGCTCGCATTGATGGTCTTGAAGCAGGCACGTCGTACTCATTCAAAGTTGCTGCTTTCGTTATGAACTCCGATGGAACAAAAACGTATGGTGATTTGAGTGACGAATACAAGGCACTCACCGACCCTGATGAAATTATCGATCCAACGGTTGTCACAGTTTGTACAGCTCAAACTGGCGAAACTTGGATAAAGCTCACATGGGAAGCAGATCCTGGTGCAACTGGTTACAAAGTATATCAAGTTGTTGGCACTTCAAAAACTATACTCACAACATTATATAGCGCTGAAACCGAGTATGAAATTACTGGATTAACTGCTGGCACAACTTATAGTTTTTGCATTTACACATTCTCAAAAGCCACCGGCACAGCTGTTTTCGGTGATTACAGTGAAACTTTCACCTTCACAACATCTGGAGGAGATGATGTAACAACCACTGAGCCTACAGATCCATGCGCTAATGGACACACATACACAAGCACAATAACAGCAGCAGCAACATGCACAACAACTGGCTCAACAACTTACACTTGCTCAGTTTGTGGCGACACCTACACCGAAACAATTCCAGCAACTGGTCACAGCTATGGTTCATGGGTAACCACAACCGAGTCAACTGCAACAACAAAAGGCACCCAAACGGCAACTTGCTCAGTTTGCGGCG